>CAZPJU010000055.1:0-7920 GCA_964586965.1 uncultured Lachnospiraceae bacterium | reverse complement strand
AGAAGTAAGTTCGCCATTGTAGCCGTCCTTAAGATTTACGCCTACTTCATTTGCTGCTTCCATCTTGAACTTGTCAAGTGCTGCCTTTGCTTCGGGTACGAGTTTCTTATTGCTGGATGCCATAATTTTTAATCTCCTGTCATTCCGAGTATCAATGTGTCGCTTAACGGCACGGTTGATATCTCTCATCATAATCTATATAAATTGAGTCCGTGCCGCGTTCGCGTCGCGTCCTCTGTCATTATTATGATCTTTGTTTAAGCTTTTATAACAGGTAATTTTTGATTTATTAACAAGTCATTTACATTCGACAAACAACATATCCCGCAAAACAGAACTTGCACTCTTTACTATATGTTATATGTAGGAAAGCGTAAGTCAAAGTTTTTTATACACCGGCATATAATCCAGCGGAGCGAGCGCCTCTACAAATTCACCTTCACTTTCGATAATTCCGCTTCCGTCAAGAGCTTCCCAACTGCCTTTCGGTAAATACACTCTGCGTCTGCGCGCCCTATATTCGGTTACGGGCGCAACGAGATAATCGTTGCCGAACATATACTCGTCCGCGCAGTCCCAAGCCTTTTCATCATCGGGAAATTCTATAAACAGCGCTCTCATCATAGGTTTTCCGTTTACGCGACATTCGTCCGCCGTAGCCTTTATGTACGGCTTCATTTCCTCACGTATTTTCAAATATTTGATGAATATATCGTAGTTTTCGTCACCGTAGCTCCAAATTTCGTTATCTGCTCCGGATCCGCAGAAACCGCCGCCGTGATCAATATCCCACGCAAGTGCACCGGCGTGAGGCTGTCTGTCACCGTGCATACGAAGAATCGGTGAAAACGTTGCCCACTGATACCAACGCACAATCAACTCACGGAATTCCGGATCATTTATATTGCCGTTATAAAATCCGCCGGTATCGGATATCCAATACGGAATTCCCGCAACACCCATGTTAAGTCCGTTACCGATCTGACGCTTCATCTGTGAAAAGGTAGAATCAATATCTCCCGACCAAACAAGCGCACCGTACTTAGGGCTTCCTACCCATGCACAACGAACGAGATTAAGGATATCCTTCGTACCGTCCTCTTTCATTCCATCGTAAACCATTTGCGAATGTGTTCTCGGATAAAAATTACCGACCTGAAGCGCCGCACCGAGATGATGACGATAAAGATCATAATGACATTTCGTATATTCCGGCTCAGCTTCATCGAGCCAGTACATATCAATACCGTACTGTCCGTAATTCTTTTTCAAAAGCTTATACGCAAACTTTCTCGCATCCGGATTCGTCGCATCGTAAATACGTTCGGGGCCGTTAAATTCAAATATCATATTAATTCCGCGATCCGTATTGACAAGGTATCCGTTAGACTCGAAATCGCGGAAATTTTTGCTTCTCGGATCGACAGTCGGCCACACTGACACCATGAGACGTGTGCCGTATGACTTCAATTCATCAACCATTGCCTGCGGATCCGGCCAATATTCGGGATCAAATGACCAATCACCTTGATAATCCCAATGAAAAAAGTCAATAACAATCACATCGAGCTTTATTCCGCGACGGTGATATTCGCGTGCTACGTTAAGCACCTCATCCTGCGTGCGATAACGAAGTTTGCATTGCCAAAGTCCGAGCAAACTTTCCGGGAGTTCCGTCGGACGCCCCGTAACCTCTGTATATTTTTCGATAATTTCAGCCGGAGTATCGGCTGCGCATACCCAATAATCCACTTTTTTTGTCGAACGCGCGTGCCATTCGGTAATATTTTCGGCAAATGTAACATTTCCTATTCCGGGATTGTTCCAAAGAAAACCGTATCCGCGATTTGAAATAAAAAACGGAACAGATATTTGTGAATTTCTGTGTGCAAGCTCAAGTGTGCACCCTTTAAGATCATACTTTGCGCCTCTGTATTGCCCCATGCCGTGGATCTTTTCTCCGTCAAACGCACGGAAACGTACGAAAGCCTCAAAACCGTCTGTTCCGAGCACGGGATTGTACGTTCTCGCGGAATCGTGAAGCGGCCATTCGTAATGTTCATCTTCGAAAAGGAGATTGTTTCCCGCCCAAAACGATAAAAATCCGCCGTAAATATTACATCTGATACCGTCAGACTCTATGTAAGGATTGCCGTCGTTTGAATTTTCGGGTACAAATACTGTTACATTTTCGGATGGCACCTCATCGAGCGCCCATGTTTCGTTCGGAAAATCTCCGTACGGTACAGTACAAACGCGAAGTCCCCTGCCCCACGCTTCGATTTTGATACGCTCATTTCCGTTAGTAAGGGTGATAGATCTTTCTGTTTTGAATATCATAAATTACCTCCGTTAATTCGGGCAAATTGCCAGACGCAAAATCCGTACTTTTATTCTATCACATTTTATTGATATTGCAACATAAAAAATAAAATTACGCAACTATTATTCGGCTTTTTTCATAACAAGTCCCAAAGATCACCTTTCGCTGACCTTTGGAACTTTGTTTTATTCTTCGGTTACATTTCCGTCAGGAACCTCAAAATACTCCTGCGGATCAACGGAAACACCGCCTATCTTCAGTTCGAAATGAAGATGCGGTTCCTCCGCTATCTCAACGAGCGCGCTTTCCCCGATAGATCCGATCGGATCTCCCGCCTTTACGCTGTCCCCTGCGGAAATTTTATCAATAACATCCGCAGATAAATTTTTGTAGTAGCTGACCGCGTCCCCTTCGTGTACAACAGAAACACAATACCCCCACATCGGATCCTCATAAACGGACTTTACAATTCCGTCGGCGGAAGCTACGACTATATCTCCAAGTTGTCCGGAAATATCTATACCGCTGTGCGTTCTGTAATCGTCCATCGTAAGAGAATACACAAGCACGGTTTCACTGTGCGACTTTGACACATCTCCCTTTGCAGGTGAAACAAATTCGGGAGGTGTAGGCTCCGATATAACCTCGTTCACGCTCGTATCGTTTACGGAAGCATCTTTTGTTTCATCTTCTTTTTTGGATTCGTCCGGTCCGGCACTGCTTTCCTCGCGATGTTTCGAACTCTCCGGAACACGAGAAACTTCTTCATCCTTTTTTCCGAAAGAAGGCGTATCTTGTTTGGACTCCGTATCATTTACGATCGGAGGCGTAGGATCTTCTCCACGGCGACGAGCCGCAATTCCGGTAACTATAATTATTACGGAAAGCACCGTCACAACAAGAATAACCGCTACGTAAATAAGCTTTGCTTCATTATTTTTCTTTGTCATAATGCAGAAAAAATCTCCTTAAATGTACTTTGCAAGTTTATTTTTGCCCGAAACGGATAATTTATTCATCTCACGATAATTTTATTTATTTTTATTCGTTGACGTACAGAACTCTTAATGATATAATATTGAAGATATTTTTTCAAAAAAACGGAGGCTTTCCATGCTGACAGTTAATAACGCTTGCGTTATGAATATAGAAGGCGCTATCCGCGGAGCGCGCAATCCCATGAACAGTTGGGCAAGATCTGACAGTTTTTATGACGAAAACGGCAATTATATACTCGGTCCTAACGATCTTGATCTTGCATCGAGACTTTGTCGAGCCGGTTCCGATCACAGAAAGTTTTTGCGACAAATATTCGTATCTGTCGATATAACGGCTCCTATTTATTGGTGGAAAGAATTTGACACCTATAAAATCGCTACCGTCGCAAATTCAACATCGACAATGCATAAGATACATTCAAAAGAATTTTCGCGCAATGATTTCTCATGCGACAAATGCTCGGATGAAGCTCTCGCAGCACTCGATGTAATGATAACTTATCTCGAAAAAGCAAGAATTGCTTTCAATGAAACAAAGGATAAGGCACATTGGTACGATATAATCCAACTTCTTCCCTCATCCTACAATCAGCTTCGCACAGTAACGCTTAATTACGAAAATCTTACTAATATATATTATGCACGTAGAAACCATAAGTTAGATGAATGGCACATCCTTTGTGATTGGATCCTTTCACTTCCCTACGCTTCACAGCTTATCGCATTCAAACAAGAATAAAAAACGGGTTAACAACCCGTTTTTTTGTTTTTCTTATATTTGCGCCACGACGCGACAAAATGCGTATTTCCTCTCGTACCGATTTTGTAAAATCAAACAAATTTGACGTTGAATCTTTGTGCACTTTTTCGCTCGTCAAAGTATTGCTTATTATTCCATTTTATGGTATTATATATCCGTCAATAACATTACCAGCGAGGAAGTAAAAATGGAACATAATACTAAAATACTGATAGCAGACGAAAACTCGGAAGCAAGAAAAAGATGCAAAGACGCACTCATAAACCACGGCTTTTCAGGCATAGAAGAAGCTTATAACGGTGAAGATGCGCTTTTGAAAATAAACCGCAGTCATCCGGATGTGGTGATCGCAGATATTTGGCTCTCAAAGCTTGACGGAATAGGTCTCATACGTAACTGCAATTCAGGCATGATAAACGGTAAAAAACCGATATTCATCATCGTTTCAATCGTCTCAAATCAAAGCATTCTTCTTGACGCAATGAATGCAGGAGCATCTCTTTGTCTTTTGAAACCTCTTGATTACGGAAGTTTGATAAATCACATCGAATCGCTCACCTCACAACGTCCGCAAGCAGTCAGACAAAGTTCGGAGACAGAACGCGCAGAGCTTGATATCGAAACACAGGTAACGAAAATCATCCATCAGATAGGCGTACCGGCGCATATAAAGGGATATCAGTATCTTCGAACAGCAATTCTGATGACGATTGCGGACAGCGATATAATCAACTCGGTCACAAAGGTTCTTTATCCGTCTGTAGCTAAAAAATATTCCACAACAACCTCCCGCGTCGAACGTGCCATACGTCACGCGATCGAGGTGGCATGGGACAGAGGTGATGTCGATACGCTGAACTCATACTTCGGCTATACGATACAAAACACACGCGGCAAGCCGACTAATTCGGAATTTATCGCAATGATCGCAGACAATCTCCGTTTGAAAATGAAAATGTACAATTAACCCAATTCCCGATATAAAAAATAAAGCAGGCGTGATGCAAAATCACGCCTGTTTTTTGAAGAAAATTTCATGCTATTTCGCTTTTTTCGCGAGTGACGTTTTTGATAAATCGTCCGCGACGTACACGTATGTGGCAAACGGTCGCTTTGATAATCTCGGACGTTCTCATAAGAAGAATTATGTTCCAAACGGGCAAATGAAGAATATTCGCTCCTATAAAAGCAAGCGGAATCGAAACGCACCAAAGCGAAAGCGACTCGGAAACAAAGCAGAACACCGTATCCGCGGCGCATCTGAGCGCACCGACAATGGCAACAGCGGAAAGCGCAACGAACACCTGCACGGAAGCAGTCACGTTAAGCATCTCAACCGCAAGTTTATGCGTTTCAGGCTCCATGTTATATATGGAAAGCAACGGATACTTTATAATGAGAATCAGTGACGTGCCGACAAATCCGCAAAGCACGCCGAGAAGCTGGAAAGTGTTCGCACGTTCTTTGGCTTTTTCAAGATCGCCCTCTCCGATTGCACTGCCGACAAGAACAGCAGATCCTCCGGCGATTCCCCAAATGCCAAGAATCGAAAGCGAGCTCATTATGTCATTTATCGCATAAGCCGCAACGGGATCACCCGACGAATATGTAATGTGACCGATTATGCTCGCCTGAACAGCAACAGCCAATGACCATGATGCCTCGTTGAAGAATACAGGCAAGCCGTAGCGGAAAAAGTCACGGAACAAAACACTGCTTCTGAGGAAAAGATGACGCAGTCTGTATTTTATGTCACTTTCAATAAAGAACGTATACACAAACATTATCACAAACTCAATAAGTCTTGCTATAAGCGTTGCAATAGCGGCACCCTTTATTCCCATCGGCTCAAATCCGAGATTACCGAAGATCAGCACCCAGTTTCCGAAGATATTGATAAACAACGACATTACCGATGTAACAACACTTATGTTTACTTTTGCAACGGTTCGAAGCATACATTGAAGCGTATATGATATTCCGAAGAAAACATACGCCCAACCTATAATTGAGAGATACTCCGCACCTGCGGCAATAGTTTCGGCTTTGTTTGTAAAAAGCGACATTACCCATTCCGGAAACGTCAAAACAGTAAATGCGAATCCGAATGTGAGAAGCACAGCACACCTCAAAACGATCGAAAAGACCGTTCGTATGGCGTTATAGTCCCCTTTACCGTAATATTGCGTACACAAAACAGACGTACCGCCCGAAAGCCCGAAGCAAAGCGATGTCATAAGCGTGAACGGCTGATTTGCAAGAGACGATGCGGACAAAAGCAACCCCGTCGCATCGGCACGTCCGAGCATAAGCGTATCAGCTACACTTACAGCCAGTGTTATCATATTTTGAAGCGCAATAGGTAAACCTATCGTGAGCACCGCCTTATAAAAAGCGGGATCTTTAACTATTTTTCCGAACAATTTCGTTTTCATTTCATCCCCCTCAACCTTAAATGAGCAAGCTTCAGTATCGCCGCATCTGTCTTTGCGTCGCAAAATCCCTCTCCGAGAGCCTTTTCGAACGCCTCGGCAAACGGCATCCTTATAACATCGAGATATTCATCCGGATCAAGCTGCTGATCTCCGAATGAAAGTCCTTCAGCCGCATAAAGATACAGTTTTTCAGTCGCATATCCGGGAGAAACATAAAGCCAACCGAGTGGAAAAATGTGCTCCGCAACAGCACCCGTCTCCTCACGAAGCTCGCGTGCTACCGCTTCCGCCGGATCTTCCCCTTTTTCAAGCTTGCCGGCAGGAATCTCCGTCATAAACTCACCGACAGCATAACGATACTGACGAACAAGCAAAATCTCGTCCGCATCGGTAACGGCAACAACAGCCGCTCCGCCGTTGTGTTCAACCACCTCTCGAACAGCCGGTTCTCCGCCGACAGTCTTTATCTCATCACATCTGAGATTCAGTATCTTACCGCGATATATATGATTTTTCGATACTGTCTTTTCAATAATGTCCATGTTTCTCACTTTTTATAAAGTTTCAATGTAACAATTTCAAAGCTTCCGACAGGAACACAGACCTCTCTACCCTCAAGCGGAAGTTCGTATTGCTCGTTTTCTTCCATATCGCAAACAAACGCCTTTGAAACATCAAATCCAACGATTATTTTTGCCGTAGAACGCATATTGTAAGCATCGTAAAGTCGAACGATGACAGCATTATCGTCATCCTCAGCCGCCTTAACAGCTTCAATAATAACATTTTTTCTGTCGGATTCGGCAAGCACAAATGAATCGGGAGCAGTTCCGTTTCCGTTAGGAGCAAGAGCAGCAAGAGGTCTTGCGAGCAAATATGCGGCCTCAACGACACCGGCGTCTCTGAAGTCACCCTCATGCGGCAGAAGAACGTAAGCAAATTCGTGAACACCCTGATCCGCTTCGGGATTCGGATGTGTTGCACACTTAAGAAGCGTAAGCGCAAGCTCCGTGCCGGCGCAGGAATATCCGTACTTATAGTCATTCAAAAGGCTGACGCCGTAACCGTGCTCGGAAACGTCGGCATATTTGTGAGCACAAACTTCAAACTTTGCGGAATCCCAGCTTGTATTTTCGTGTGTCGGCCGCGTAACGTGACCGTATTGAATTTCGTAAGTTGCTTTGTCTGCATTTACCGCGATCGGGAAATATGCTTTAAGCAACGTATGGCGTTCGTGCCAATCTATATGGTTTTCAACTTTGATCGCCTTATCGTAAGGTGATACGGTGATCGTCTGTGTAATCACCGAACTTTCGTATTTTCTTACAATACGAACACCTACCGAAGCACCGAGGTCAACTTCGCAAACGTCGCTGACATCCGTTACGCGATACGCCTTTTCCT
>CAZPJU010000054.1:0-7994 GCA_964586965.1 uncultured Lachnospiraceae bacterium | reverse complement strand
GACTGGCAGCACGGTGCTTTCGTCGGCTCCATCATGGCTTCCGAAACAACAGCAGCAGCTTCCGGCGCTGTCGGCGTAGTTCGCCGCGACCCGATGGCTATGCGTCCCTTCGTTGGTTACAACATGGGTGACTATTGGAAGCATTGGATCGAAATGGGCAAGGTTATCCCCAACGCTCCCAAGATCTTCCACGTTAACTGGTTCCGTACCGATGACGAAGGCAACTTCATTTGGCCCGGCTTCGGTGACAATATGAGAGTTCTCCTTTGGATCCTCGACCGTTGCGAAGGCAAGGTTGACGCTGTTGAAACCGCTATCGGTTATGTACCGAAGGCTGAAGACATCAACATCGAAGGTCTCGAAGGAATCACACGTGAAACAATCGAAGATCTCCTTACGGTTGATAAGGAATCTTGGCTCGCAGATGTTGAAAACATCAAGGAATTCTACGCACAGGTCGGTGACCACGTTCCCGCAGAAATGTACGAAGAACTCGCTAAGCTCGAAGCTAACCTCAAGGCATAAGTTTCAAACAAATAAAAAAATCCCGATCTCACGATCGGGATTTTTTTATTGCTTTTTCAAGTGTAAAGCTCATTTATTCGGTTTTATCAGAATCGCTTTCGGACGCAGGTACGATCACTGCGTTTTCAAGCAAAAATTCACAGACTTTGTCCCACTGTATGTTCTCTTTAACAACGTCGGCTCCATATTCTTCTTCAAGCTTTTCAACGCTCTCAAGTCCGAATTTATCCGCATATTCCTTAGCCGCTTCTGCATATTCTCTGTCGTTAATTTCGAGATTTTCTTTTCTTATAATTTCGATAAGAAGCAATTCTTCAACGATGTACTCTTTGCATTCCTCGGTCACCTGTTCTCTGAAATTTTCCTCCGTCGTACCGTAATAGAACGAAAGCAGCTGATCAAGTGAGAGATTGTACTGCGCGGCGTAGTCCTCGTACTGCGAAATTGTCAGTGAGACAGCAGCCTCAAGAAGCTCTTCAGGGTACTTTATAACCTCAGACGCCTTGATGATCTTTTCCCAAACGGCAGAAACCTTCGAGCTGTGCTCCTTCTCTTTTGCGGCAACCTTAAGCTCCTCAATGAGATACGCTCTGTGTTCTTCAATCGTTTCGTAATCCGTTTTTTCAGCTACAAGTTCATCCGTATATTCCGGATTAATCATACGAGTAGCGGATCGAATATAGACCTCAAATTTTGTATTAACGCCGCTTAAATCCGGATTGTTTTTATATTCATCGGGAAAAACAACGTTAAATGTAACGGTCTCGCCGACCGAATGACCGACAAGCGCGTCCTCAAAGCCGGGGATAAATGATCCGGATCCAAGTTCAAGATCGCTTCCCGTCGTTGCTTCGGTGAATTTTTCACCGTTTTCAAACTTATCTGTTTTTTCATCGTCAATATAACCGACATAAGTGATAACGAGAGTATCGCCGTTTTCCGCTTTATCCGTCTCCGTCAGCTTATATTCCTCAGCATACTCTTTAAGAAATTCATTGATGGTATTCTCGATAATTTTGTCTGTGATCTCAATGGTAACTTCTTCGATTTCAACGCCGATATAAGCACCCACATTTATATAATCGCTTACATTCAAATTTTCAAGAGCTTCGTGCATTTCGTCAAGCGTCATTCCGGCATCCGCTTCCGTATCGGCGGAAGTCCCCGTACCTGTATCCGAGGTATCGTCCTTATCGCCGCTGTCAGCACAGGAAACAAGTCCTGCAAGAAGCATCATAATTGCAATCAAAGCTGCTGTTATTCTTTTCATTTTATACATCCTTTCACAGTCAAAACTGACCTCAAAAATCATACCGACACATTTTGCGTCGGTATGAGAAGTAAATTATTTATCCGAAGTACTGTCGGCGGGCTGAATGTCCGCAAGTTCAACAAGATGAAGCAGAACCTTATCCCAAAGCAAGCTTTCTTTGATAACATCCTCGCCGTAGTATTCTTCCATTGCGGCGGCATCCTTAAAACCGTTATCCTTTGCATAATCTGCCGCGCCCTCTGCGTATTCCGCATCTGTGATAGAAATCTCCTCAAGCTCAACAATACGTCGAAGGATCATTTCCTCCTTAATGTAAAGCTCGCATTCCGCCTTAACCTCTACCATAAACTCATCTTCGGTCGTTCCGTAGTAATTTTCCAGGAGATCTTCGAATGTCATAGAATAATATTCGGCATACGCCTTGTACTCAGCTACCACCTTCTCGATCTGAGCTTCCAAAACAGCTTCGGGATATTTGATCACTGTCGAATTTTCAACGATTTTTTCCCAAACATCTTGAATTTCCGCAATAAGTTCATCTTCATCCGCCTCTTTGCGAAGTTCTTCGCGAATATTGGCTTCAAAAGCATCAATTGTGTCAAAATCGGTCTTTTCTGCAACAAAGTCATCTGTATATTCGGGATAAACATCTCTTTCGGCAGACAAAACCTTAACCGAAAACGTTGTTTTTACGCCGCGAAGTGCTTCGTTATTCTTATAATCATCCGGAAAAACGATATCAAATGTCTTTTCATCGCCGGGATGCATATCTACGATTTCATCCTCAAAGCCGTCTATAAAGCTTCCCGAACCGATAACAAGCTCATAACCGTCCTTTTCTTCGGTAAATGTCTCACCGTTTTCAAAAGCATCGTATTCGCCGTTTATCTTGCCGACATACGTAATTTTAACCGTATCGCCTTTTTTTATAAGTTCCGTTTCCTTAACGGCAACGGTATCTGCATATTCATCAAGAAAATCATCAACAGCGTCGGCAACATCATCATCCGAAACGCTTATCACCTTTTCGCTGATCTTTATTCCCTTGTACTGACCGATAGTTATGTATTTTTCAAGGTCATAGTCCTGGAGATCCGTTGATTTATTGCAGGCTGTCAGCATCAGCGCAGACATTATCATAACGGCAAAAAGCAGGATTGAAACTGTTCTTTTCATCATTGCAAGCATTTCCCTTTCGGTTATCTGTATATTTTTTCAAACGTCGGTATACTTTGAATATTATATCATATTCAAAGTCGTTATTGAATATGTTTTTCGAATGTTTACAAATATTTTCGAACATTATACGCAATCGGGCGAAGGGATAAACACAGGAAGCGGAAATAGTGTCTCGGCGTTACTCAGTTCGGCTCTTTCGGGAGATATAATCCCGAAAAAGAAAGCTGTCGCTTCAAACTGAGTCAGCACGATCGGACTATTTGCACCGTCCGTGACAGTCGGCACACCGTTTCGTACAGCGACAGTAAAACATTCCTCGCCATCTTCTCGAATGATCCGGAACGGAAGCTCCGTTTCGGGAAGCGTTTTCAATGTTGAAAGATATTTCAAATACGCATACACTGTTTTTTTGAAGTTAAAGACCGCTATTTGCTCATTTGAGCGAACGGAGATACCATCATATATTTTATATGCATAAGTCATAAGCGGATCCGTTTCGCGCATTGTAAGCGTGAGCTGATTTTCCTGCGTTGCGTCGAAAATAGCCATGACAGCCTCACTCAAGCGTGACGGATCCGAAAGGATAAGCTCGGTAACTCTGTCCTGACGGATAACGGCATATCCGACAAAATCACAGCCGTCAACAAAAGCATAACGTAAAGCGCGCCAAGATCGCGTTACAACATCAAAGTCGTCGCGTTCGAATCGCACCGACTGTGACAGATAAAGCTTTTCCGCCAAATCAATATATTCCTCAAGCGGAACACAGCGCAGTGTATTTTCGTTTGCTCCGACGTGAGATGAAAAATCGGACCGTATTGTAAAATTGTAAGCTTTTCCGGCACATTCGTAGCCGAAATGCGCGTAGCGATGGCGCTTTCCGCCGAGATCGGAAAGTTCCGCTCCGGATGCGACGATGTCTGACACAGCCTTTTTCATCAGCGCAGACATTATTCCCTCTCCGCGTGCATCTTCGCGGCACGCAACGTTTCCGATCCCGACAGAGGTAAGCGTTTCGCCGCAAACGCAAATCTTTCTCTCAAACATACCGACCGCACCGACAAGTTCACCGTTTTTTTCCGCAACAAGCTGTTTCATTTGAGGATGATACAACTTGGGCAAAAGCGAAGCGAACCCGTCTGCACGTTCATTCGGAAAGCCGAAAGCGCCGTCCAAAAGCGTCAAAAGCGAATCAAAATCTTCGGGCGATGCATATCTTATTGAAAAATCATTTTTCCGCGTCATCTATGCATATCCTTTCTATCGTTCCGTTTTCACGTGATTTTTCTGCCGCAAAAACAGCAAGATGCGACGCAATCGAAACATCGAGAGATGATGCGCACGGTGTCGTTTTTTCACCTCTGACCGCATTCACAAAATCTCTGACGAGCATCAGATCGCCACCACCGTGAGAACCTGTCATACCGGATTTGTCGCCGTCATCGCGAAGGTCAATTATCTCCTCATCGTAAAACTTTTTGCAGTCGGCAGACTGATTTATCTTTCTGATCTTTATAACAGAATCGTCAAAAACGCCCTTGATTTCGCCCTTCGTACCGATAATATGCACATTGCGCTCCGCTTTAGAAGCGCCTCCTATCATATTAAGGGTTGCCGTAAGTCCGCTGTCAAAATTAACAAGTACGCTTTGGTGATCTACAACTGTATGACCGTTACCGTAAACACAGGTGCCGTAAGGATTGTCTGTTTTCAGCGAATTTATTTTGTCCTCTATGGTAGGTGTTTGACCGGAAAAGCAATCCCAAACATAAAATTTCCAGCGATCCGGGTGGTCAATGTAATGCTTTTTGGCGGAATACGGACAGTCTGCCTCAACCTTGCAGTCAACAAGGCAGCGCTTGCCTGCGCCCACCGGCTTTTTACTTTCGTCAAACGCTATGTCGGAACCGAAAGACGCAATGGAAACAGGACGCGCCTCCCCAGCAAACCACATCATCAAGTCCATGTCGTGACAGCATTTGGCAAGCAACATTCCGGCTCCGCATTCAGCCTTGCTTTTCCATTTTCCTCTTATGTAAGAAACGACAAGATGATGATATGACACGTGCTCGGTAAGCTGGATATTAAGTATGTCGCCTATTTCACCTATATGTTCATAAACCTTACGGTAAAACGGTGCATATCTAAGCACATGACAGACATATACTTTGTTTTTATATTGCTTTACCGTCTTTTTCAGCAGCTCAATTTCATCTTGCGAAACAGCAATCGGCTTTTCAAGCAGCATATCATATCCGAGACGTAAAAGCGGAACAGCGGTGCGTATATGCTGACTGTCCATCGTACCGTTTATGATAACATCCGCAAGTCTGCCCTTGGCAGCAAGCTCATCCGCATCGTAAAATTGCATATTTTCGGGAATATCAAAGCGCTCCGCGGCAAGGCGACGCTTGATCGGATCGGGATCGGCAACACCGACAATCTTAAGCATATCGGGAGCTTCCTTTGCAAGTCCCGCATATATGAGCGATCTGTGTCCTGCACCTACGATTACAGCCGTTACCGGCATTTTTTTATCTGACATAAAAATTTCTCCTTAAAACGTATTTATTTAATATATTTTTTCAATCTGCGAGTAAGCATTACCGCCAAGGCAAGCTTTATCGCATCGGGAAGAACAAAAGGAAGAACTGTTGACGAAATAATCGCTCCGATTGAATTCGGATTGTTCGGTGAATACATCAAAACGTACCAAAGCACACCGCATACATAACAAATAAGCAAAGAAAATGACATTACAAGAGCAAGAGACGCTGTCGATTTTATAAAACGTTCGCAAAGCCACATAAAAAGCGTCATCACCCAAAATCCGAAAATAAAGCCTACTGTCGGACCTCCGAGCGATGCAATTCCTCCCGTAAATCCGGAAAACACTGGTAATCCGAAAGCTCCGAGCAAAATATATATAAATACCGCTGCGCTTGCATTTTTTCCGCCTATGAGTCCACAAGTCAACAGTACGGCAAACGTTTGCAGCGTAAACGGTATCGGTGACGGAATCGTTATCCACGCGGTAATACAAATCAGCGCGGTACACATCGCTATCCTCACCGTATTTTCTGTTTTTATTTTCATCAATAAAGCTTCTCCGAAAAATTTACATGAATAGATTATCATATTTCTGCATTTTAGTCAAGGCGATGATTTTTAACGTCAAAGGCATATTCTAAAAAGCATTTACATTTTATTTATCCTTGAAATAACGGTCTGAATATGATATATTTAAATTGGGTAAAAACAAACTATCGGAGGATCGCTATGGACCTGAGAAAACCCGTTTATAAAAATACAGAAGCTACCGAGCATATTTATTCGGATTATGAATCTGTCAATCCGCTCGCACACCTCGAAGCCGTGTACGAAAAGGACAAATCGAACGGTGAATACCGCTTTGATAAGATACTTGCACGTTTCGGTGCCGCCAACGGAGATCCAAACAGAGGCGGAAATGACGATGGCGACGCACTTATGACACGCGGACGTTCGCTTTATATGTTCACTCACGATGTTTCCGTCATCGGCTTCGGCGGTGACCCCTCTTATTGTCAGCCTCTCGGCAGACGCGAGCTTATGTCGCTTGAATTTTACGTTGGCGAAAACAAGCTCGAATTTAACGAAATCACCGAAAAACGTGTAAATATGCCGTCTCATTGGCACGGCGAATACGCTTGCGGAGATTATAAAGTTATAACCGACAAATTCATAAGCGAGCAAAACTGTGCCGTTCTTTTATACACATTCGAAAACCGCTCCGACACACCTGTAACAGTTACGGTCTCGGCGTTTTCCCCATTTGCTCACGAACCTTGGGCTGTCTACCCCGGTAACAAATTGCGCGGAGAACTGCGCGGCAGACTGCGCGACAGAAACGACCTTACTACGGTTAAGGCGCGTATGTCCGCGTCCGGGACTCCACGTCCTTCACGTCGCCGTCCCGAAGGCGAACTTATGCCTTGGCAGAAGCGCCCGTCGCTTAACAGAAGCATAACCGTCGAAGCGAATGCTTCCGCATACGGAAACGTGATCATCGCTTTTACAACAGATGAAATTCCCGAAGCGGAGCGCGATTATTTGCGATTTGCGGAGCTTGCGGATCAGTCAAACTCACTTGCACTTGAAACGCAAAAGCGCGAATACAATGAATATTGGCATCGCGTCATTCCCTACATCGACGTTCCGAGCGCGGCAATGAAGAAAGCCATCGACTATCATTTCTGGCTCCTCCGCTACAACACGCTCGACGCGAACATTCCCGGTCACGATTATCAGTATCCCGTCACGATAGAGGGCGTCCTCGGCTACAACAATGCGATCGTTTTGACGCAGTGCATGCATCTTCAGGACACAAAATGGCAACGTACACCGTATTTGCCGTACGGTCAGCTGCTTTCCGTCGGTTCTTGCTCCGGCGGCAGCGCGTTTTTGGACAATCCCGGTAACAGACGTTGTTGGAACAATCACTACGGTCAGTACATCGGCACCGCCGGCCGCGAAGCGTTCTACGTCCACGGTGGCTCAAAGGAGCTTGCGCTCACCCTCGCACGTTGGTTTGAGGGCGACGCAAAGGGTCAGCTTGAGCATTACGGTCAGCATGAAAGCGACTCCACACCGAAAGCAAAGCTCATCGCGTACAGAAGCAATTACATGACAGGCAACGACGCAGACACCTGTTCAATGCATTATCACGGTGTCGGTATGCATAAGGCTCACGCCGAGAACGCATATGTATTCGGCGCGGCAAAATCATCCGCAGAGCTGTATCGCCTCGCAGGAGAAGACAAAAAAGCCGACGAAATGACCGCTCTCGCGGAGGAAATCAGACATGACATTCTCGATTACCTCTGGTGCGACAAGTGTAAATTCTTCGAAACGCGCGCCGTTTCTCCGACAGATGATTTTGTCGTACATAACCCGGACAAGCCGAATCTCGTTCCGTACAAAGAAAACAACAACTATAACTATTTTTCCGAGGGAGTCGCTCCGACTGACGAAGAAT
>CAZPJU010000053.1:0-8299 GCA_964586965.1 uncultured Lachnospiraceae bacterium | reverse complement strand
TCGTTTTATCACACAGTTAGGAAGTGTATTTTATGAAAAAAACGCTTATTTATATCATTGCAACAGTATCTCTTGCAATTTTGCTTTCCGTGTCGGTGTTTGCGTATAATCAAGACGCTTACGACACCGTTTATTCGGGTCTTTCGGCATCGAACACCGAAATTGATCTTTCCGACTACAACATTTCGGTTTCGGAGCTTCAGGAGATATTCGACAAAATCGTTCGCACATCTCCCGAACTTTTCTACGTTGAAAAAGCGCTTGAATATTCCTATTCCGATGCAACCGGATATGTTCAAACAATGATTCCCAAGTATTCGATCTCAGGCGGCGAGCTCACTTCCGCGAAATCAACGTACAAAAGCTATATTTCCGGCATTACATCCGGCGTAAAAAGCTCGTGGAGCGAGCTTGAAAAAGCTCTTTACATTCATGACGCTATCGCGCTTCGTCTGAAATACGACAAAAATACAGACGATGTTTATACTGCGGCAATAAGCGGCAAAGGAAACTGCACCGCGTATACTCTAACATATATCGCAGCCTGCAAGAATGTCGGTATTTCGTGCGATATTGCAGTCAGCGAAAGTATGCAACACATTTGGAACGTAGTCAAAATCAACGGAAATTGGTATCACGTTGACACAACATGGGACGATCCGACAAATGACCTTTACGGCAGAGTCACTCACAATAATTTTCTTCTCAGCGATTCCGCTATCGCCAAAAATCATACGGATTGGAAATCTGACTACACCTGCTCATCCACACGTTTTGATTCCGCAAGCTGGCAAAACGTAAATTCAGCGTTTGTTTATGCCTCCGACGGAGATTGGTACGCTGTCAATCCTTTCGATTTTACTCTTTCTCGCTATGATCTTTCGAATTTCTCCGCACTCGGAGTTGCATACATAAACGATAAATGGCAAGCGGGTGCTTCCGGTTACTACACCGAACCTTATTCCGGCGTCGGTGTATATGACGATTTCGTGTATTTTAATTCCCCCACAAAAATCTATTCGTACAACGTGAAAACGGGAAGCATTTCCACTGTTTTCTCGCTCGATTCTTCATCAAATGAAATTTATTTCATTACAGTTAAGGGCAGCACGCTGACATATTATCTGTCGCAATCACCGGCTACAACTCAGTCCGCTTCCGGAACAGTGGATCTGAAAAAGGAAGCTGTTACCTTCACCGTTACCTTTACCGTCAACGGTGAAACCGTCGGATCTTATGATTACGCGGAGGGTGCCGCAATCAGCACACCTACCGTCGGCTTGATAGACGGATATATTTTTAAGGGTTGGAGCGAACTTCCCGAAACAATGCCCGCACAGGACATTACCGTCAAAGCCATTCTTGAAGTTTGCCCGCATAAAAATGCGGAAAATCAAATCATTACATCCGCAACTTGCACAAAGGACGGAGAAGGTCAGATGGTCTGCACCGATTGCGGTCATGTTATCAACGTATATACCATCACCGGCAAACACGGATTCGGAGACTGGACAACGATTATCGAGGCGGACTGCACTCACGACGGTCTTCGCAGACGTTACTGTCCCACTTGCGGCGTAATGACGGAAGAAGAAGTCATCCCCGCATACTCCGCACATAAATTCGGAGATTGGGTCATCCTCGTCGAAGCTACAGAGGACAAAGACGGCGAACGCGAACGTCACTGTGAGCGTTGTGATTTTGTGGAAAAGCAGACATATTCGATTAACACTCCCGACGACACAACAGACGAACCGACCGATACCGACACAAAACTTCCCGATTCTTCATCGGGTTCGGCTTCGGAGAATGATTCGAGCAGTTCAAGCACGGATGTAACATCCGGCACTCAAACAAGCTCAAATTCAAAGCTCAAAGATTTCTTCGTTTACTTCACTATCTTCGTGATTGTGGTTTCCTGTGTCATCGGCATCGCGCTGATTTACAGATATGCATTCGTTAAAAAGAAACCGGGCGCACGCAAAGACAAAAACAAATCCAAAAAGTTCGATTTCACCAAATTATTCAAAAAATAAACCATTCAAGCAAAAAGCGGAACAGTAAAATTACTGCTCCGCTTTAAATTTATATTCCGTAGTAGTCGTCATCATCGGGCAACTCGTAATTTTTTGTTGCTCCCGATTCGTAAACGAATCTCGTTCGCTCCTTTTTCGTGGGCGAACAGCGCATTATATCATTGATATTATCTATCAAAAAGCGCTGCATTTCCTTACTATACACGTTTTGCAAATATGCTTTACCGACAGTATCGGTACGGTTTTGAGTTTCTATTCCGGCACGCATCCCCTTATCGGTGGCAATTCGAACAACATTTCCGTTAGAAAGTGTCTCAAGGCGCAAGTATCCCATCGACACAAGACATTCCGCAAGCTTTCCTCCCGAAACGCCCTTCATTCGGTCCCTGTCTATAACATCGTTGATTCTTGCGGCAACGGTATTTATTCCGACATGATCGTCGGAAACGGTAACTTTAGCCCGATCTTCCTCCGAAAGATAAAACTCCGTCCTTTTCGTCCTCAACTCATCTGCCAAAATGCTTTTACCGATTTCCTTTTCGAGGATCTCCGACACATACGAAAAACATTTATAAAAATCATCCGAGCGAAGCTCACAGTTCTCCGCAAGCGGCTCTCCCGTTTTGGGATTTATCCCCGACGAAAGCGCATCCATATAGTACTTCGCCTGCTTCAAAACATCAATTTCGTTCACAAAGTGCCTCCGACCGAGCAACCGTCCGAATCCGTCGTCGGTTGTTTTTTTAACTTTTTTTGATTGTATCACATAATTCCGTTCGGGGCAAGCACATTCAGAAACTTTTTATTTCGGGTTCATTTTATCACGAAAACAAAAAAACAAAATTTTCGTCAATATTTTGTGAATTTTATCTATTACAAAAACGTTTTTTTTATGATATAATACTAATACGACGAAAATAAATGAGATCGAGGTGAATAAATGTTTTCTATTGGTGAATTTGTTGTATACGGTGCTGAGGGCGTTTGCCGTGTTGTCGACATCGAAGAATTGGATCTGACCGGTGAGTTTTTGAAATATTATGTGCTCGCTCCGGAATCCGATCGTTCATCGAAAATATTTGTTCCCGTCGAGAACAGTAAATTAACAGACAGAATCTCCGCTATGCTGACAGAGGGCGAGATCCGCACGTTGCTTTCGGATTTTTCGGAAGGAGAACCCGTTTGGGCTGACAGCACAAATCTCCGCAAAGCTCGTTATCATGAAATCGTAAACAGCGGAGACAGAACTCGTATAATCCGGCTTGTACGCGAACTTCACGCACGTCATCGCTCGATAAAAGGCGCAGGACACCGCTTCTCGCTCACAGACGAGCACTATTACAAGCTCGCACAAAAAATTCTCTTTGATGAATTTTCACGTGTGATCCCCATAAAGCAGTCCGAATTTCTCGATCTGCTCACGCAAAAACAATAGTTAAAAGCATCGGCGCTCTTTTTCAGAGTCCGATGCTTTTTCATTTTCATCTTTTTTTCGCGGGCAAATTGTAGTATAATCAAATCAAGCACACCGATAATAAGGAGGATTTTGAAATGCCCCCCGAAAAAAGCACACTCATAGAGCTTTATGATCCGAAAACCCACCTTTACAACGCTCTCGGCGTAATGCTTTTCCGCCCAGAAAGAGTGATATTTCTTATTCCGGAGCATTCGTCTCATGTGTATAACAAATTCAAGGAAGAATACAAACAGCTTTGGGAGAATCACGGCTGTATGCCGTCCAAAACGGTATGTATTCTGACAAAAACCTCCGACATCTCGCTTCTTTCGGAAACAATTCTCAGTCTTTGCGGAGAAAACACGATAATCGACATTGAAGGCGGCACACCCGAACTTTACCTTGCCGCCGGATGCGTTTTGGCAAACGCACCTGTCGGCACTCGTTGCATCAGAGCCGATTTCAAGGATGAAAAAATATACGAGTTCAAGCAAGGCGAGCCGACTCGGATAAGATACTTTACAACCGAGGAGCTTTCTCGAATTACCGTTTCCGTCGAAGAAAGCATACGTATGTACGGCGGAGAAATAACGAAAGATTCCTTCACGGAACTTTTGAAAAACGGAATGACAAAAGACGAAATCATAAAAGAAGCACAGCTTTTCGAGAATGCAATCGAAAACTCCGTCGGACGAAAATGGAACGATATAGTACCGGAACGAATTCGAGCGCATGATCCCGAAAAACTTACGATCTGCATTCAAGAAAACGATTTCAGACATCGCGACGTCAAAAGCGCGGTCTCCGCAATCGAACGAGTAGGGTTGATAAGCAAAGCTCGTTCTTCGGGTTCACGCATCTTTTACAAATGTTCTTCTCATCTTGTTTACTCATGCTTTTTGAAATCCGGTGAGGCGCTTGAGCTGTACACGCTGTCGCTCGCTCTATCTATCGAAGGCGTGACAGATGCAAGGTGCGGAGTTTCCGTCTCTTTTTACGGCAACGAGGGATGCTCCGACAACGAGATCGACTGTATCTTCATGCGCGGAACGACGCCCGTTTTCGTTTCATGCAAGAACGGACGAGTCAGTTCGGATGAGCTGTACAAATTCCATACCGTTTCGCATCAGTTCGGCGGAAACGAATACATAAGTCTGCTCGTTGCGCCTCATTTTGCAGCATCGGACGAAAAATATGCCAACATCTGTGACCGCGCGCTTCTGTATCGAATCGCGCTTTTGACAGATTTTTCAGGAAAAACAAACGCAGACGCCGTAGAATACCTGCGTTCAAAGACGGATGAACGCAGAAAAACTCGCTTAACCGAGTCCTAAAAACAAGTTGCGCTTGACAAGTCAGGTAAAAACAGCTACAATAAAATTAAATAATATTTTTACCCAAGGATTTGATATGAAACGATTTTTAATTTTTTTGATCGCAGCATTAGTGATTCTTTCCGTCGTAGCCTGTACAAACGGCGATCCAGACGAAACAAACGTGCCGTCTGATTCCACCGTTAACGGTTCCGGCGACTCAACAGACGAAAATCAAAAGGAGCTTGATGATCCCGTGAAACTCGATAATTGCAAAACAGTAAAAATTGACCCAACAAAAACACATCAAACAATCGAAAGCTTCGGAGCTTCCGGTGCATGGTGGTCTCAGGATGTCGGCGGCTGGGACGAAGTCCGCACAAAAGACGGTCTTGAAGTCCGCGAATACATCGCGCAGCTTCTCTTTGACGACGAAAACGGAATCGGTCTTAACTCATACAGATACAACATCGGCGCCGGAAGCGGCGACGCAGGAAGCAAGAGCACGTCCGGAATCTCCGACAAGTGGAGACGCGCGCAGAGCTTTATCAATCCTAAAACCGGCGAATACGATTGGGATCGCGACGCAAATGCCGTTTGGTTCATGCGTAAAGCGGCAGAACTCGGAGTTGACGAGATCATTATGTTCTGCAACAGTCCCCATGAAAGCCTCACAATCAACGGTAAATCTTTCACCGATGAAAGCCGCGACGGTCTGAGCAATATCGACAAAGAAAACTACGAAGCTTTTGCTAAGTACACTCTTGATGTTGTCGAGCACTTCGTTGAAGAAGGTCTTCCAATAAAATTCGTTTCTCCCATAAACGAGCCTCAGTGGGGTTGGACAGGCGGTCAGGAAGGCTGCCACTATTCCACAAGCGAAACAATCAAGGTACTCACAACATTTGTAAAAGCGCTTGAAGAACGCGAAGCTCTCGTTAACGCGGAAGTCGAGATCAGCGGTCCCGAAAACGTAAGCTGGAACTCGGATCACGGTGTTATCGAAATGTCTAACGCGATAATGCAAAACAAGGTGCTTAAAAACCACCTTTCCGCTCTCGACTGCCATTCATATTGGTCCGACGCGAACAACAAAAAGACTTTTGTTTCTTCGTTCTCAAAGAAATATCCCGATCTTAAACTCCGTTGCTCCGAATGGTGCGAGATGGTAAACGGCAAGGATACGACAATTGATTCCGCCATCAACCTTGCAATCCAGATGCACGAAGATCTTACGATCCTTGACTGTGTATCTTGGCAGTATTGGATCGCAGTCAGCTGCTATGACTACCGCGACGGTCTTCTTTACGTTGACCTTGATTCTCACAAAGTAACCATACCCAAGCGTTTCTACGCAATGGGCAATTACAGTAAGTTCATTGACCCCGGCTACGTTCGTATCGACACTTCTTTCAAACTTTCCGATTTCTACACATCCGCATACAAAGGAGTTAACGAAAACGGAGAAGAAGAAATCGTTATGGTATTCGTGAACAACAAGAGCGACGCTGTCAACATTGACTTCTCCGGAATTGACGCATCCGCGTACAACCGCATGGGCGTTTACATGACAAGCAAGGGTTATTCCCTCGCGGAACGCTTCTACGGTGAATTCACGGCAGAGTCTTGCGTTGAAATTCCCTCTCGCTCAATTGTTACTGTCGTTGTAAGTAACGTTGCTGAATAATATACGACTCTGTTTTTCAAAAAATGACAAAATGCTGTTGAATATCAACTGATAAATGTGATACAATAAGCGTATTCGGATGAGTTTTTCCGAATACGCTTATTTCAGTATGAGCATCATTATCAAAAAGGAGGAATACATTATGAACGGTAATGATAATCGCTACCAGAAGCGACCTGTCGGAAATATGCATATTCCTTCGATAGAAGAACGAAAAACACCGTATGTGCGTCCGGTAACCGATGAAACTCCCAAACCAAAACCGCACATAAATGCCGACGTAACGCCGTCTAACGAGATATCGGATGATAACATCGGAATTCCCGCTCCAGCCATGGACTATTACCCGCTTGCCGGACGAAAACGCAAGGTCTCTTACGGTCCATCGAGTGCTGATATAGAGGCGTACTCTTTCCTTGCCCTCCTCGCGTCTATGATTGCTCTCGTCATTTTCGTGCTATGTGCATACAGCGGCTATATTTTCAGCAAAGCGACAGGCTCGTATATATCGGTTACCGCACAAACTTCCGATAAAATCTTGCCGGAAAACGCAGTTTCACCGCTTTCCGAAGCCGATTATTTCGGCAGTGACGGAAATTCCTCAGTTGTTAATCCTGTCGATCCGGACGCCCCCTACGATTATTCAAACACCGTACCGATCTCATCGCCCGTAGATGATTCATACTTTCAGGATGCCGTCTTTGTCGGTGATTCACGCACTGAGGGACTGTGGCTTTATTCAAAGATCAAGTCTACCTTCATCTGTGAAAGAGGCTTAAACGTCTCTAAATTCTTCTCCGACACACTCGACAAATACAACGGTAAAACCGCTTTTGACGAGCTGTCGTCTGCCGAATACGGCAAAATATACATTTCATTCGGCATAAACGAGATCGGTTGGGTCTCATCCGCGTTCATAAAGCAGTACGGGGAGTTGATAGACAAAGTCAAAATTGCCCAGCCGAACGCTGTGATATATGTTCAAAATATATTCCCGATGTCAAAGGAGCAAAGCGACAAAGCCGTTTACGGCGATAACGCAAAGCTTCGCGAATATAACAAGCTGATCGCCGAGATGTGTGTTGAAAAAGAGGTTTATCTGCTTGATGTTTCCTCATATTTCTCCGATGAAAACGGTGATCTCAAGTCCTCGTACGAAACCGGCGTTGACGGCGCGCACTTTAAGGCGGGCGGTCAGGGCTATATCGACTGGGCAAACTACATCAGATCCCATACGGTGGGACAATAATTATTATTTTTGAAAGGAAGCTTCCGTCAAACGGAGGCTGCGGTAATACAAAATGAAAAAATTTCTTTCGCTTATGTTTGCTATACTCATGATAGTCTCTTTTTCCGCCTGCGGAGATGACAACGATAACGGCGGCGATTCCGTTACAGTCGTTGACGCAACCGCGGACGAAATCGCATCTGCTATTATTTCAAAGGTTTCCTTTACAGATACACTTTCGGCAATTGATTCCGAAGTAGCCGAAAAGCTGTTCTCCGTAGATGAAGGCGTTAAGATCACCGCGTACTGCGGCTCCGGAGCACTCGCCGAGGAAATCGTTATCGTTGAAAGCACAAAGCCGGCTGTAAAAGAAATGTTCGAAAAATATCGCGACAAGCAGATCGGTATTTTCGAAAAATATAACACCGAGGAAGTGGCTAAGCTCGAAAAAGCATACATTGAAGTGTTCGGTGATTATACCGTTTACTGCGTTTCTCCCTCAACGGACAATGTTAAATCCGCACTTTCATCCTTGACAAAATAAACCGTTTGTGATAATATTGAATAGATAATGCAGTG
>CAZPJU010000052.1:0-8439 GCA_964586965.1 uncultured Lachnospiraceae bacterium | reverse complement strand
ACTTTTTCTTATGCTCAAAAACGGAAATCGGCATATACTGTTGTTAGTACGCTTAGATCGAGGAAATACGGACGAAACTTTATGAGATATATTTATCCATTTGCATCTATGACATCAGTTCAACGTGCGTCAAAAGCACTGACAAAATCAAATATCCCGCATAGTATCGTCGAGCTCGATGCTTCCGCAACGAAAAAAGGATGCGCCTTCGGAATTGAAATTTCCAAAAAACAGCTTGATAATGCGGAAAAACTTATGCGTCAGTCCGGAATAAGGTTAAAGGATTATATCGAATTATGAAGAAAACGGTATATTTTGATAACGCGGCAACGACATTCCCGAAACCGGAATCTGTCTATAAATACGCGGATATGTATGTGCGTAACCATTGCGGCAATCCCGGACGCGGCTCGCACAAGCTTGCTCTTGAAGCTTCGGAGGAGCTGTACAAAACAAGAGAAGCCCTTGCAATTTTGTTTTCGGCTGAACCGGAAAACATTGCATTTACAATGAACACAACGTATGCGCTTAATATAGCGATAAAAGGTGCTGTCGGTTACGGAGAGCACGTTTTGATCAGTAACATGGAACACAACAGTGTGTTACGACCGGTTGATGCTGTTTGTCGCGAACGAAATTCTCGTTACAGTGTGTTTGACGTATCCGGAGATGACACGGAAACACTTGAATCTATTCGCCGTTTAACACGAAAAAACACAAAGACTCTTGTATGCACACACGTCTCAAATATAATTCCGAAAATACTTCCCATTTCTTTAATCGGTGATTTTTGCAGAGCAAACGGAATAACGTTTATCGTTGATGGTGCTCAAAGCGCTGGGATTTACGATATTGATATTAAAAAAGATAATATTGATATACTTTGCGTTCCGGGACACAAAGGACTTTACGGATTTCAAGGCGCTGCTGCAATCGTTTTAGGCAATTCCGATAAAAGTTATCGAACTCTTATGGAAGGCGGAAGCGGTACGGATTCCGTTCCCCTCACAATGCCGGAATATTATCCCGATCACTTTGAAGCGGGAACACTTCCCTCTCCCGCAATCGCCGCATTCGGAGAAGGAGTGCGATGGGTCATTTCAAACGGAACGGATGCTATACGCAAGCATGAGGAGGAACTTTGCGAGACAATGCTCGAAGGACTTTCGTCGATCAAAAATGTTGTCTTGTACAGCACAGCTCTCGGCACGACCGTTCTTTTTAACATCGACGGTAATTCACCCGCAGAGATTTCCGAGATTTGTTCGAAAGAAAATATATGTGTACGTTCGGGACTGCATTGCGCTCCGCTTGCACACAAAACAATTGGTTCTTTTCCGTCAGGAGGAGTTCGTGTAGGATTTTCCGCATTTAACACAGTTGCGGACGTAAAAAAAATGCTTTATATGTTAAGCAAAATACAGGTATAAAAATACTTTTTGCCGTAATAATAAAAACAGGCAAAAAACATTTAAGGAAGGTATTTTTATGCTGAAAAAAAGGAAATGTGCCGTAATAGGTATCGGTGCGGTGGGATCGGCAGCCGTTTACGCGATTTTGACATCGTGTGATGGGCTTATATCAGAGCTTGTATTGCTGGATATAAACAAAAATTTAGCTTTTGCGGAGGCAACAGACATTTCGCACGCGCTTCCCTTCACCTCATCATCTCACACGAAGGTCTATGCAGGAGAATATTCGGATTTGAAAGATGCCGATATTATTGTTATAACTGCGGGCGCAGCTCAAAAGGACGGCAAAGAATCGCGTCTTGAACTTGTCAAAAAAAATCTTTATGTCACGGAAGAAATCTGTAAAAAAATTTCAGAGGTACAGTCCTCTGCGATAATAATAATGGTTACGAATCCGGTAGATATTTTAACTTATGCCGCAATAAAAAACACCGGACTTGACAGAACACGCGTATTCGGAACAGGCTGTGTACTTGATACTGCACGGTTGAAGTATGAGCTCGGAAAATATTTTGAGATAGATTCCAAAAACATTCATGCATTTATTTGCGGAGAGCACGGTGACAGTGAGTTTCCGATTTGGAGCGGAGCTAATATTTCCGGAATAAATCTTGTTGAATATTGCCGGCACGGTTGCCGCGATTGCAATTCAGACGCGCTTAACAATATATTTGAATCAGTAAAAAAAAGCGCATACAAAATCATTGACGGAAAGGGCGCAACAGCATACGGAATTGCGTCATCGGTTGCAAAGACAGTTTCCGTTGTACTGAAAAATGAAAATTCCGTTCTTCCGGTTTCCGTGCTTTTGAAGGGAGAATACGGAATAAACGATGTTGCGCTTTCTGTTCCGTGCGTTGTCGGTTCTGAGGGAATTCGCGAAATAATGGAAACACCGCTTTCCGAAGAAGAATACAAGCGTCTGCACATATCAGCACAGACGCTTGATGAGATTATTATGAATTGCGGACTATCCGAACGAAAGCACGCTTATAAATCGGAATTTATCGTATAAACAAATGAGTTTCTGATTTTTCCTGTTTTTTTGATTGCACCGGCGTTAAGAAGTGAAGTTAACGCATAATATGCGTATTTTGTGCTTCTTTTCACTGCGGCGGCATAGTCCTTTACAGTAAATCCGTCCTCTTTTGTTCGGATCGCATCGGGAATAAGATCAATATAATCACGCGAATTATCAAGGCAAACGATATTGTTTAATCCGACGGGGATCCGCTCGTATCTGTGAGCTCCTTTTTTTCGATCTCTGCTCCATCCGTCACGGTATTTATATTCGTCAACATCAAGAAAAACAAGACGAATTCTCAAATTTTTATTTGACAAATGACTTCTTATATTATAAAGATCAACAAGACCGTCCACCACCGTTTCATGGAGCGGAGATTTTCGACGCTGCGAAATTTCACCGCTTTGAGGGTCGATCCAAGACAAAGTTTTATTCTCTATCATAGGATGTACAAGCGTTACGGTGTCTTCAGACAAAAAAAACGAAAGCTTTGAATACAGTGGCGCAAGCGATCCTGTCTGTATTTCAATTATTCCGTTTTCATTTTTTATATCTGCAACGTATCCGAGGTGAGGAATTTCCTGATTCAACTTATTTGAATCAAAATAATCTTTCAAAACCTTATGGATACGTTTTTCTTTAAGTGTGCCTATTCCCTCTCCTTGAACCGGAGCTGTATTGTGTTCGTAACAAATATTAAGAAATCTCGTTTTGTTAACTATTGAATACTGTCTTACCTTCTCCACGTTAATCAAAGAGCTTTAGACTGAAGCCACGCAAGCAACTCGTCGAATTGATCTGCGGAAAGGTTTCCGCTGTCCGCAAGCGTATCAAGAAAGGATTTGAGCGATCCGCCGTGATACTGCTCAAGGAATCGTTTGGTGAATCGATTCATATATGTGGTTTTATCAATGAGCGGGTAATACTTACGTTCTTTACCGTTTTTTTCGGAACGTATAAAGCCTCTATCCTCAAGTCTTACAAGAAAAGAAATAAGAGTGGGGGCGCGCCACCCCTTGTCATTACCGATAGCTTTCATTAATATTGGGGTAGATGTGGGAATTTCACTGTCCCATATAGCGCACATGACATCAAATTCCGCATCGGGAAGCTTTTTGAATATTTCGAGTTCCATTGATTATCACCTTTCTAACATCAGTCGAGAAAACATATTTCGACTGAAAGATTGCTTTTCATTAATATTATTATACGCTCGTCTAAAAGAAGTGTCAATACTGTTTTTTTCGATTTTATCTGATTTGAGCAAAACAAAAAACAAGGCTATAAAAGCCTTGTTTTGTTTTTTAATTTAAGCTTTTGCTTCGACAGCCGCTACAAGATCACCGACTGTCTTAAGATCAACAGCAACTTCATCGGGAATATTTACACCGGTTTCGGTTTCAATTGCCATGAGAATTTCAACCATGTCAAGAGAATCGGCACCGAAATCATCTGTCAGCGCGGAGTTGGCATTAATATTTTCTTCGTCAATTGCAAGCTGTTCGGAAATAATCTTAATAATCGTTTCAAGCATAAGATGCATACCTCACATTTTTCTTATATTGATAACAAAGATTATATATGAAGAATCGGACAATTTCAAGTACCTTTTTCAATTATTAAAAAAAATATAATATCATTATATGTTATTATATTTTTATATTGACTTTTTAATAATCATAATATATACTGTTATCATATCAAATTATCATCAATTATCATTTGGGAGGATGGCGTGGAAAATAATATTCTGAAAAGCGTGAAAAACGAAAGTATCAAAAAGATTTTCAATGCGGTTGCATCAAAGTCACTTATCAGTCGCTTGGAAATTGCAAAAGCAACGGATTTGAGTCTAATGACTGTCGGCAAGGTCATCGACTCCCTGCTTAACCTCGAAATTTTAACACAGGAACTTGAACTTAAAGGGAATGTCGGCAGACGTGCTGGATTACTTTCCCTTAACACCATTCATTATGCCATCGTGATTGATCTTACGGAGCGTGCTTTTACACTTTCCGTTATTGATTTAAGTCTCAGGCTTGTTGACAATATGACGTATACATACAATAAATCGCTTTATTATGACGATAATCTCTATTTGTTTTTGAAATCAGCGGCGGTTTATATAAACAGGCGTCGGGATAAAGATAAAATGATAGGTATAGGAATTACGGTTCCGGGAATTTATCTTTCAGCAGAGGACAAGGTAATATCTACAAAGGTTCCCGAACTTAATACTATTCCGATCAAACAAACATTTGAAGAATTGCTCGGTCAAAAAGTTTCGGTCATAATGAAAAACGTAAAGGCGGCAGCTATTTCGGGAATAGGAATGATACCCGAACATGAAAAGCGCGTTATCGTATATATGTATATGGGTGAATCCGTTGACGGAGCTGTATATAGTCAAGGAAGATTTATAAAAGGAGCTCATGATTCCGAATGTGATTTCGGACGGATGATCTTACGTTACGGAGAAAAACTCGAAAACAGGATACAAACAAGTCGGTCCGATGAAGCTATCGCCAATGAACTGTCGAGCGCGGTTTACAATATTGTAACCATACTTGACCCCGATGCTTTCATTATTGAAAGCGCACTTCCGCGCGAGCCGGATTTCATAGTAGATCAAATCAAAAATGCACTTGTTACAGAATACGGTCTTCAGGAATCCCGTATTCCGGAATTTTTCGCTTGCGGCTCAAATTTCAAGCACAGTGTTCGCGGTCTCGGAATACTTATGCGCGATTCATGGATCGACACACTTATATAAAAAGGCTGAGCTATAGCTCAGCCTTTTATTTTTCACATTTTTTAATCGAGCTTATATCTTTCATCAAGTCCGTCGGATACATCATTTATAAATTTGACGGTGTAAATGCTGTATGCAATACCTACGATCGTTAATACTGTTGCTATACTTTCGAAAACAGGTACATAAAAAACATATTTTATATTGTTCTCCATAGCTTCAACGCCTTTGTTAATACCGACAAGGATCATATATGCGACAGACACAACACCTGAAACAACGGAAAAAATATAAACGCGTTTATTTACAGATGCAAGTTTTTCATGGAGCTTGATTGAATAAGAATCGCTTTCGCCATCCTTTGTTACATAACCGGTATGATCGAAAATAATGGATTTAAGCTTCTTATAAACAAAAAACATAACGACAACAAATGCAGCTTCCGTAATAAGAGTGATCGCGCAAAGAATAATGTGTCTCAAAAAAGCTTCATCTGACTTCATTGTGCGTGTAAAATCGTCAAATCTGACAATAAAACTTTTTACAGCAGTCCATTGAATGACTGAGAAAATCGCATACACGATTGACGCAACGAGACCGCCAATATCTGTTTTTGTACGTCTGCGTATGAACATAAGCCAAAAAACAATAAGAGTTGCAGCTGCCAAAAAATCGGGTATAACGTTGATATGATCAACGATAAAATCAACGGAAAATAGTATTCCCACCGAAAGTACAATCAGAGCAGTTTTATACTGCTTATACTGTAAAAGTCCGAAATTATTTTTGACTTCGCTCGTGTAGGAATTATACATGGCGAGGATAAATGGCTTGTCACGTCTTACACCGTTAACATAACGTATCGCTGCACACGCCCAAAATATCGCTATCACAGCCGAAACAAATACCGACAGCGTGATAAAAAGTCCTCTAAAATCGGCAATGTTCACATTGTAAGCGCCGACATTTCCCGAATATTCGTATGAGGAAAGCGATGAAAACTCCGGAAGTATGTTAAGCGCGGTTTTCAAAATGATAAATATGTGAGTTTGCTTTATGAATTTAGCGAGCGATTTGTCTGAGCGCTTCATGACAAGTTCATCACGTTTTTCTATGATATCACTTTCGGAAATGACAACTCCCTTTTTCATTTCACGTTCCGCAAAGCGACGAAGTTTTTTTTCTATTCGATTTTGATAACGCTCAAGCGGACGCTTACGTTCCGGCATATAAACACCGACAGCGGGAAAAAGCGTTCCGAGGTAGATCATTCCGTCTATTATGCCGTCAAATGCAATGTACATCATTACCGCCTCTGCGATTCCGAAGCAGAACGAGCAAAGAAGGATCATTGTTGTGTCCTCAGCGGGGGTAATAAACGAAACAACAAGATCGGCAGCGGAAAGTAGCATAAGCTTGAAAATCAGTGATCTTGCGCTTGCAAGTTTATTTGAAAATTCGGACGGTACCGTGACGGCAATATAAAGAAAGAAAAATCCCAGCACGTCAGGTAAAAGATCAATTGCCGAAATATCCGGAACGGCAATGAATATTATTGCTGCAATGGCCCAAATCGCCTTCATGATTAGCTTTCCTCCCGTTATTTTTTTGCCTGTTTTTTCTTAATATCTTCTTTTGTAACGTCGTCTTTTCCGCCTGTTTTAAGCTTTGAAAAAAATATTGAAAAACGTGATTCCTTTTTATTCATGTCGTGATCTCCCTCAAGGCAGATCCACATATACGAGCTGTAAATAACTGCCGGTACGAGAATCGCGCACAAAAGCTTCAACAGAAAAGCCAATGCCGAAAACGCCGATATATATCCTTCCAAAAAGTCAAAATCAAAAGACAAGGACAGTGAGAGCACAAAACTTATAATATAATACCACATATTTCTGCGGCATCTGTCTCCGAGCTTGTTATCCCCCACAGAACGGGAAAGCTGCTCTAATGCAAGAAGCATAGTTACCGTATAAACGAGCATTGTTACAAGTCTGCCGATCTCAATCACTGTATTTACAGTTTGGTCAAGAGCTTCTATTACACCGACATAGTGCAGTGCGTAATATATACACTGCACCGTTACTACAACGAAAAGCGCATAGACAGACATGATCGCATATTTGAATTTTTCGGCATGGCGTCGTAACTTCATAAGCGCTTCATGCATGATAAATGCACCGACAAAATCAGTTATGAAAAATGTAGGCGCATAAGTAAATAAGGATAAAAGAACATATCCGATAAATAAGAGTCCGAGTCCCATAGTTTAACCCTTGCTTTTAATTGTTATTCGATGAAACACCGCCGCAGCAGTTTTTATATTTTTTCCCCGATCCACACGGGCACGGATCGTTACGACCGACCTTTTCTGCGGCTTTTTTTACAACGGGCTTTTTCTTTTCAGCGGTACGTATTGGCCCGTTAGTACCGACAACTCCGGCAGATTTTGCAATCATAAGTTGACGGCGTTTTTCGAATTCTTCACGCGGAATTGCGGAAAGGACTGTTCTGGAAGTCGTGCGTTTAATATCATCTGTCATTTCCGCAAACAAATCCATACCTGCAATCCTGTATTCGGACACGGGATTTCTGTTTGCATACGCTTGAAGTCTTATGCTGTCGCGCAGGTCGTCCATCGCTTCAAGATGCTCCATCCAATGCTTATCGACAGCTCTGAGCAGGACGTTGCGCTCTACGTTGCGCATCCATTCGGCACCGTATTTTGCTTCCTTGTCCTCATAAACGGACTTTGCGCGGTCGCAGAAAAGCTTGACAATCTCATCCGATGAAAGCGTTTCGAGCGTTTTTACGGAGAATTTTTCGTCATCAGGGGCAAAGAGAATGCCGGTATATTCATTTGTGAGCATTTCAAGCTTCCATTCTTCCTTTGAGTCATAGAATGTAGCCGAGAGAACTGCATCGGTGACGGTATCGTCGATCATTTTCTTGATTTTTTCGGAGAGGTCAAGACCGTCCAACACTTCTTTACGCTCCTTATAAATGAGCGTTCTTTGCTGATTCATAACGTCGTCATATTCGAGAACGTTTTTACGTCTGTTGAAGTTTTGATCCTCAATACGTTTTTGAGCTTTTTCGATCGAATCGGAAAGTATTCCCGCATCTATCGGCATATCATCGGGTATTCTGAGTCTATCAACGATGTTATAAAGCTTATCGCCGCCGAAAAG
>CAZPJU010000051.1:6689-8743 GCA_964586965.1 uncultured Lachnospiraceae bacterium | reverse complement strand
AAACACGTTACAGCCGTCTTGCTCAGTCCTTCCCCGAAAGAGCGGAAAAGCTCTTTGAGCTCGCAAAGGTTAAGGCAGGCGAAAAGTATCAGCATCTTCTCAAGCTCGCTGAACTGTATAAATAATTTTATCGAAAAAAGCACCTTCGGGTGCTTTTTTTGCGTTTTTAGAAAAATGTTTTTGCAAAAAATCTTATAAAAAACTATTGCAAAAGTGAAACAAATGCAGTAAACTAATGATGAATATGCAGATGTTTCTTCGATAGCTTCAATTTTTTGGATAAAAGTGAATTAAATCGCAATTCGATACGAAGAAAACACATTCAACACCTCAAATGTGAAAGCAATCCGCGGCTCCTGCTTACCGCACCCGCGTTATATATAAACAGCATTTTCAGAAAGGATAAAGATTATGAACCAAACAACGAATCATACTCTCGGTAGAAAGCTTCTCGCAATGCTTTTGGTGCTGATCATGGTGGTCAGCGTTTTGCCCCTCTCTATCTTTGCCGAGGAGGTATCAAGCTTAAGTACGGATACAAGTACGGAACTTAACGGAAAAGCTTCCGACGGTCAATTCCGTATCGTAATGCTTGACTGCGGAAGAAAATATTTCAGCGTCGATAACATCAAAAAGCTTATCGACACAATGTCTAAGTACGGATACAGTCAGCTCACGCTCGCGTTCGGTAACGGCGGATGCCGCTTCCTGCTCGACGATATGAGCCTGTCGTTCGGTGACGGAACAAAAACGATTCTGTCAAGCAATACCGTAACAAATAACATCACCGACGGAAACAACAGCTTCAACGGCGACACTCGTTACCTGACTCAGTCCGAGATGGACACGATCATCGCATACGCAAATTCAAAGAAGATCGACATCGTGCCCCTGCTCAATATGCCCGGTCACGCAACCGCTATCCTTTATAACACAACATACACGTCAAACGGCAACCTCAACGTCAACGACGAAACAAGCCGCGAATACGGTTATGCTCTGCTCAAAAAGTACGTTGACTACTTCAAGGGTAAAGGTTGCAAGTATTTCCATTTCGGCGCAGACGAATCCGACTTCAGCGGTAGCGGCATGAGCACTTTCCTTCAGGGGTGCGCTGATGTAATCACCGATGCAGGCATGACTCCCCGTATGTTCAACGACCCGGCAGACGGAACCAACACAATTCCGACCGGCGTTGAAATCACATATTGGTATAGAAACGGTCATCAGTCTGCTTCGAAGCTTACAAATAATGGCTACTCACTCATCAACACTCACGGTCGTTGGTATTATGTCATTAAGACGGCTCAAAACAGCGAAATCGGCACAAAATATTGGCAGGGTACTGTTAATTCAGCCGCAACATCTGTCGAGCTTCCCGTTATGAAAGCGGAAAATATGGATCGCAAATGGGTTGGCATCAACGAATTCTTTGACAGCGACTATATCGGATCCGGTTCGACTATATCCGACAGCCTCGGCACTATGTTCTGTATTTGGTGCGACGCTTCGCAGGATACATACCTCACGGACAGCAACGTAATCAGTGAAAACGAGGACTACGGCGCGCTCTATCAGCTTGAAAAATTGGCTGAACATTATTGGCCAGAAGATATCAACAAAAATACCGACACCGACTCCGATTCCCTCAACATCAGCGTAAACGGTACAGTCGGCAACTCAATCCTGCTTAACAAAAACGACACCGTAACACTCTCAGTCGGCAAAACCGCAACATGGGAAAGCAGTGACGAAAGTGTCGTAACGCTCAGCGCGACAACAAGCACCGCAACACTTTCGACAAACATCACAGCAGACAGCGTCACGGCAACGGCAGTCGGCGCAGGCTCGGCAACGATCACAGCTACGTCAGGCTCGACAACCGCAACACTTGCAGTTACCGTAAGCGATGACAACACTGTTAATGTCTCACTCGAAATCGGCGGAACAAAGACGTTTAACACTACCGCCACCGCCGGCAGCTACATCACAGGCAATACAAAATATCTCGCAACGGCTGATGTAACAACAGTTACAACTCCCGGCGTAACTAA
>CAZPJU010000051.1:0-6589 GCA_964586965.1 uncultured Lachnospiraceae bacterium | reverse complement strand
CACATTCGGCGCAACCGGCACATCCACAACACTTTATCTCTACAAACAAACAACAACAGCCGGCACAAGCACGAGCACCCTCACAATCACCGGTGCGGGCGAGGGCACAACAACCGTTGAAGTCGGCGGCACAACATATAACATCACCGTCACCGCACCGACAACGGAAAAGACCGAATCTTTGCAGTTCGGAGACAGCTTCACACCAGCAGGAACCGATGTTAAGATCGAATCGGGCGCGGACATCGTCTCAATCGAAGGCGGTAAGATCGTAGCCGGAAGCACAGTCGGCACCGCAACCGTTACATCTGTCGTTAAAAACGCAGGCGGTTATGTAACCAAGCATTACACGTATAATGTAACGGTAAGCGAAATCAATTTAGATAACATCACTCCCCTCAATGTTCAGCTTTGGATCACCAACACTTGGGTAGGTGAAAACAGTGCGCCCAATTCGCTTCAAACAGTCAACATTAATGCTTCCGATGCGTATTCCGAAAACGGCGTTCTTTTGAAAAATTTTGTACCGGAAACAGGATATAACAAGGACGGCTCAAACACAGTAAAAGTAACGTTTTGGAAAGGCTCCGTGGTTAGTACAAATCCTACACAGCAGGGTACTGACCTCTCCGGCTCCGGTGATGACTTCACACTTGTTCGTTATTGGAACAATGCATGGCAATATTACGGCGAAAACGGCTGGACAAATGTCAACAGTAATTATGTAATCGCGTACTATCTCCAGATAAATAACGTTTCACCCGAAATAACCACCGGTACTAAAGACTACGGTAACCCGCCGACATCAGATCCGGGATCAGCCAGTAAAAACGGTTATACAATGACCGCCTTCGCTGTTGTTTATCCCGACGGTACACTCAGCCGCACTGAACAAGAAATGTATGAAACCGGTATGATGCGCGGCTTCTGGGGCTCTACCGAATTCGGTATCGGAATTATATTTGCAGAAAACAACAGTACATATAAGATTTCAAAAATGACCGTAACTTGGGGTACAAATATCAAAAACAATTTGGGTTCAAGCGGTTGGTATACGGGATCTCAGAGCGGTACTTACGGTAAAGATTGGGGCGTAAAATGGAATAAGGTTACAAACTCTGCCGGCGTTGAGTGGTATGATGAAACCACGTATTGGACGGCAGGTGACAGCGAAATTCCGATGATCGACGGTGATAAGTATAACCTCAAATTCAACACCACAAATCATCACGCGGTACTTATTCTCATTTATCTTGAAACCGTAGAAACAGACGACAGCTTGAAAGTTGTTTATTGGGACGATAGCACGAATGTGCAGATCAACCCGAAAGATATCTTCATCGACGTAAAGAACGGCACTACGTTTATTAATGGTCTTAAGCAGACAAGCAAAGTTAATGTCGGAACATTTACGCTTGATGACAATGCGACAATTGAAAACTCAAGCGGCGTCGCACAAAAGATCAACAAAAACATCACGATCATCGACGGCGTTGCCGCAAACTATAAGAGCGGTATTTACGAGTATGTTTCCGCCGAGATTTCCGAGGATGGAAAGACACTTACGCTTCACTATAACATCAAAAAGGTTGATAATACCGTATCCTATGTAGTTGACTTCGGTTTGCCCGTTACAATTCCGAATATTCTCAAAACTTTGACGGCAGTTACAGACTTCGATACAATAAGCTATTTTGGAGTCAGTGTTGCCGGCGGTCTTACCGGCGGTACAACAGGTACGTACGGTGATGTAACAATCACAAAGCAGGGTAACGGTGACTACTCTATCACTTACACTCTGAAAAATATACTTGTTTCTCAGATAACGATTCCTGTATATTATACGATCAAAGATAGCAAACAGCAGGTTGCAAGTATCATTATCATCCCTGCGTCAACAGTTTATTACGAGGACAGCTTCGCGACAACTACTAACGGCACAGGCTCGGCATCGGGTGCAACTTGGACGACAGTAGGAACAACAACTTCTGCAAGTCAGGCGCTTGAAAAGCTCGGTGAAGCTGAAAACATCTACGGCTACGACAGCGCATACACAAACTGCAATACATTCTCCATGGGTTCGGCTAAAAAAGTCACCGTTACTAAGGCAATGAACGATAACTGGACAGACGACTCCGCTTGGCCTACGGTTTCATTCACATTCACGGGCACGGCGTGTGATGTTATCTCGCTCACAAACAACGATTCCGGGTTCATTTCGTATCAAGTCAAAAAATCCGACATGGATACCCCTTTCATAAACAGCTTCGTAACCAACTATTACGGACACAAGTACGAAAACGGAGAGTGGACAGAAACTAACGAATCCGAAAACGCACTGTATCAAATCCCCGTAATCAAGATCGACGGTCTCGGTTACGGCACGTACACCGTAACGATCACAGTTGCATACGGCAGTTTCTTTGATGAAACAGGCGACGATGAGTATTCGTTCTGGATGGATGCTATCCGAGTTTATAATCCGCTCAATAATGCAGACGAAACATACAAAGCCGACGGCGAAGGTTGGCCGCAGTTCACAGAGCTGCACGACGCGCTCGTATCAAGCGAAGATAATTATCAAGCGGTCCTCATAGAGGGAACAACGGACGCAACTCTTGCCGAGTATACAAATTTCGGTCCCAATCACGAGGTTTATCTCGCACCCGGACAGAGTCTTGCATTTAAGCTTTCAAACAATAAAGAGATTGAATCTATCGAAGAAATTAACGACCTTGCAAAAATCGCAAAGGTTGCTATCGGCGTTAAGTCCGTTGACGGTAAGGCGACATATAAAGTCAACGGCGGCGATGATGTGGAAGTTTCCACCGCTACGGATATGTACTACGATATCACATCCGCCGCAAAAGACGGAAATACCGTCATCATCTCGAACACGGGAGATACGATCCTTTCGCTCACAACAGTTAAAGTAACGTTTAATGAAGCGATTACTTATTCCGGAAATACGGTAGCTCTTTCGATGACAAAGGCAGAAGCAGAAGCGGCTGTTTACGCGGTACGCGCTATGTTTGAGCCTGAAACATTCGAGCCCGAACGCTTTGAAGCAAGCTGGAATTTCAGCACTGTTTACGCAGATCAGAAAGCTATTCTCACAGTCAAGACGTCTGAGGACGTTGAAGCTGTTATCATTAACGGTGAAGTCATCGACACTTACCGCACACGCACAGTTCGCACAGGTCGCGGTTCTTCCGCAACAACGGTGACATACCGCGAATTCACGTATTCAACAGTTGCATCCGAATCCGCAGACTATGTGATTTCCGCAGTAAATGCAAACGGTGTTGAAAGCGATGCGATCACAGCTTCGCTGACGGTTAAGCAGTCATCACAGCTTTCCGATATTCGCAATTGGATCAACAATATCATCAGCCGTTGGTTCTGAGAAAGGAGTTAAAAATGAAAAAAACTTACGTTAAACCTCAAATTTATTTTGAAGATTTTCAGCTCAGCGCCAATATCGCGGCGGGTTGCGGTAAACCGTTGAACCACACAATGGAAACTTGCCAACCTATTTCGGGAATGAAACTGTTCATAGATAAGTTTACTTGTGCAATTACTCCCGATGAGGCAGGCTTGTGCTATCAATCATCAACCGACGAAACAAGAATCTTCACATCCTGAAAAACAAAGCATCAAAAAGTGCCCTGCCCGAAAGGGCGGGCACTTTTTATTGTGAACATTTCAAAATATGTATAATGAATATTATTCTTTCGGCGGTTTGTCTCTGAATCTGACAGGCGAAACGCCTTGGCGATCATCAAAAATATGCAATCCGTTTCGCATAAACGAAACCGACCCGAAACACACTGTGTCTGTCTCGATAAGCAATAAAATGCCGTCCGTTCCGGAGAACGCGGAAAAAAGCGGCGGCGTTTACCGTTGGCAAAACAACGGATTTTGCTTGCTTCAAAATCACGGAAACAGCTTTCAAATGTTCGCTTCTCGCAAAAACAACGTAACGAACGTCATTTTGTCAGGCAAATACAGTGACAGTATCTCAACGCGAACGATTTTGGAAGCGTCCGGTATATTTGATTTGCTTGCGGAGCACGAAATGCTTGTTTTGCACAGCTCATATATCATCACAAAAGACGGCGACGGCATACTTTTTTCAGGACCGAGCGGTATCGGTAAAAGCACACAGGCAGATCTGTGGAAAAAATACGCCTCGGCTGAGATCGTCAACGGAGACAGAGCGCTTATCAAAGTCAGTGACGGAACGGCGCACGGATTTATGTATTCGGGCACATCGGGAATAAGCCGTAACATAAGCGCCCCGATCAAAGCGATCGTTTTGCCGGCTCAATCACAGCTTAACAAGGTTTACCGTCCGCGTCCGCAGGAGGCATTTGTACGAGTGCTGAATCAGTGCACGTATTATCAGTGGTCGTCTGATTCGTCAAAGCGCATGACGGACTTGGTAGCGCGTCTTGTAAGTTGTGTGCCGATATACGGACTCGACTGCACAAAAGACGAGGAGTCAGTCCGCGCACTTGAGTCCGCGCTTGAAAATAACTCGATTTAAGGAGAAACTATATGGAATTCAGTCGCGTTGAGCCGCGTCTTTCCTCGTATTTGCACGCCAAAGCGTGTAAAGAAGGAATTCCGCTCGCAGGTACATTCGAACTCACGCCGCGCTGCAATTTTGATTGCAAAATGTGCTACGTTCACCTCTCAGCGGAGGAGCAGAGGCGCCGCGGCAACGAGTTAACGGCGGATGAATGGCTCGAAATAGCGGAATCGGCACGAAAACAGGGAATGCTTTTCCTGCTTTTGACCGGCGGCGAGCCGCTGATACGTAACGATTTCAAATATCTTATCACCGAGCTTAAAAAAATGGGGCTGTTAGTCTCGGTCAACAGCAACGGCTCAATGATAAACGAAGATATTCTCGATTTTTTCCGTCACGAGCCGCCTTTCCGAATGAACATAACACTTTACGGCGGCTCAAACGAAACATACGAAAGTCTCTGCGGTCAACGTGCGTTTGACCGCGTCACAGCCAATATACGCGCATTAAAGGAAATCGGCGTTGATGTAAAAATGAATGTTTCGTTGACACAGTATAACGCACGCGATATCGAAAAAATATATAAGATCGCAAATGACCTGGGAACTCCCGTTCAAATAGCAACATATATGTTTCCTCCGATCCGAAAAAATGAAGCTCTTGTCGGTCAAAACGACAGATTCACTCCGTGTGAGGCTGCGAAATACTCCGTTTTATGGGATAAACTTCGACTTGAACCGGATGTGTTCGCCATGCGTGCGGAATCAATAAAAAAAGGTTTATCATTACCGAAAGAGGATTCCTGCGAGGGAACTCCGGGTGAGGGGATCTCATGCCGCGCGGGACGCAGCACATTTTGGATCAATTGGAAAGGTGACATGACGCCCTGCGGCATGATGACGGAACCGAAATTTTCGGTACCGGAATTTAGTTTTGACACAGCATGGAATCTCACAAAGAAAGCAACGGCAAAGATACGTATGCCGTCCGAATGTGCGGCTTGCCCTTCAAAAAACGTGTGTCACGTCTGCGCGGCAATGTGCGTTGCCGAAACGGGACATTTTGATAAAAAGCCTCAATATCTGTGTGAAATGACACAGCAAACGATAAAATTGACCTTGGAGGAGGTAAATTTATGAAGATACGCAAAGAGCTTGTTAAGCGCACCATCGCTGGAGACGTAATTCTTGTGCCTGTCGGAAGTACATCGCTTGAACTTAAAGGACTTCTGACGCTCAACGAAACGGGAGAGAGCATTTGGGATCTTTTGCCGCAGTGTGAAACTGTCGATGAAATCATTGAAAAAATGCTTGATGAATACGAGGTTGACGAGTCAGTACTTCGTGTCGATGTCGAAGACATCCTCTCTCAGCTTCGCGATCTTGAAATCATATAACAAAAACAGCAGTGAAAGCTGAACTTTCACTGCTGTTTTTTGTTATGTAATCCACTCCGATTATTTACCTACACAAAATTTCGAGAATATTTCTCCTATCACAGCATCCGTAACCTCTCGTCCGTCAAGACGCATGAGGGCAGACAGTGCAGCTTCAAGCTCACCCGAAACAATGTCAACGGGAAGTCCGGCGTCAAACGCTTCGAGCGCGGATGTCAACGAATCAAGAGCGCATCGAGCCTCAGCCGCCTGTCTTGCGTTCGCAACGACAGCATCTCGTCCGAGCTCGATTTTAGGATCCGTAAATTCAGCCTCGATTTTTGCCATCAAAGCCTCTTTTCCGTCTCCGTTTTTGAGCGATGCATATATGATGTCGGCGCCGGCTTCGTCCGCGATTTTTTCGTATTCGCTAACAAAATCGGCAACTGCAATGTCCGTTTTGTTGATGATCGCAAGCTTAACCGCGCCGCCGAGCTTGATTATCTCTCGGTCCTCATCCGTAGGGGCGGAAGTTGCATCGAAAAGGGCAATCAAAAGCTCCGCCTCGGACGCTCGCGCTTTTGCGCGATCAACTCCCATTGATTCGATCACATCATCAGTGCTTCGTATTCCCGCCGTGTCCGAAAGACGAAGCATAACCTTACCTGCGGCAACATCGG
>CAZPJU010000050.1:0-9323 GCA_964586965.1 uncultured Lachnospiraceae bacterium | reverse complement strand
ACTACTCCGTTAATTAAGAATAATTTTTCCCCAAGAGTATGTTCATCCCTATGATAATCGGTGAGATAAGGCGTTATTTGCGCGATAATTCTGCACTGCGAGTGAGCAGATCGCTACGTGATCTTGCATACAGAGCGCTTGGAGCAAAGGAGCGACTGTCGGCGGGATCGGATCACGAGCCGACTGTTGCGGAAATCGCAAAGGAACTTGATGAGCCGATTGAAAACGTGTCGGAGGCGCTTGAGTCAATAGTCGATCCGGTGTCGCTTTACGAGCCGATGTACAACGACGGTTCTGATCCTATATATGTAATGGATCAAATATCGGATGACAAATGCTCCGATGAGATTTGGCTTGAGGATATCGCGCTTCGCGAGGCTCTTGAAAAGCTTTCGCCGCGAGAGAAGGCGATAATCGAGATGAGGTATTATCGCGGAAAAACACAAATGGAGATCGCAGGCGAAATTGGTATCTCACAAGCGCAGGTGTCGCGACTTGAAAAGGGTGCGCTTGACAGCATTCGGAAGCATTTTTGAGTTTCGCCGCGAAATCGGTATCTCACAAGCGCAGGTGTCGCGACTTGAAAAAGGTGCGCTTGACAGTATTCGGAAGCATTTTTGAAATTCGATTGTGTTAAATTTCCGCCGTGCGCTTTTCATTGACTTTAAGTGATAATATTGCATAACATAAAAATCGGCGTGTGGGGCAGAGTAATATTTGACGCGACAATCGCGTCTATAACAGATGGATGACAGGAAAAAAATAAATGCAAATGAAAAGAATGAAAAAAAGAGTATGCGTGGCGCTTACTTTTGTGTTGCTTTGCCTTACGTTGATGCTTCCGACCGAAGCAGCGGCACCTAAAACGGTGTGTATCGGCGGAATGCCGTTCGGAGTCAGATTCAAAACAGCGGGCGTTACAGTAGCGGAACTTGAAGATATCGAAACAAACTCAGGCAAGGTTTGTCCGGCTAAGGAAGCGGGAATTATGTCAGGTGATGTAATAGTTAAGATCGACGGAAAAGAAGTGACAGGGGCTGAGGATGTGATAAAGTGTATTGCCGGCGGTGGCGGCAATGCGCTGAGAGTAACGTACAAGCGTCGCGGAGAAGAAAAAGAAACAACGCTTACTCCGGTGCGTGACCGTAACGGAGTTTACCGCGCGGGAATGTGGATACGAGACAGCGCCGCCGGCATCGGTACGGTTACGTATTATGACGCGAAAACAGGTGATTTTGCCGGTCTCGGTCATGGAATATGCGATGCCGAAACGGGAGAACTTATTCCGCTGTCTCACGGCGTAGTGACGGACGTATCTTTGTGCGGAATAAATAAAGGTATAGCAGGATCACCGGGAGAGTTGAAGGGCTTTTTCGGAGAAACTCGTATCGGTGAAATAAGCAGTAACAAACGAACGGGCGTGTACGGCACTTTGAATAAGCTTCCGCATATTAAAGCTGAATATGTTGAACTTGCGAGCAAAGACGAAATAAAGAACGGCGCTGTTTTAATAAGATGTACTGTTTCGGATGGCGAGATGCATGATTATGCCGCAGAAATATCAGAAATCGACGTAAAGAGCGGTGAGTGTAAGAATTTTGTCGTTACGATAACAGATTCGGAGTTACTCGCGAAAACGGGCGGAATAGTGCAGGGAATGAGTGGCAGCCCGATTATTCAAAACGGCAAACTCATCGGCGCCGTGACCCATGTTCTGGTAAATGACCCGACGAGAGGCTATGGTATTTTCATTGAAAATATGCTGGAAGCGGCGGGGAAATAAAGAAGTGTGGGCAATTCGGCGGTTGCTTATAAAATTTAATCCTCCCTATGATTTTGTCATAGGGAGGATTATTATGTTTTGCGATAGTACGGGAGACTTTAATCGAAACGACATGATGCAGAAAACCACATAAGAGCTGATAAATAATTACGCGATGCTTTTATCTTTCTGTGCGGCGAAAACGTTTTTCAATATCTGAGACTTCCCGAAAATCTTTCATCCGTCACATCTAATACATTTATGCGCGTATCTTCAATGTATCTTTTTCGGTATAACAGATATAAATCTTTTTTTGAATATAAGTGTTTGTCTTCAGGTGAAGCATATTTTTTTAACAAGCTTTGAAAATCCGGTATTTTATCATAATAATCTTCATCCAGTTTCTCCAAGCTTCTCAATGTATCTTCAAACGATTGATGTTCAAGGAAATCAATGTTTGACGGAAGTAAAGATAAGGTTAGAATTCTATTCTTAGGAACGGGCTCTTTGTCATGAAGCCATTCTGACGGGGTCCGGTTTCTACTTCGATTGAAGTATCTTTTTGCATCGGAACTCAACTTTTCGTAATCATCTACCGTGATTTTGACATCCAGCAGGTTGATTCCTCGCCCACAGGAATGCGGTGTAAAAATAAAAATTTTGATTTTATCTTGCGGAAGCTGACTTAACAATGCATCAATTTGGGAAAGGTTTTCCTTTGTGATCGGAATCCCGACTTCAACATTCAGCCCCTTTTCCAAGGCGATTCTCACGGAATCCATCATAAATTCAAAATCGCCTTTTCTGCCGGCAAATTTATCGTGGTATTCCTTTGAGCCATAGAATGTAAAATCAATCAATCTGACCCCCAGTTCTTTTATGCTTGCAAACAATGTGTCCAGTTCTTCTTTTGTTCGCATTTGCATGCCATTGAATTGCAGGAACTCGCCACTCGGAGAGTTTGTTTCTTGCATAAATTTGATGGCATTGGGTAAATCGGGATGGTCCATAGAATACCCGAAATAGTATATGAAGTTAATTTCTTCGTGAGTCATCTTCAGCCAATTGTAAAAATTGCGTGCATATGCCACACTACGTTCGTATTCGATGCCGAGGCATTTTCCATCCCATGATAAAAGGCAGTACTTGCAATGATTGTGGCATGATACGCACAGATTCAAAATATTAATTGATGTTGTTTTCATTGCATCTCATCCCTCGGCAGAATTTTTAATTTGTCTGATTGTCTTGTGACTATTGTCCACACTTCTTTTATCAGTTCTTATCATATCATGTATTTGGTGTTCTTGCAATATGCCATGTGGTCGATATTACATAATATGTGTTAAAGCCCATCGAAAAAAGCGTCATGGTAAATGACCCCACGCGAGGGTACGGGATTTTTATCGAAAATATGCTTAATGCAGTATCGTAGTATCGTAGATTAAAGCCCACACCGATTTGGTGCAGGCTTTAATTCTATCAGGCTTTATTGGCAATGGAAATGTTTCGGAGTCGGTTTATTTCGTCATGAACTTCTTCAACTTCACACCCCTCCGTGATATTCCATTCATTTTTCATCACTTCCAATTGCGCATAGCGGCTTGCGATTGCAGCATCATAATTTCCCTTAATTTCATAAATGTGAGCCGCCGTGATCTGCGCGTCACAGTATTTGGGGGACGGCTGTATCTCAAATGCTTTTTTATAGTAAGCGATAGCTTCATCGTATCGGCAGGCATAAGCCATGGCATCTGCCATGCAAGCATAAGCAAGCCAGTCGTCACTATGATTGGAAAGCATTTCTTCCCAAATTGCCTCCGCTTTGTCATGTTCGCCGCGAACCCATGCGATTTTTCCGCGGTGAAAAGGAACGCGACAACTGTTATCCAGAGCACTCATAGCTTCACAAACGGCGTCCGCTTCGTCCAAACGATAGTCGGCGATCAGCTCGTCTATCAGCCATAGATAGCCGCTTGTGTAATCGGGATTCTTTTGAATAAAATCCTTGTAGTATGAAATACGTTTGCTGTGGTTTGCAAAATCCCAATCGGAAATGGTACCTTCCTGTGCACGGCGAAGATTTACGTGATTTTGTTTCAGTTCGGGCTCTAATTCCAACGCTTCCTTTGCATACATTTCGGCATTTCTTCTCAGCTCGTCTGCTTTATGATTATATAATTCCGCCATCAGACGAAATGCATCGCTTTTACCGTCATCCTTACTGAGTTTATCGGTCAAAAACTGTTTTGCTTGCGTGAATTCATCATCGCTTAATGCAGACTGCATATCCAGCATATTTTCAATGCGTTCAAATTGAGCTTGCTCTGAAAGGTTGAACAGCTCGTCGATTGTGCAACCAAAGTAAACTGCAATTTCGGGAAGCAACTGAATGTCGGGCATAGAGACATTGTTTTCCCATTTGCTTATCGTCTGAGAAGAAACATTCAAAGCTTTGGCTACCGTGTCTTGCGTGATCCCTTTTCTGAAGCGAAGCTGTTTGATTTTGTTTCCCAATTCGATATTCATAGATGTTTTCCTTTTTTATAAAACTTTATTATAGAAATTACGTCGGACGATGTTTTCTGAATACAGTATAGTCTATTTTATACCATAAAGCAATCACGGCGAAAGATAGTTAAGTATCAAAAAAAGCGAATCAAATCGCGAACGCTGAATTGCAAAGGCAAAGCGCAGTGAACGATCAGACGAGATTGTGTGGCATTTTTCTCTTGTTTGTGGTATACTGTGCTCGATAATTTAATATGCCGATATTCGGTGCGGAAATGAGGAGCAATATATGGGAAGAATAGTTGCCATTGCGGGCGGTGATTTGTCATCTACGAGAGAATTGAATAAGCATACAATCACGCTGACAAAGAAAATGAATCCAAATGTGTTGTTTATCGGAACCGCAAGCCATGATGCGGATGAATATATTAAATCCGTCACAAACGCATTTAAGCTTTTGGAATGTGAAGTGAAAACTTTGTGCCTGTGCTCTCGCATTTATGACGATAAAAGTATGGATGATCTCCTATCTTGGGCAGATATAATTTATATAGGCGGCGGAGATACCGTTTTCATGATGCAAATTTGGAAACAGCATGGGATTGATGAAAAGCTGAAAAGAATTTACGAGAAAGATTCGGCGGTTTTAACCGGGATCAGCGCAGGCGCGATCTGCTGTTTTAATTGCGGTTACAGTGACAGCGAAGCCTTTCATAATGCCGATGATTGGAATTATTGCTGGGCAGACGGAATGTTGGATTTTTTTCATATCGCTTATTGTCCGCATTATAATGAGGGTGGAAGAAATTCATTTGACGAAATGTTAGCCGAAAAAAATATGATTGGATTGGCGATGGAAAATAACACCGCATTTGTCGAGAACAACGGTAAACAGTATTTTATAAGAAGTACGCCGGATGCAAGCGCATATATCGTGCAATATAAAAATAGCGTAATGGAAAAAAGAGAAGTTGATATGCTTGATATAACAGGGAAGATCGGTGATGTGCCGAAGTTGAATGAAGTGCGTATTACTGCCGAAAAAAGTATAGATGATATTGTTTCGGATATATGCAATTCTGTTTTGAAAACATAAATGTAGGCTTGTTTAACTGAATATAAAAAGCAAAGACCGTCGGCTAAAGTTCCGGCGGTCTTTGCTTTTTCGTTATATGGATGATGTGTCTATCTTTTTTTGAGATAAAAAATAAACCGAAATAAGAGGGGGAGATTCTGCCGACTTAATTATACCATGGGATATAATGTTTTTAAGAGATAGTTGAACAAACTAAAACGTTCGAATGAGAAAATTTGAAATAAGGAATCACTCGACATACTTCGGCAGAACGATCCGTAAAAAACGAATTACTCTCCCCTCCATATAGTTATCAGCCGTTTTTCGCAAATTAGCGGATAGTTAATGCAATAAATTAATATTTTTTTCGATTTTTTCACGCGCGCCTTTTCTTCACAACAACCGCAACTGCCGCGAGAGCAACTACCGCTACCGCAGCATACACGAACGTGTCAATGCCCGTTTGGGGAGCATTGTTGAAACAATCTAAATCTACAAGCAATAAACTATCAACAAACGTGCCGCCACTTACACGCCAACCGTTATTCGTCTTTGTATATTCTACTGTATAAACAGTAACATTACCGCCGATATCCCAATCGGATATATTCACCTCTGCTGATATTTTTTGATCAGTTGCCGCAATAATCTTGAATGTGTCATCGAGCGTTGTAAGTTCGGTGCTGTCGTAATATTTGTAATAATCAATAAATACGCCGTCGTTTTGAGCCTGTGAAACAACGGTTTGCGAATATGTGTGTCCGTCAATATTTAATATGTTGTTTGCGGAAATAAATTTATCTGCCAAACTTTCCGTAACACAAGCTTTCAGAGCATTTTGAAAACCTTCCCATGTGTTTTGTTCACCGTTCCTTTGTGCATAAAATGTGTGTTCGGAATTTTTGCAAACAAGATCGTTTTCATCGTAGAGTTTCACTTCTGTTGAATAAATAAAATCTCCAAAACATCGATCATATTCAACATACATTTTGAAAATATCGCGTAACATTGATTTTAGCGCATTTTCGTCGTAGGTAGCATCCGCTGCAAAAACGTTGATTGCAAACATTATCACGACAAGCGCGAATATCAAAAATTTCTTCATACAATCCTCCTTTTCCTAACCACAACCGCAACTGCTGCGAGCGCAACCACCGCCACCGCCGTGTACGCGAACGTGTCAATGCCCGTTTGGGGAGCGTTGTCGGGGTAATTTTCAAGAAAATTTGCTAATTCAATAGCTTGTTGGATTTTTTCTTCAGTAAGATACGTAGGTCCCGTACAAACACCGCTTTGCTCCAAACTTACAACATTACGTAAATGTTCAACCAATCCACCTTCATCACGCATTAATAATAATGATTCTATATCAAATATAAAAATTTCGTCGAACGGATACACTAATCCATCAAACATATATGCGCTTTCATATTTGAAAGCACGTTGAATTTTTTCTATATCGTTAGAATATAGTGCGTCAATTTGCTCAATAGTTATTATTTGGTCAGGATTTTCTCCTGCAGTTAATTCTTGTGCTTGAATTTCAGCAGCATAAATTAAATCTTCCCTTGATATATTTAGTCCTTGTAATACTTTGTAATTATACGGCACTTTATAAATGTATTCCATTGTGAATCTTTGTCCGTCCTCCCACTTTTGATAAATTCCATTGTCGAAATTGTGTATAAAATCATAATATTCATCTTCACGTCCTTGTGATTTTATCAAAGAATATATAGTTGTAACTCTTTTCCATATATATAAAGTTCTATATTCATCGATAGGGGGGAATACTTTTTCCAATCTAGAATGATTATAGGCAAATACGTTTATTGAAAATGCCATTATGATTATTGTTGCAATTAATAAACAAAGTATCTTTTTCATAGTACAAAATCCTTTCTAAATCAGTATGAGCAGGTGAAATTAATTTCGTCATATATAAGTACTGGATCGATAGTAATATTGAAATCTGTCGGATATTTTCCGCCGTTTGTGATAAATGATATATGCAGATGATTACCGGTTGCGCGACCGGTCTTGCCTACTCTGCCAACTACAGTATCGGTTGTTACATGACCTGAGGTTACTCTATTTTCTTCTTGCATGTGCATATATATAACTCGTAATTTTATTGTGCTGTTGTATACATATATGTCATCTGCTTCGATGACAACATAATATCCCATGCTATCATCTTCTTCGCCTTTTATATCAATTTCGTTTGATGCAACAATAGTACCGTTAAACGGTGCATATAAATAAGTGCCTCCGGTAGTGTTCAAATCAAGTCCTTTATGGATTCCTGAAGTTCCGTCATCATGTGGTTGATCTCCATAATCGGAACTTATATTTACCGGTATATTTGAACCTCGAAACGGATATTTTATATCTAAAGCCTTAACGATATACAAATCTCCTTTTCTTCACCACAACTGCAGCTGCCGCGAGCGCAACTACCGCCACCGCCGTGTACGCGAACGTGTCTACTCCGGTTTGGGGAGCATTGTTGAAATCATATGAATAATTTGTCAAATAAAACAGATCGAATTTCCAATCACCATCCTCAAATTTTAATTTGAAAGTATGTTCCATGCTTCCGAAAGTCGATAACTCGTCATCCAATAATTCCGTTGAAATAACTATTTCGGCTTGATTATCATTTTGAGAAAATTTAAGATACGTGTCTTTCCCACAATTAATATTTGATGCCAAAGTACCACCGTCAAAATAGGTGTTTCCATCATGTTCAATAAATCTTGAAGTATCTGAAAAAAGTGCGTCCACGTAACTGTTAGTAAAATAATCTTTATAAAGAGAAATAAGACTTTCGTAATTAGAATATTTTTCTTCGGTCACATGATAGTATATAATTCCGTTTACTTCAATGCTGTCATCGTAGTCACATAATATATCCCCGCATATTAAATGTACTAACATACTCTTGGCTTCGAAATACTTTTTTTCTGCCAAAATGTTATCTAACGTGGTTGTTTCCGTTGATGATAGAACTTCCGCTGCTGAAACATTAATCACAAGGATTAATACAACAAGTAAAAATATTATTGCTTTCTTCATACAAATCTCCTTGATTGTCAGTATTAATTGATAATAATTAGTTTATATGCGTCCCCAAATTCATAGTTGGATGCCGTGTATGAATTTTTAAATAAAACTTGATTACCTGAATAATTGCTTGTAGATATAGGATCCGAAACTGTAAATAGAGCATCGTATATAGATGTTTTGTTAGAAACAGTTCTATTCGTCATAGTAATTTCCCAATTGAAAATTAATTCTGAAGTGGTAACAGACGATTCAATGTATTTTTCATTGTTCAAATTTGTTTTTGAATTAACGATATTCGTTGTATATGTGTCAGGAACTTCGTATATTGTTCCAGTAAATACAATAGTATGTGTTTGACTATTAGAATTTTTGAAAGATACAGCTATTCCTTCTGGATTTAATGATAAATAATAAGCTATATCATTAGCTTTATCTTCATCCGTTCCGCTTAAATCATATATAGTTACACTTCTGCCAAATGCTGACGCAATTCTGCTATAGTATGTAAGGACGGGATTTTGAGTTGTGTTGGCAATATATATATTGTCAGCAGAGGAATATGTTATAGAAGGAAATGATGTATTAGCTAAGGTTACTGTAAAAGGATCTGCTTGCAATATGTATGAAGTATTTGTTCGTACATCATATTTAGCAGAACTTGTGGTTGCGTCTAAATTTCTCAATATCATAGCCATAGAACAGATAACACAGCCTGCATCATTAATTTTCTTTAGCCAAGATTTTTCCGATATTCCCGAATCAGTTTTGTAAAACAAAATATCAAGATTGTTTGTTGAAAAATTTACTGAAGAAAGTGAAGGATTGTTTTGACAAAAGTAAGTAAAATCTTTATAATTGATCGTCAAGAACGGTCTGAGGTCTGTTCTGGAGTATTCTGACGAAGCG
>CAZPJU010000049.1:0-9424 GCA_964586965.1 uncultured Lachnospiraceae bacterium | reverse complement strand
TTCGCAAATTAGCGGATAGTTAATGCAATAAATTAATATTTTTTTCGATTTTTTCCGCAAACAGCGATTTTGAGAACGGTTATGTGAAAAAGGAAAAGCCTCCGATCAAAAATCAAATGATCGAAGGCTGTTCGTAAAAAATCATGTTATCTGTCCGTCAACAATCGTGATAATTCTGTCGCACGCTGCCGCCACTTCGCTGTCGTGGGTAACGATCACAACCGTAATACCGTTTTCCTTATTAAGGCGGCGAATGCACGAGATTATTTCATCGGCAGTAGCTCTGTCAAGCGCTCCCGTCGGCTCATCCGCAAGAATCAACGACGGTTCTATAACAATCGCTCTTGCAATTGCCACGCGTTGTTTTTGTCCGCCGGACATTGCAGTAATTTTTTTGTTCGCCTGTTCCGCTATACCCATTTCGGAGATAGCGGCGCGAGCGCGCTTTCTGATACGGGTATACGGAGTATCATTAAAATACAACGGCAAAGCAACGTTTTCTGTTGCTGTTTTTTTATTGAGAAGCATAAACTCCTGATTAACAAAACCGATCTCAGACGCACGAAGTGCGGCTTTTTTTCCGTCGCTCATTTTCGCAACGTCATTTCCGTCATAAAAGTACTCGCCCTCATCAAAGCTGTCGAGCGTGCCGATTATGTTGAGAAGCGTTGTTTTTCCGCTTCCCGATTTGCCCATGATAGCAACCATTTCACCTCGCCCTATCTCAATTGAAACATCTCGGAGTGCATGGAACTTATCTTTTCCGATCGGATAGTATTTATTAAGATTTTTAATACTGATTAACGGGGTCATAATAAGTTTCCTTTCCGCCACTTTATTGTGGCTAAAAAACAAACGAACTTTGCGTATCTGATCAGCTCGAAATTATGTGAATTTCGATGTATGACACGCATCTTTATCTGAAAAATAATAGCATATAGGTTATTTATTCCTTGAATTTGTCTGCCATTTGACGAGGATCGTTTTCGCGCAGAGACAGTGCCGATGTTACAGCGGCTACGCCGACGCATACGACAGCTATTGTAGCTACGGCGATCATTGACGTCGAATTGAGATAAATGTTATAAACAAGTGATTTCAAAGTTTCCGGCATTTCGGTTGTATCAAGCGATGATAAATATTTGAGAAGCAACGCCGACGATCCGATCGCCAACACTATTGTCGTTGCAAAGACCGACGTAACGGTTGTATGTATCCTAAAGCGCGAAGCGCCAACATTATACCAAACCGCATAAACATTTGCGTGCTTATAAACAGACAAAACCGTCATACAAACGATTGTTATCAAAAGAAACACCGTAACAAAAATAGCCGTGGGCAGAATATATGCAACTTTTTCTTTAGCATACTCTAAAGTGCGTTCCGTCAGTTCCGTTACCTCGTGCATATTTCCGTAAGCGTTAATTTTTGATATAGCACGGTCACGCATACTTTCACTCATTTCCGGATCCAACTCGACAAACCAAGCAGAACCGCTTGATGCGCGTTTGCCGTTTAAGTATGAACCGAATACCTCCTCTGCCGCGGCATTATATTTAACAAATACAATTTCGTCCTCCTTGGCAAGTCTGCTTGAGTCAAGTTGGTTTGACTCCGCCGACATACTGATAAACATTTGCGGGCTTGAAGCCTTGCCCGTTACTGTAATATCCACAACATCATCTTTTTTCGCACCGGATACAAGCACGCTCATAACGTCACCGACATTAAAGCTGTCGAAATACGAATGTGCGATTATACATTCAAGCTCATCCGATTCATAATCAAATCCTTCTCCGGATGAGAGTCTTATCGGGAAAGCATCATACATTTCCTTTGTAATAAAGGTAAGTGCATTTCCGCCGATCTTTTTACTTGTTTCCGTAAACGAAATTGTTCTGCATTCCTGCGCCACGGAGATAACTCCCTTTTCGGAGCGGATATTTTCGGTATACTTATCTATCTGCTTAACATTAATGTTTGAATTCTGAATCAAAAATCCGTCCTTATACGGAGAATTAACAAGCAAACTGTATCCCGAAAACGAATACGAAAACTGACCTATGTAAGATGTCGCAACAAATGAGGCAACGAAACAGGCAATAAACATAACAAGAGCTCTGAAGCGCACGCTCCAAAAGAATTTAACGCATTGATTTAACAGCTTCATATTTTCCTCCTCACATAACGGCGCGACCGAGATCGGCGGCAGAACTCTTACAGATCTTAAACATAGAAGGAATCGAAAGAACGATCGTTGAAACAATGACTGTCAGAAGCATAAGTCCTATATCGACAAAAGCATACTTAACATTCGCGAAAAAGTTGATCTCTTTACTGAGAAACAAATTCGGTGGAATCATCAAAGCAAGCGAGCCTACGGACAAAATCAAATTTTGCAAAAGCATTGTTTCGATGAGACGCTTTTTCGTTGCTCCGCACAAAATTGAAATTGAATATCGTTTCATGCTTTTCTCGGTGAAAAAATCAATGAAAAATGCAAACGCGATAAGTGAAGCAAGATAAATATAAAATGCGCTTATAACGCCCTGCGTATGAGCAGCCAAAGCCTTTGTTTGTTCTTTGTGCGGACGTGTTCTGTTGTTAAATCCGCTAATCACATCCCAATTAGGCTTCGCATAGCTGAACGTATCCATAACATAATTACTTATTTCCTCGCTTGTTTCGGGGTCAACAAGCTCTGCGGTGTTGAATTCGAGATATTCGATGCCGAGTCCAAGCTCCTCAAACGCTTCCCATGTAATGATCATTTCCCTTGAAGCGTGCGAAATACCGATTATCTTAAATTCCAGTCCGTATATGTATATTGTTCCGAAAGAATCGGTTTCCTTGTTATATTCCAGCTTAACTGTCAAGTCTGTCGCGGGCATAATGACTGAATATTTGTCGGCTTCGCCGTCAAACTGCACACGTCCGTCATATCTGTTAGCCAAAAATTCATTTCCGTTGTATGCCGTTATCTCATACCAACTATACTGTTCGGTCTGTAACGGTTTTCCGTCAAGGACATCAACAAATCTTAAATTATTCTTATTCTCATCCCAGTTACCGGCGTGCTGATATATTATATTCAGATACTTGAAATCGTATTTGTCAAAATCAAGCTTGTAAATGTCCTGAGGCGTAAGAAGTGGCTGAGCATTATACACATCAAAGTAAAAAAGAGTTGAGGTTTCTTCTATTCCGTAAATATTGTTGTAAGCGGAGATGTTGCCGTATGAATAGACGAGCATATAGGTGCTTGTCAAAAGACCGATTACCATAATGATAAACAGTGCTTTATTCAGCTTAAACATATCGTTTATCGCAGAAAAAGCGATGTGCAACCGCTTCATAAAATACCTCCTGAAAATTAATGGAATTTCAAATCAACCGGATTATAGACGCTGCCGAAGGGGGAAAGCAGCGTTAAATAAAAGTCAATCGTTAATTAGCAAATCTGCTTTCCTGCCACCAATAGACTAACGTTGTTCCATTCCATACCTCACCTTGATGATACGTTTCGTTAGCCTGCGTGGTGTTACAGTGTATTTCACCTGTATCAAGCATATAATTTGTCACGGTTTCATCGTCATCAATGTAATAGGTATCGTTGGCTCCGGTTCCTTGAATCCATGCAAGAGCTCTGCCTTCACCATAGTACATAACGTGCACCGTTGTTCTTACATAAGCAGACCCCGATTGAGGAGAATAAATACGTCTCCAAACACCCGAAGTTGTTATATCATACTCCTGAGAAAAGTCAAATTTAGAGTATGTTTCCTTATACTCCGGGTACACAGGCTCAATGCTCCTGCCGCGCACGGAAGAATCTACCGCGTACGCTATAACAGGAAACGAGGCTACGAGCACGAACGCAAACATTGCGGCTAAAAATTTTTTCATAAAATTCCTCCAAAAAATTTATTTTTCCCCCTCCGAATTAACTATCTAACATTATTATACATCAAAAATACTAAATGTCAATGCGATTTTTGCGCAAAAATTGGCATTTTTACATTTTGCCCCAAACCGGCGAAAGAAAGGAGATGCAGTTATCAATGATGAAATTTATATATAGGTAATACAAAAATAAAAAACGGTCAAGGTTAAGCCTTGACCGTTTTTTATTCAGCATGGAGGCGGCGGGAATCGAACCCGCGTCCGAAAACCCATTCACTTCACTTTCTACGGGCGTAGATCACCTACGTTATCTCCCGTCATCCACGCGGATGATCGCGCTCGGAGGACGGCAGCACTTTAATGCGTGGTCGTTTCAAGTGCGAAACCGCGACTCACGTGCACCACGGTAGTGACGCCCGCACCGAGGTCGTGGTCCCCCTCGGTGAAGACGCGCCGCACTTAGGCAGCGAGAGCTAAATCTTCGTTAGCGTTTAATTTTAATTTAGGGACGGATTAAAGAGCTTTCCCCATGCTCTGCCCGCTTATAAAGCTTCAAGATCCCCGTCGAAACCTTTACGCCCCCTTATATAAAAGGACATTTACGCAAGTGACGCGTAAAAATCTCAATTAGACAAATTGCGAATGTACCGACAGTCGGGAACACAATCACTCCGAATATTTTCCGCGACTCTTAACGTAACGCTCCATTGTACGCTCCGCGTTGCGCTTGGCATCGTCGTCGCGCTTGTCGTAAAGCTTTTTACCTTTACAAAGCCCGATCTTCATTTTCACCCTTGAGCCGGAGAAATAAAGCGAAAGCGGAATCAACGTGTAACCGTCCTGCGCGACTTTGCCGAACAGCTTATTGATTTCACGTTTGTGCATCAAGAGCTTTTTCGGGCGAAGCGGATCGCGATTGAAGATATTGCCTTTTTCGTAAGGGCTTATGTGAAAGCCGTATGCAAAAAGTTCGCCGTTTTCGATGCGGCAATACGAATCCTTGAGGTTTGTTTTGCCCTCTCGAAGGCTTTTCACTTCCGTACCGAACAAAGCGATTCCGGCTTCGTATGTGTCTTCGATGAAATATTCATGGCGCGCGGCGCGATTTTCCGCGATTTGCTTGCCGTCTGTTTTCTTTTTTTCAGCCACGTCGGAACCTCCTTTGCTTCGGTTAAACTTTATTATATACAAAACGCGAAACTTTGTCAAGACGAAGGCAAAACACGACACGTGTTTTCAATATATTACAAAAAAACTCCCGATACAAGGCGTGACACTCTGCTGAGAGCATCACGCCTCCGGAAGTTTTTTCTTTTTTTATTTAAGCTTAAAGTAACAGAAATCGGAAACAACAGTGTCATAATTGCCGTGATCGCTGTAATCATCGTCGATTATATAATCATGCACGGAATCTTCAGCGTAAACGGTGATGCAGTTGTAGCCGTCGGATTCAAGCTCGGAATTGTCAATGCTGACGGTGAGCTTTGAGCCGGTAACCTTGACTTCCTTCATTGTTGTGCCGTTGATTTGAAGCATGATATATTTGATATCCGAATCCTTTACCGATACGGTTATTTCCGTCTTTGACGCACCGATATCGGTCTTTGTTATCTCAATCATATCGGAAGCATGATATACACCGAGCGAATTTACGAACGATTCGACGCTGACAAACTGTTCGTCGAGCCAGTTCATACGGGTGTTTACGAATTCCTTCATTCTCGATGTTTCGGAGTCAAACGTGAAGCCGTATGCAACCTGACTTGACCATTTAGCGTCATTTGCAAGTGCGGCATCGCGCATATAACCGATATAGGAATCCATTATTCCGCCGTTGCCGATAAGCGCTTCAATCTCGTCGTCTCTAAGCTCCTGCCATCTTTCCCAAACCTTCACGATGAAATACGGGTCACGTATCAAAAGGCAGTTCCACTGCTCCTCCTGATAATACTGCTCTATCATAAAGTCGTAGCAGCGGCAGTGCCATTCGGTCGGACGCCACGTGTTACCGTTCCAAAGCACGTTGCCCCATGCCCAGTCAAAGTCCCATTGCGGTCCGATATATGCAAGTCCGTCTATGTCTTTATAGACGAAGAAGCTGTTCTTCATGGAGTCCCAGTTCATTATCATTTCGCAGAAGATGAAGTTATTGACGAGACTGTCCATATCGAACATCTGCGAATAATGCAAGCCGTCGTTTACGTTGTCAACGTAATTTACTTTTTCGTAAGTCCAATTCCAGCGGTCATACACAACGGCGCTGTAATGCTCATCGTCGTTTCTGAAGAAGAAATCGTTGCTGTGGATTGCATATTCGAACGACTGAACATAATTGTATGCGTAGTTGTAAAGCGGCGTTGTCACAAACGAATCAAGTCCGGTGCCGACGGGCTCCGGTGTATTAAAATAGAGTGGCTGATCGTATGCCGTCTCTGTTTTTGCAAGAGAAAAATCGCTTTGACTGTAAAAGTCCATCTCAAGCAAAAATCCGCCCGTCTGCTCCGGAAGCGGGTCAAGTCCCCAATCCGTGAACACGTAAGTTACTCCGTCGAGAGTAACGAAACCGGTTGACATCCACGACCAATCATCTGTCATCCGCTCCAAAAGCGCATCTTCGAGTTTCGTTGTTTCTGCGTTTCCGAGCCCGTCCGCCTTTTGTTTCGCTTCCGCGATTGTTTCGGCTGCTTTTTCGGCATACTTTTCCCAGTTGAATACATCAACTCGCGTTTTATCGACTCGGACGTGCTCCGTAAGCTGATATACACCGTAATAATCGCCGTTATAAATAAGGACGATATTCTGCGATCCCATAGAAACCTCGGTTCCTATCGCCTTGGAGAAGTCCTGGATCAGAACATTACGCATCAATGTCGGGTCAAGGGCGTTTGCCATGAGGCACCAATGCTTGTTCTTGCCCTCCTCGTCGATTCCGAGCAGGTTTGCCTTTGTGTCAAGTTTAAGCTTAAACGGCTTTTTTGCCAGTTTTGACGTCGAATTCCCGCGAAGTTTTATACTTATATCTCCGGAATAAAGGAAATCCTTATATTCTTCGGACGCGCAAAGACGCATTTCGGCATCTGTATAAGTGCTCTGACCTATTGAACTGTATTTTTTGTCGCAATCTATGTACATTATAGGCAAATAACTATAATAGATGGATATTTCGTCGTATCCGTCCGCTTCGACAGTTATAATGCTTTCAATGTCTTTTTTTGTAACGGTAAAACGAGGTTCGGTCGTTTTTTCGACACGTTTGGCGCCTGTCACCGCATTCGTGACAGTCCATTTGAACGAGCAGCCGTCTTCATATCCGCCGAGCTCGATCGGCTCGCCGTCTTTTACGTATTCGGTAATAAAATATCCTCTCTGCGATGCCACGACACGCATTGTGTATATCTTTGTGTACGAACCGCTTACCGCCGTCAGCTTGACATCAATATATCCGCTTTCCGGCTGTTTTACGGTTGCATTAGCTCCCGATATTGAGATAACATCCGTGTTATCCGATGTCCACTGAACTTTCAAGCCTGCCGCAGTTGTGGGGAGGCGGAAGTTGTTTTTAATTTTCGTTTCGTTTTCGCTGCCCGTAAACGAGATCTTTGTGAGATCGAGTATAGTAAAACCGGGACTTTCGATTACCTCCGATATCATGGGGTATATTCCGCTCGTTACAGACCAACTTCCCGACATGGACAGCGTACCGTCACGAAGTTTATCCGCCGACATTGATTCGCCCATGTTGTCACGCGAAATACCCGTCTTGTTCAGAAAATAGAGATTTGACATGGTTTTGGCGGTATAGTCGCCGGACGCCATTGCGTATGTAAGATTTCCTTCGAATTTTGCACTTGCGACGGAAATGACATAGCGGAAAGTGCCGAGAGCGCTGTCTCTGATTCTGCCTATGATACCGCCGCAGGTGTTCCAGTATCCGTTTTCTGCGGTTACCGCAATATTGGAAAAGACATTTTCAATTGAAATTCCCTCATTTGAGACAACGGAGGTCTTTTTTGTACGGCATTGACCGATCATGCCGCCGACTCCGAGGCTACCCGAACCGGAAAACGAAACGTCTCCCGAAAGGAGCGATATTCCCGAAATTTCGGCAAATCCGCTCACCTGACCGGCAAGCGCACCGACGCCTGTTGATGCATTTGAGTAAAGCGTTATATTAACGTTCTTTAACACAACATTTTTTATAACAGCGGGACTTTTTTTGTTTTTGCTTCCAACAGAGCCGAACAGCCCCCAAAACGAGTCATACTGCGCGGATTCTTCGATGGTAAGTCCGCTGATGACATGATTTCTTCCGTCGAACGTTCCTGTGAATATTCCGGCGCCCGAACTTGCTCCCGATTCCGCGGACGTTCCGATAGGAGTCCAACTTTCGAACTCCGAAAGATCAATGTCGATTACAAGGACGTAATTCCCGTTCAGCGGGTAATCCGAATCAACGCCTATTTTCGCGAGGTCTTCGGCAGATTTGATTGCGATTCCGTCAATGCGATCCGCGTCATCGTCCATAACGGGAATGTATTCGGTGACTGCATCGTCGGATTCGGAGGTGTCTGTTGTTTGATTTTCCAATGTCGGATCTATCGTCGGAAGATCCGGACCGTTGTCACAAGATGAAAAAAGCAAAAGCGATGTCGTTAACGCACCGATCATAACATATTTCAGCCATGCTATATTAAATTTGTTTTTTATAACCATATAAGATCTCCGTCGCGAATTTGTTTTTGTATATTTAGAACATTCTTTTTGTAATTATATATCATCCGGACGACGAACACAAGTCGATTTTCGATTTTTTTATGATATATTGCCTTAATTGTTGCAATTGTTGTGAATTTTATGATATGATATATATGAAAATATATTATCACATTAACAGTGAATGTCGAACCCCATATAAAAGGATTATTATTGTGAGCTTCAAATATACACCCGATTTTCTGAACAACATAAAATATGTCGCGATATTTGCACGTTACGAGGGCAAATGGATATACTGCTATCATAAGAAACGCGGAAGTTATGAACATCCGGGCGGTCACGTTGAAAAAGGGGAATCGGCGCTTGACGCCGCCAAACGAGAGCTTTATGAGGAAACCGGTGCCACTCGTGCTGTGATCAAGCCTGTTTGGGATTACGTTTATGTTTTTGCAAACGGCAGGCACCGTCACAACGGACGTGTTTATTTTGCGGAAATATACGAGCTTGCCGAGCTTCCGGAAATCAGCGAAATGGATCACATAATTTTTGCAGACACCGTACCGGATAATTTTACATACGACAGAAATACGGAATTTTCCGATATCGACGCCGTTAAACGTATGATGAAACTGAATTAAAAAGTTGCGATACAAATAAAATATGCTTCGACAATAAGCAGCCGGGTCCTTAATTAGGCTCGGCTTTTCCTTTTTCACATAACCGACGTTGGAATCGCTGTTTGCGAAAAAGTCGAAAAAAATATTAATTTATTGCATTAACTATCCGCTAATTTGCGAAAAACGGC
>CAZPJU010000048.1:0-9613 GCA_964586965.1 uncultured Lachnospiraceae bacterium | reverse complement strand
TAACGCGGAGCCAAGCGATATCGTCGCCTACGCACCATACCTTGTAGCCCTTCTCGCGGTAGATCTGCGGAGGAATGAGCATTGCGAGGTTTGTCTTACCGCAAGCAGAGGGGAAAGCAGCGGTGATATACTTGATTTCGCCGTTCGGATATTCAAGACCGAGGATGAGCATGTGCTCAGCCATCCAGCCCTCTTTACGTCCGAGGTAGGAAGCAATACGGAGTGCGAAGCACTTCTTTCCGAGAAGAACGTTTCCGCCGTAACCGGAGTTAACGGACATGATTGTGTTGTCCTGCGGGAAGTGAGTGATATAACGATTTTCTTCGTCAATATCAGCGCGTGCGTGCAAGCCCTTGATGTAGTCGGGGCTGTCGCCGAGAGCTTCGAGTACGTTTGTACCTACGCGTGTCATGATGAGCATGTTGAGTACAACGTAGATGGAGTCTGTGAGCTCGATGCCGTACTTAGCGAAGTCGGAGCCTACAACGCCCATGGAGTAGGGAATAACGTACATTGTACGACCCTTCATGGAGCCTGTGTAAAGCTTCTTGAGCTTTGCGTACATTTCGCCGGGTTCCATCCAGTTGTTAATGTTGCCGGCTTCTTCCTGTGTGGGAGTGCAGATATAAGTTCTGCCTTCAACGCGGGCAACGTCATTTACTGCTGTTCTGTGAAGATAGCAGTTGGGGAGAAGCTCAGGATTGAGCTTGATCATTTCGCCGGTGGAGCAAGCTTCCGCACGGAGAGCCTCAGCCTGTTCTTCTGTACCGTCGATCCAGACGATGTGATCGGGACGGCACATTTCAGCCATCTCATTGATCCAATCAAGAACATACTTGTTGTTTGTCATGTATTTTCTCCTTCTGAAATTAGAATATAAGGTTATCCAAATATATGGTATCCCAAATTTTCAGTAATATCATTATATATTATGTTTGTCAAAAGTTCAAGACATAATGGTAAAAAATATTTGAACCGTTTTTTTCGATAATATGTGAAGAATCACGGAAAATTTTCGAAAATTGCGAACATTCGTTTGACTTGGCGCTTTTTTTGTGATATAATCATTGTGAAATGATAAAAAGACCGAAAGGCAGATATAATTATGTCAAGAGAACCCCTTAACGCGAAAGAACAGGCGATGTATGATTACATTGCCGATTCAATACGAAAAAACAGTTTTTCTCCCTCTGTAAGGGATATAAAAACAGCACTCGGAATTAAAAGCACATCAACAGTGCACGCATATCTCGGCAGACTTGCGTCAAAAGGATATATAACCCGTGAGGATGGAAAAAGCAGGACGGTTCGCACGGCGGAATCTTTTGAAGAAGCATCCGTTTCTTCCGTTCAGCTGCCGGTGCTCGGCAGTATAGCTGCCGGTCAACCGATTCTTGCAACGGAAATATATGATGAAACCGATAATGTTGTTATTTCGGTTGGGGGAAAATATAAAAAAGAGGATTTGTTTGCGCTTCGTGTCAGCGGCGAAAGTATGATCAATGTCGGAATTTTTGACGGTGATATAATTATCGTGCTTCGTACTCCTCAAGCCGATAACGGAGATATAGTTGTAGCTATGGTTGACGACAGTGCAACGGTTAAGAGATTTTTCCGAGAGGACGGTCGTTTCCGCCTTCAGCCCGAAAATGATACTATGGAGCCTATATATGCCGATGAGGTAGCGATTCTCGGAAAGGTTATCGCATCCGTCAGATATTATTAATGGAAATAGTCTTGCTAACAAAAAAAGAGCTTTGCTTCGGCAAGGCTCTTTTTGATTTTTTATTTTGAGGAAAAGATTTGTATGAAGGTTTTCGTATGAGAGAATGACTTTTTCCTTAAAAAAGTCCCCCTCGTAAAAAACTCAATTATAAATCAATAACACACTCTAAGGACAGTTTAAGCGCCGTTTCCATTGACATTACACCCCAACCGCGAGCATCGTAAGCTTCGGTGTCTGCGAGAGAATCCGCGGTAAAAAGAAGCTGCACGAGAGAAGCGTTCCTGAATTCGGCGCACGCCGCGATTGCGGAACATTCCATGTCTACGACAGAGAAGCCTTCGCTTCTTCGTGCTTCGACGGTTGCTTTTGTTTCGCGGTAAAATGCGTCTGTCGTCCACGTTTTTACTCGTTCGGCAGGTACTCCGAGTCTTGCGAGTGTGGCTTCGGCAGATGAGATGGCGGCTTCATTCAGCTTTACCGTGCGCGACGGAGGGAGATAGTGGTAAGACGTTCCCTCACAACGCAATGCTTCCGTAGGAAGAAGAAATTTATTTTCCTCAAACGGTACAAGCGCGCCGCATGATCCGGATGCTACGATCTTTTTCACGCCGTTGCCTATGAGAAAATCAAGAATGTGAGCGGCAGCCGCACTTCCTAAAGGCGCTTGACAAAGCGTTATGGGTACACCTTTGTATTCGATCTTGTAGATCGGAAACATTTTAGTGATAGTTTCAAAGTATGTAAGAACCTCTGCGTGTTCCGATCTGGCGTACTTGTCGATCACATCCCCAAGAAAACCGAATACGGCGCGTTCGGGAAACGTCGGAATTTCATGTTTTCCGGGCATTATAACGGCGTTGGGATCGCTGTCGTAATCGAGAATCGGTATATCGTTTCGTAAAATCACGTTGAGTCTCCTTAAAATTTGAAGTATTTTTTTGCGTTGTAATAGCAAATGTTTTTTACAAGCTCAATCGCCGCATCTCCGTCGGGGTAAAGACCGTCCTCGATCCAATCACCTACGAGACCGCAAAGGATCCGACGGAAATACTCGTGACGCGGATACGACGTGAAGCTTCTTGAGTCTGTGAGCATACCGAGAAATTCACCGAACACGGAAAGGGAAGCGAGCGTTGTCATTTGCTCACGCATACCGTTAAGCGTATCGGAGAACCACCAAGCACTGCCTTGCATCAGCTTGGGTTTGCCGTCTCCGGATGTTTGAAACGAACCGAGAAGGGTGGCAATGGCTGTATTGTTTGTCGGATTGATCGGATAAACGATTACTCTCGGCAAAGAATCGTGCTCGTCCATCATGTTGAAAAGCTTCGCTAACTCCGAAACACGCATCGTGTCGCCAACCATGTCAAATCCGGTGTCTGCGCCGAGACGATCAAACATTTTTCCGTTTGCGTTTCTGTGAACGCCGAAATGGAGCTGCATGACCCAATCGCGTTTGAGATATTCACTGCCGAAGAAACGTAGCATTGCCCCCTTGAAGATTGCAATTTTTTCCGGATCGTCGATGTTGCCGTTCGAAGCCAACGCTTCTTTGAAGATTTCACCGGCACGATATTTGTCCGGCTTGATGTACATGGGATAAATGTCAAGTCCGTGATCGGCTACACGACAGCCGTTTTCTCCGAAAAAGTCGAGACGGCGACGATATGCCTCGAACAGGGAGTCAATATCATTTATTTCAATTTTCGAAGCGGACGAAAGTTTATTTATATAATCGCGATAGCCATTGGCCTCTATGTTTATTCCCTTGTCCGGACGCCAAGCGGGGTATACCTTTGTTTCAAACGAATTGTCTTTGGCTATTGCACGATGATATTCGAGCGAGTCAACGGGATCATCCGTCGTGCAGATAACTTCTACGTTTGAACGTCGAATGATGTTACGTACGGAAAAATCATTTTCGGCAAGCTTTTCGGAGGTGAGTCGCCAAATTTCGTCGCAGGTGTCCGGACCGAGTATGAGATCGCAGTCAAAGTAGCGTCGAAGTTCGAGATGTGTCCAATGATAAAGCGGATTTCCCATTAAGCGCGGCATTACGGACGCATACGCACGGAATTTTTCGTAATCGGATGCATCGCCCATTATGTATTTTTCATCTACTCCTGCGCTTCGGACGGCGCGCCACTTGTAGTGGTCGCCGCCGAGCCAAAGCTCTGTGATATTGGAATATTTTCTGTCCTCCGCGATCTCTTTCGGCGGAACATGACAGTGATAATCGATAATGGGAAGGTCTTTTACCGCGTCGTAAAGGCGGAGGGCAGTGGGGGAATTCAGCAGGAAGTCATTGCCGAGGAAATTTTTCATTTTGACTTATCCTTTCGTTATCTTAATTTTATAATAATATTTTTGAATTTTTCGAAAAATGTCGGAGATTCGCGTTTTTCTATGCCGTCCATTGCAACGAGCGGTACCGAAGCGGCGAGTTCTCCGTTTGGATAAAACCATTCCGCTTTACCGATTACCTCTCCTTTTGCGATCGGCGCAAAATAAAAGTGATCGAGCGATGTTACAAGTTTTAGATCAATGTTTTCGTTGGAAACGGTGAGTGAGACGGGCGAAGCGTTAACGGCGGTTACAAAATCCGAATCACCGCCGGAAACCGGCACTGCTATCGTGAACGACGATTCAGACGCAAGCGTGAGATGTTTGTATGATTTAAGACCGTGATTGAGCATTGCGGTGTGATCGCGCCAGTCATTCGGATCGGAAAGTGTTACGGCTATGACTGTAACGCCGTCGCGCTCCGCAGCAGTAACAAGACAGCGTCCGCTTTTTTTCGTGAAGCCGGTTTTGACACCGATAACCTCGTCATTTTCACGCAAAAGTCTGTTGTGATTGATTAGCAGACGTACGCCTCCGCCGTCAAGCGGGATTGTATGTCGCTCCGTTGAAGCGATCACGCGAAAATTTTTATTTTCAAGCGCAGCACGCGTGATCATGGCGAGCTCGCGCGCTGTTGTATAGTGTTCTTCATCGTCAAGACCGTGCGGATTGGCAAAATGAGTGTTTGTACAGCCGAGTTTTTGTGCGCGATCGTTCATAAGTTCCGCGAACCCTTCGATAGATCCGCCGATTTCGATTGCGATTGCGGCTGCCGCGTCGTTTGCACTTTCGAGCATCAACGCGTAAACGAGATCGCCCATTGTCAGTTTTTCATTTGCCGAAAGATAAACCGACGAACCCTCAACTCCGACAGCGGAAGGCGAAACCGTAACATCAGCATCAAGCGTTCGGTTTTCGAGCGCAATGAGAGCTGTCATTATCTTTGTTGTACTTGCCATAGGCAGTTTTTCGTCTGCGTTCTGTTCGAATATAACATCTCCGCTTTCCGCTTCGATCAGTATAGCCGATGATGCGGATGTATATATACCGGCGTAAACGGTACAAGCGAACGATAATGCTATAATCAGGACTGAAAATAATGCGAAAAATCGCGTAAAAATATTCATTTTAATATAATAGCTCCGTTAAAACATAGTTTTACAGAGCTATTATCCGCATATTGCGAAGGGAAGATACACGGTTATAATTTCCGATACTTATTCCGCGTCTGTTGCGGTTTCGTCATCGGAATTTTCTTCGTCTTCTTTTGATTTTTTAGGGAAAAGAGACTTGATCTTGTCGATCAAAGAGGGAGCGCCGTCAATAATCGCGGCGATATCGGATTTTGATGAAGCCGGAACTGAAACAGGCAAAAGATTTACGTTTCCGTCAGCGGAAATCACAAGAAAAGCAACAGGCTCTACCGTAAGACCGGATCCGCCTCCGCCGCCGAAGTTGTTTCCGTTGTTTTTTGCTGTTGTAGCGGCATTTTTGCCGAGATAATCAAATCCTCCGGACGCAAATCCGACAGATACCTTCGAAACGGGAAGAATCGTAATTCCGGCAGGTGTTACGATCGGATCTCCGATAATGGTATTCGCATCTACTACCGTACGTATACTTTCGAGAGATGTTTGAATGATGTTACTGATCTTATTCTGTTCGTTCATTGATATTATCCTCCGAATAAAATGCGTTATATTTTGGTGTTTTTCTTAACAAATTTGATGACGAAACCTCCGATAAATCCGAAAATCAGCGAAAGTAGCGCTGCCGGAGTGATCGACACTCCTATAAGCACGTCGGCAGTTATCTTTCCGGATGTAAAATCGGGTAAAATTTCCACTTCTTTTTTGTATTCGCGTTTTACATTAACGAAGTTGTCGAGTACGGCAAGGACTGCACCGACCGCTTCCGTAACGATACCGTACGTTATCGCGGTTGTCGCTGCGTCTTTACTGCCGACATTGATTTTCAAGCGTGATATGTCAAGTCTCAGCTTAGCGGGAAATTGCTTTAATGTATCGAAGATAAGATCTTTTATCTCCCATAAAGTGGCAACGACGCTCTTTTTTTGCTGTTCCTGAGCCTTTTCTCCGCTTTTTTTGTTTGAAGCGGAAGAAGCTGTTTTTGAAGCGGCTTTTTTTATTTTTTTTGAAGCTTCATTTTTCTTTAACGCTTCTTTTTTCTTTTCGGCAATACGTTTTTCTTCAGCTCTTTTGAAATTTTTATACGAATAATCGCGCAAATTTATTTTTTTCTTCTTTTGGGGCAATATACCGAAGCGCAAAAACAAATATGAGACGGTTATGTTCGGTTCTGTATCGCGTTCGCTGTTATATCCGATTGTGACGTACACTCTGGCGTAAAGCAGTATGAGAAGTACGCACAGGACGGCGGCGATTATGATTAATGCAGTCAAATGCGAACCTCCTTTCGTGCTTGTCAGAGAAGCGCATCCGTTGATATTGTTTCCTGCATAGGTTCGGAATCCTTTGCGTTGTCGGATGAAACCGGCGGAAGCTCATCTATAGACGAGATACCGAAAACGCGTAAAAAGTCGTCTGTCGTTCCGTAAAGGATCGGACGACCCGGAACGTCGAGACGTCCTCGCTGTTCGATAAGTCCTTTTTCATGCAGAGAAGAAACCGCATAGCCGGAATCGACTCCTCTTACCATATCAACATACGCGCGTGTGCACGGCTGGTTGTATGCGATTATCGCAAGGACTTCAAGCGATGACGCGGAAAGATTACCTCCGCGACGTATTCCGAGAGCTTCTTTTATAAGAGGTGCAAAGCGTTCCTTTGTGCAGAGCTGACACGAGTCCTCAAGCATGAGCAAAAGTATGCCACGCTTTGAGTCGTCCGAATTGTATTCGTTTTCAACGGAGTGCAGTATGCGAAGTACCTCGTAAACCGGAACTCCGAGTACCTCCGAGAGTTTTTCGTATTTGATTGGGTGACCTGCCGCAAAAAGGATAGCCTCGCAAGCCGCCGCTATCTCCTCGTCACCTGCCGCTTTGACCTTGTCCGCGGGAGTTTCGAGTGTTTCAACGGTTATATTTTCATTCATTTTTGTTTTTATTCCTGTTATGTTCTTTTGACAGCTCAAAACTGAGCTCGCCGGTGCTTATTGTTCCGTCCTCGCCTATGCCGCCTACGATAAGCAGACGTTGATTACGCAAAAGTTCGAGTATTGCGAGAAAAACGGCGATTCTGTCCGAGCGGTCGCTTTCACGTCGGATAAGCTCGGAAGCCGTAGTTTTTCCGTTTTTGTACAAATGACGTATAATTCCTATTGCTTTTTCTGTTGCCGAAGCCGACTTTTTTCGTATAAGCGGGGTGAAACGTGTCTGCGATTTTTCCGTCGCCTTCACTTCGGACATTATTTTCAAAAGCGCGGACGTAAGCTGATCGGTCGAATGAGGACGAAGCGTTCTGTCCGGCTCGATTTCATCGGTATCTTTAACCATTCTGCCCGAATGGAGCGAATACATCCCGGCAAAAAGCTGCGATGCTTCTTTTGCTTTTGCGTATTCAAGAACGGCGGCGGCAAGCTCCGCGCGCGGGTCTTCTTCCTCCTCGTTGAGCTTGGGAAGCAGCATTTTACTTTTTATCAACATAAGACGGCTTGCCATGACTATAAAATCAGCCGATGCGTCAAGATCGCGATCCTCAGCCGCGTTGATGTATTCCATATATTGATCGCAAATTACCGCTATCGGTATATCGGAGATGTCAAATTTATTTTTTTGTATCAAAGTGAGCAACAGATCGAGCGGACCTTCGAAAAGATCAAGTCTGTATGTTAATGATTCCAAGATTTCCTCCTAAATATCAAAGAAAGGGAATGAGGGACACGGCGTAATGAAGTGCGGAATTGATGCCGTTCATCATCGCGGATAACGGTGCGTCCAAAAGTCCGATCCAAATGAGCGCGAAAAGAGCAAGAGTGATGTAGCGTTCGTATTTCATCAAGCCGAAGTAGAGCTTCTGCGGAAGAAAGGCGAGCAGTACGCGCGATCCGTCGAGCGGTGGTACCGGAATCAGATTGAACACGGCAAGTCCGATGTTGAGCATATAAAATACGTACACGAAATTATACGCAACATACAGTACCCAAAAACCGTAGCCCTGCGCGATAATGACATCCGGATTTGCGTTGATTATGAGTTCGAGGATCCCCTCGACTATTATGCCGATCAAAGCGAGCAGCAAATTCGCGATCGGGCCTGCAAGCGCGCTTAAAGCCATATCGCGTTTCGGCTTTTTGAATTGACGTGCGTTGATCGGTACCGGTTTTGCGAATCCGAAACCGAAAAAAAGCATACATACGCATCCGAGAAGTGTCAAGTGACGCAACGGATTCAGCGAAAGTCGTCCCATATCTTTGGCAGTTGTATCACCGAGTTTGTACGCAACGTAGCCGTGTGCGATCTCGTGAAACGTAAGTGCTATCAGAACGGACGGAATTCGTAAAAGGTAAGGAAAAACGGTTTCCAAAATATCATTCATCTTACTTTATACCGACTGTATCCGTGATAATGCTCCAAAGCTCCTTTTGACCGAGCCCCGTCTCGGACGAGAAGGGAACGATGGGAGTTCCGTCTGCGATATTGGGATGAGAAGCAAGTGCTTCAATGTTGCGTTCAAGCTCGGCTTTTTTGCATTTGTCGCACTTTGTGGCGACGATTACATACGGAATTCCGCTCTGATTGAGCCAACCGAGCATCGCATTGTCGTCCGCTGTCGGGCCTACTCGTATATCGATGAGTTGAAGTACGAGCTTTATCAGATCAATGTGAGGGTTGCGAGAAAGGTAACTGTCAACGAGAAGTGACCATTTCGCCTGCTCCTCTCGCGTGCGTCTCGCATAGCCGTATCCGGGAAGATCGACGAAATAAAGTTTATTGTCGATATCGTAGTAATTTACCGTTACTGTTTTGCCGGGAGTTCCGCTGACTCTTGCGAGAGCTTTGCGGTTGAGCATTTTGTTTATCAGCGAGCTTTTTCCGACGTTGCTTCGTCCGGAAAGAGCCACCTGCGGCATACGTCCGGAGAGAAATTGATCCGGACGCCCCGCACTTATTTTCAGAGTTACATTATTTGTGTTTACCATGGTTTATCCTTTCGTAGTGATTGGATGATCAGAGTTGCGACACCTTGTAAGACGGGCGTGACGGCAAAGGGAAGCGCTCCGTGGGGACGTCGGTACAGTCGGATTTCATCTCTGTAGGAGCGAGAATGAGCGAAAGTACTTCCTCTGCACGTGATACGGGAATAAATTCGACATTTTTACGAACATCGGAGTCAACGTCTTCAAGGTCGGAGACGTTATCTTTGGGGATAATTATCCGTTTAACGCCGGCTGCGAAAGCGGCGGCGGTTTTTTCTTTAAGTCCACCGATGGGAAGCACTCTGCCGGTAAGTGTCAGCTCGCCCGTCATTGATGTGTCGCTTCTTGCCGGAGTGCCGGTCAGTGCGCTTACCATTGCGGAAAGCATCGTGATTCCGGCGGAGGGACCGTCCTTCGGTACCGCAC
>CAZPJU010000047.1:0-9710 GCA_964586965.1 uncultured Lachnospiraceae bacterium | reverse complement strand
GACAGTATTTGATGTTCGGCAGACGGAAAAGCTCGTCGCATAGCCATTTTATATGTTCCTGACCGTAGATTCTGCCGCCCTTAATTGCCGCTTTGCAGGCGCAAGTATAGAGCGTTCGCTCGAATATCATGTCGCGTGCTTCTCCTACGGAGGTTCTGAGTCCGTCCGCAAACACCTCAAATATTTCGGCAACCGAATCTGCCGTAAAATTATGCGGCAACGCGGTAACAGATATTTCCGTTCCGTTTTGATCGAAATCAAAGCCGGCTGAACGGATATCATCCGAATATTCGGAGATTACGGCAGCTTCGTCAGAGGTAAGTTTCAAATTGACGGGCACCATCAGCATTTGCGATTCGGAACGCGCCGCTTGCTCTCTCATATTGCGGCGCAGACGTTCATAAAGGATACGCTCGTGTGCGGCGTGCTTGTCGATTAAAATAAGTTTGCCGTCAAGTTCGACTATGACATAACAGTTGAATGCTTCGCCTATGATTCGGTAATCGGGAATCGGAAGCACAACTTCAACAACTTCATTTTCTTTTGGGAGCTTAACGGAAAGATTATCGTGATTGGGAACATGAACGCTTGCGCTTTCCTGCTTTACGGACAAAACAGATGTGTCGTGGATTTCGTGATGCGGATAAGGTTCGTTAACTGCCGTTTCCGTTCCGCGAAGCTCGTACGCATAGCTGTATTCTTTCTGCTTAACTCCGCCGAGAACAGGCACGTCTGTGACATCGGGAGCTTGATATGTTACGTCAATCGGCAACGTTTTCGGTGCGGGCGAGCCGTCTCTTACCGGAACAAAGGCATTTACGGTCTTTTCAGCTCGGCGCTGATATTCGGTAATAGCGGAGGATTCTTTTTTTTCGGTCAGAGTAATCTCCGATCTTGTCAGTTCACGCTCAAGTGCTGGGCGCACAGCATAATATATTGACTCAAAGATGAGTTTTTCGTTTGAAAACTTGACTTCAAGTTTTGCGGGATGTACGTTAACGTCAACTGTTTCGGGAGCGATCTCAATGGAAAGAACACAGCTCGGAAATCTGTCGGGTGGGGTAAAAGTGTTAAAAGCCTGTTCGACGGCGGCTTGCGCCGTTTTACTTCGTATATATCTGCCGTTGATGAAGAAGATTTGTCCGTTCCTGTTTGCGCGTGCCGTATCGGGCATACCTATGTAGCCGCTTACGGTAACGCCGGAATTTTTGGATTCTATAGGAATCGTGCGTGTGCAAAACTGACGTCCGAGGACGGAATATATTGCGCCTTTCAGATCACCGTTTCCTTCGGTTCGCAGACGCATTACTCCGTCTGTGATCAAACGAAATGAAATATCGGGGTGCGAAAGGGCAACGCGTTCGACCACGGTGCATACCGCCGCTGTTTCGGAGGAATCTTTTTTCAGGAATTTACGTCTTGCGGGGACATTTTCGAAAAGCTCCTCAATTATTACGTTTGTTCCGACAGAACATCCCGTTTCTGAATATTCGACGATCTCTCCGCCTTCGGCGGCAAGAATTCCGCCGAGTTCGGCGTCGCGAGGACGACTTATTATACGCATTTTGGAAACAGACGCGATCGCCGCAAGCGCTTCGCCGCGGAAGCCGAGAGTCATGATACCGTCTAGATCCGACGCCGATCGGATCTTGCTCGTTGCGTGTCGCAAGATAGCGGTGGGAAGATCCTCAAAATCTATTCCGCAACCGTTGTCGGTGACGCGCATATATGTTACGCCGCCGTGCTGTATCTCTGTCGTTATGACTGTTGCACCGGCGTCGATTGCATTTTCGAGTAACTCCTTGATGACTGAAGCGGGACGATCGACAACTTCGCCGGCGGCGATAAGATTCGCAACGTCAAAGTCAAGCACATGTATTTTCTTTTTTGTATTTGAATCCGGCATTGTGATCGTCTCCTTTCAAAATTATTGTGCATCAGAGCTGTCTTTTCAGCTCAAATATAAGATTCATTGCCTCTATTGGGGTCATTGTGTTGAGATCGACATTACGCAGCGCCTCTGCAACATCGTGCTCGGACGATGACATGAGCGGTATTGTCGATGAAAAATCGAGTTGGGTGTCAGCAGCACTTTCGTCGAGTGGACGTTTGGACTCGATTTCAGCAAGAATGTCGCGTGCGCGCTTTAAAACTTCGTTCGGAAGTCCCGCAAGCTTTGCGACTTCGATACCGTAACTGTCGTCCGTTCCTCCGCGAACGATTTTGCGAAGGAATGTTATATCTCCGCCGCGTTTTTTTGCGGCAATATTATAGTTGACAGCGCCCTCAAGTTCGTCCTCAAGTACCGTGAGCTCGTGATAATGCGTTGCGAACATTGTTTTTGCTCCGATTTTTTTACCGTGCGTATATTCCGCAACCGCGCGGGCAATGGAAAGTCCGTCGTAGGTGCTTGTTCCGCGGCCGATCTCATCGTAGATGATAAGACTGCGCTTTGTCGCATTACCGAGAATGTAGGAAACCTCAGCCATTTCAAGCATGAACGTACTTTGACCGGAAGCAAGGTCATCCGAAGCGCCGACTCTTGTGAAAAGTTTATCGACAACACCGATGCGCGCTTCGCGCGCCGGAACGAACGAGCCCATTTGCGCCATCAGCACTATTATGGCAACTTGACGCATATAGGTCGATTTACCTGCCATATTCGGTCCGGTTATAATGGCGAGACGGTTATATTCCGTGTCAAGCAAGGTATCATTCGGCACGAAATATTTATCGCGCACAAATTGCTCAACTGTCGGATGTCTACCGTCCTTTATGTCAATCACGTCTGAATAATCGACTTCGGGACGGACGTAATTGTTGCGTTTGGCAACGTCGGCAAGGGAACAGTAAACGTCCGTTTTCGCAAGGAGCGTCGCGACCTTGCGTATACGTGAAGTTGCTTTGCCGACTTCGGTTCTTATGCTGCAAAAAAGCTCATATTCGAGCGAGCGGATCTTATCCGCCGCACCGAGAATCGTTGCTTCTTTGTCTTTAAGCTCGTCCGTGATATAGCGCTCACCGTTTGCGAGTGTCTGCTTTCGCATATAGCGTTCGGGAACTTGATTTATGAATGATTTCGAAACTTCTATATAGTATCCGAAAACCTTGTTGTAACCGATTTTCAGTGTGCGTATACCGGTTGCTTCGCGTTCTTGTTCCTCAATTTCGGATATCCATCCCTTGCCGTCGCTCATTATGCGTCGGAGATAATCTACATCCTCGCTGTATCCGGGTGCGATAAGGCCGCCTTCGCGGAGAGAAAACGGCGGATCCTCTGAAATTGACGATTGAATAAGTTCAGTGATGTCCGAAAGCTCGTCAAGTTCGGAGCATATTTCGGAAAGCTCCTCGCTTTTTGATCCTTCAAGCAATGATTTCAGTTCCGGAATTACGGAAACCGTAGTCAGTATCGCACGAAGATCGCGTGCATTCGCAGTTCCGAGTCCGACTTTGGTTATGAGACGTTCAAGGTCAAGCACGGATGATAGCAGACGCATACATTCTTCTCTGAGCATGAAATTGTCGGCAAGCTCGGCAACGGCATCCTGGCGGCGCGCGATTCTTGACGTATTTACAAGCGGATGTTCTATCCATGCTCGCAAGAGACGTGCACCGAGGGAAGAAGAAGTGCGGTCGAGTACCCAAAGCAGGGAACCGCGTTTTTCCTTTGAACGCATGGTTTCGGTGATTTCGAGATTGCGCCTTGTGTTTGAATCTATTTCAAGATAATGACCGCCGTCGTAAAGATTAAGCTCTTTAATGTAAGATATGTCCGATAGCTGAGTTTCCGCAACGTAAGAGAGCAGGGCACCTGTGGCACGAACGACTTCGTCTGAGTCGGAAGCTGCTTCGAGTTTTTGTATTCCGAAATGATCAGCGCAACGTCTGCGACACGGCTCAAGCTCGAATCGAGTGGTGTCGTTTTTCGTTACAATTGCTCCGAGGCGTTCCTCTATATACGTAAAAGTGCGCGGCAACAGAGATTCATCGGCATTTGTGATGATCTCGCTCGGCGTGTACGATGAAAGTTCATTCACGAGCCTTGCCTCATCTTCAAGCTCGAATGCCGTTGCGTGCATAACGGCAGAAGTAATGTCACAAAATGCAACGGCAACCATACCGTTGATTTTGTTATAGAAAACCGTAGAGAGATAATTGTTTTGCTTTTCGTCGATCAAGCCGGAATCGACAACGGTGCCGGGCGTGATGACGCGAACGATCTTTCGCTCCATCGGTCCCTTTGTTGCACCGGGTTCGCCGATCTGTTCGCAGATGGCAACTTTGTAGCCTTTTGCGATGAGCTTGTCTATGTAAGGCTCGGCCGAATGAAAGGGAACACCGCACATAGGCGCGCGTTCAGCCTCTCCGCAGTCGCGTCCCGTCAATGTAAGCTCAAGCTCGCGTGATGCAAGCTTGGCATCGTCGTAAAACATCTCGTAGAAATCTCCGAGACGGTAAAATAGGATGTGATCGGGATGACGGCGCTTTATTTCAAGATATTGTTCCATCATTGCCGTTGCCATAAAATTAATCTCCGTTCAGCCGCAGATGCGGTATATTTGTGAAATTATCAGTCGTAAAAGTATTAGTTCTCGTGGCTGTGATCGCAGCCGGACGAGCAATGCGAGCAGTCTCCGCCGCAGGATGCCGAGGGACGTTCGCCTGTTATCGCAAAGAGAATCTCCTCGTTAACGTCCTTGAGAAGCTGATCCATATCATCTTTTGCTTCGGTGAATTCTTTGAAAACTTCGTTTTCCGTGATTTGGAAATAAAGTGTGTTGACTCTGCCTTCAATGGCGTCGATGAGTTCTTTGTCAACGTCGGGAGTTGAATAAACCTTTGAAAGTGCTGTTTGTTGTGCTGTATATTCTGTGATGAGACGGTTAAGTTCGGGAGTTTCGCGGAACGCCTTGTCAGCGGCTTCATAGCGGCTGTAACGTGAATCCGTTTTGATTGTTTCTCCGAGATGATGCGCCATTTCAACGATTGCGTCTGTAAGTCTGTTTTCCATTTTGTGTCTCCTTGGAATAAAGTGAATAATTTAATAAAATCAAAGATCAACCGGTGTGCCGGAAAGTCCGAAAGTGTCTGTGTCGGTGATTTTTACACAGCAGAATTTTCCGCTTGCCACGGGAGATGAGAATCGAACGAGCTTGTTTCCGTCAGTTCTTCCGGTTGTGACGTTCTCTCCGTCATCCGAAAGGACGCGAAGTGTTTTTCCGAGTTCAAGCGCATTCTTTTCTTCCGAAATTTTGTTTTGAAGCTCGACAAGACGTGCGAACCGCGCTTTTTTTGTTTCTTCCGGAACTTGATTTTCGGCTTTTGCTGCCGGAGTTCCGCTTCGCGGCGAATAAATGAATGCATAGATCATATCGAAACGTATCTTTTTCAGCATTTCGAGAGTTCCCTCAAAGTCCTCATCCGTTTCACCGGGGAAGCCGACGATTATGTCGCTTGTAAGAACTATATTGGGCATTTTTTCGCGCATATAGCGTACCGTTTCTGCGTATTTTTCCGTATTGTAACGTCTGTTCATGCGGCGAAGTATTTCATCGGATCCGGACTGCATGGGCAAATGAAAGTGACGTGCTATTTTCTCGTTTTCCGCGATCACGTCGATAAGTTCGGTTGTTGCGTCTTTCGGGTGACTTGTCATAAATCTGAGTCTGAAATCTCCGGGGATCTCGGAAAGCGATTTGAGAAGTTGTGCGAAATTAACTCCGCAATCAAGATCGTGACCGTATGAATTTACGTTTTGACCGAGCAAAGTTATGTCAAGACAGCCGTCGTTGACAAGATCGGTAACTTCCTTTATTATCGCTTCGGGAAGTCGTGAGCGCTCACGTCCGCGAACGTAGGGAACAATGCAGTACGAGCAGAAATTATTACAGCCGTACATGATGCTGACCCAAGCGCGTGAGTTTGAAGTGCGAAGCACGGGAACATCTTCGGAAAAATCGGTATTTGCCAATGCTTTGTGAACGTCTGCGGGAAAGTAACGTTTTCTTCCGGAAAGACGAGAAAGAACAAGCTCAGGCACGCGGTACAGTTCTGTCGTGCAGAAAGAAAAGTCAACATAAGGATAGCTTCTTTTAAGCGCGTCGGCGCGATGCTGCTGAGATACCATACAACCGCCGATGCCGATGATCATTTCCGGATTTTCGGCTTTTTTGTGTTTAAACTGACCGATTATGGAAAGTGCCTTTTTTTCGGCGTGCTCACGAACGGCGCAGGTGTTAACAAGAACGAGATCGGCGCCGTCCGGCGAATCCGTTACCGTATATCCCATAGCGGAAGCGAGACCGGCAAGCCGTTCACTGTCCGCGGTGTTTTGCTGACATCCGAAAGTCATGATATGTGCCTTCGGTGATTTTCCGTTCATGATCGAACGAACCTCTGCGACAGCCTTTTTCATCGCTTCGTTTTTTTCTGTTGATATTATATTATCTCGGCGGAGTTCCGTCATAAATATTTTGTCCTCAATTTTATCTATTCAATACACACCATTATAACGCAAATGTCACTTTAAGTCAATTAATGACGGCAGAATATTTCTTCTCAATATAATAAAGAATTGAATAAAAAAATTTGTTGCTTATTGACAAAATGCATGGTATACTGTGTGTGAAGGTGAGAATATCGTTACAAGACGAACGTAAAAAAACGCCTTATGCCTTGCGCTTTGCGCGAAAATGTTGTATTATAATAACAAATAAAAAATTCTATCGGAGGATATAAAGGTGGAATACAACGAAATCAGGGAAGCCATAATCAACGGCGAAACAGTTATCGGTATCGAGCTCGGCTCAACGAGAATTAAGTCCGTTCTTATCGGACGCGATTTTGCCCCCATTGTTTCGGGTGCTCACGATTGGGAAAACAAGCTTGAAAACGGAGTTTGGACATACAGTCTTGACGCTGTTTGGGAAGGTGTGCGTGACAGCTATGCAAAGCTTGCCGCAGCGGTAAAGGAAAAGTATGATGTAACGCTCAAGAAGGTAGGCGCAATCGGATTTTCCGCTATGATGCACGGCTATCTTGTGTTTGACGAAGCGGGCGAACTCCTTGTTCCGTTCCGTACATGGAGAAATACAATCACGGGTGAGGCAGCAGGCATCCTTTCGCGTGAATTTAAGTTCAATATTCCGCAAAGATGGAGTATTTCGCATCTTTATCAGGCTATTCTCAACAGTGAAAGCCACGTTCCTTCAATTAAGTATATTACGACACTTGCCGGCTACATACATTGGAAACTGACCGGCGAATTTGTGCTTGGTATCGGCGACGCGTCCGGCGTTTTCCCGATAGATCTCAACACGCACGATTATGATAAGAATCTTGTCGAAAAATTCGAGTCACTTATCGCATATAAGAACTATCCTTGGAAGCTTGAGGAAATCTTGCCGAAAGCTGTTCTCGCCGGCGAATACGCAGGTAAACTGACGGCAGAGGGCGCAAAGCTTCTTGACCCGACAGGCAATCTTGAGGCAGGTATTCCGTTTGCACCTCCGGAAGGAGATGCGGGAACGGGTATGGTTGCCACAAACAGCATTTGCGAACGTACAGGTAACGTTTCCGCGGGAACATCTATTTTTGCCATGATCGTTCTCGAAAACGCACTTCGCGATTATTATCCCGAAATTGATATAGTAACAACGCCTATGGGCAAGCTTGTTGCAATGGTACACTGCAATAACTGCACGTCAGATCTTAACGGTTGGGTTGAAATGTTTGCCGAGATGTTCAAGGCAGCAGGCGTTGATATTCCGCTTTGGAAGATCTACGATCTGTTCTATTTCGAATCAGAAAAGGGCGCTCCTGACTGCGGCGGACTTATGTCCTACGGCTACATTTCCGGTGAGCACGTAACCGGTGTGGATTCGGGACGTCCCGTATTCCTTCGTTCGTCCGATTGCGACTTTAATCTTGCTAACTTCACACGTACTGTTCTGTTCTCAACGCTCGGTGCACTCAAGATCGGTCTTGATATTCTTCTTGAAAGAGAAAACGTTAAGGTTGACATGATCTACGGTCATGGCGGTCTGTTTAAGACAGAAAGAGTAGGTCAGAGTTATCTCGCGGCTGCTATCAATTCTCCCGTTTCGGTTATGAAAACTGCCGGAGAGGGCGGACCTTGGGGTATGGCTCTCCTGTCATCCTATCTTGTTAACAAAGAAGAAGGCGAATCTCTGGAAGACTTCCTTGCAAATAAGGTGTTTGCAGGCGAGAGCGGTACTACGCTCGCTCCGAAACCCGAAGATGTTGAAGGCTTCCGTGAATTCATCAAGCGCTATCGCGATTGTCTCGGTGTTGAGCACGCGGCTGCCGACTGCATAGGCTGATACAAAAATAAAACATCCGACAAATATAAAAACGGTGCAACTCTGTAAAATGAGTTGTACCGTTTTTTGTTGTGTCTATTCTTCATACAAACAGCCCTGATAAAGACCGTTGTCGCTCATATATTTGTCAAGCAGCGTGACAACTTTGTTTTTTTTGAGATTCCACATCGGTGCGATCAAAAGATCGTGCGGAGCGTCACCCGTAACGCGGTGAAAAATTATATCCGGGCGGACACGGCAGATCGCTCCTGCGGCGATCCTTATGTATTCGTCCATTTCAAGCGGCGTGTATTTACCGTTTCGGTACATTTCGGCAAGCTCGGTGTCCTCGGTGACGTAAAGCGAATGCAATTTTATTCCCTTTACCGGATGCGAATTGACGAACCTGACCGTTTCGTATACGTCGGCTTCCGTTTCGCCCGGCAAACCGATGATTATGTGTGCGATAATTTCGATGCCGTACTTGTCCAGAAGATTCACCGCTTCGGTGAAGCGCGATGTGGGGTATCCGCGATTAAAACGTTTTGCGGTTTCGTCATTTGAAGTTTGCAGTCCCAGCTCGCACCAAACGTCGTGAGTTTTGTTAAATTCACCGAGCAGTGCCGCGCGCTCGCTGTCTATGCAGTCGGGGCGTGTACCTACTGCGAGGATTTTGATTCTGTCGTCGATAAGCGCCGCCGAATAGCGTTCGCGAAGTAAGTCCACGGGAGCGTATGTATTAGTGAAATTTTGAAAATATGCGGCGTATACGCCTGCTTTTTCCGCAGACGGAGATGCCAAAAATGCGCGCGCCTGTGCTTCAATGGATGCCGTTCCGTCTATGTGTTCGCCCGCTCCTCGCTCTCCGCAAAAAATACAGCCTCCGACACCGCAAGTTCCGTCTCTGTTGGGACAGGTGAAACCGCCGTCTATGCATATTTTGCCGACGCGCATACCGTCGTATTTACTCCGCAAATACGGAGAAAGAATGTTGTATTTCTTGTGTGCCCAAAACATACCATGCCTCATTTTTTCGTTATACGATGCTATTATACAGCCGATCGCAAGTTTTTGCAATAACGTAAAAAAGTGCCCACCGAAGCAGGCACTTTCCTTAAACTCATTTCGATTTTATGTATTCGTCGATAGCGGCTGCGGCTGTTTTTCCCGCGCCCATCGCGAGAATTACCGTTGCCGCGCCCGTAACAGCGTCGCCACCGGCATAAACCGCGGTACGAGACGTAAGACCGTTTTCGTCCGTGATGATGCCGCCCCATTTTTGCGTTTCAAGACCGGAAGTTGTGGACTTGATAAGCGGATTGGGCGATGTGCCGAGCGACATGATAACGGAATCGACTTCGATATCGTGCTCTGAGCCCTCAACCG
>CAZPJU010000046.1:0-9878 GCA_964586965.1 uncultured Lachnospiraceae bacterium | reverse complement strand
GCACGTGATTATACCGAATCGCAGAAGCAGGAAATCGTTACAAACGTAGCGCGCCGCATAGGTATACAGTCTGCTGAGGATCTTTACAATACGCTCGGTTACGGCGGTATCTCGATGTCAAAGATACTGCAAAAGCTTAAGGATGAGTTTGATCGTGTTGTAAAGTCGGAGTCTCCCACTGTGCCGCTGGTTGCGGAAAATGTCCACACAACGGCAAAGCGCGTGAAGTCGTCAAGCGGTATTGTTGTTGACGGAGAAACCGGTTGTTCGGTTAAATTCGCAAAATGCTGCAACCCGCTCCCCGGAGATCCCGTTATAGGATTTATTACAAAGGGGTACGGTATCTCGATTCATAAGAGAGACTGCCCGAACGTAGTAAAAGCGTTGAACCGCCCCGATGCGGATGCACAAAGGTGGGTGTCCGCACATTGGAATGCCGCAGAACAGATGCCGGGCGATCTTTATGAAGCGATACTTCAAATATTTGCCGTGAATTCGTTTACTATAATTGCGGATATAACGGCAATACTCGCTGATATGAAGGTCTCGATTCTTTCCATTACGACAAAGAAAAAAACAGATGACGAGCTTGTCATAAATATGAAAATAGCTTGTAAAAATATGAGTCATTATAATTCTATCGTCTCTCGTATGCGCGGACTCAAAGACGTGACCTCGATTTCGAGAGGATTCAATTAATTATGGCAAACGGAGAAAAATATGATTGCAATAGTTGAGCGAGTGCATCGTGCGGAGGTGTCGGTTGACGGTGAAACTGTCGGAAAATGCGGTCACGGACTTATGATCGCCGTAGGTATAACTCATACCGATACATCAGCCGACGTAAGAACACTTGTCGATAAGATATTAAAACTTCGTATATTCAGAGATGAAAACGGAAAATTGAACCTTTCGGTGCGCGACGTAGAGGGAAGTATACTTGTTATATCAAACTTTACGCTTATGGCAAACTGCTACCGAGGTACGCGTCCGGATTATTCAAGGGCGGCGCCGCGAGACGTTTCATATCCGCTTTATTGCGAGTTTATAGATGAGATAAACAACCGCGGCGTGCACGCGGAATGCGGACGCTTCGGAGCGCGAATGTCTATTGATATGGAGATGGACGGGCCGGTAATTATACCGCTCGATTCAAACGATCTTCCGCGTAAGTAAACGCAAAATATTAAATTTTTTGCCGCTGTGTGCGGCGTGGAGATAAAATGAAACTGACAGTCGAAACAGACGGAAAAATTGAAATAAATCAGTATTATTTTCAAACATTGTGCATGATATTTTGGCCCGGTGTGCGTTTTGGCGCAGGCTCGGAAAACGATGAGGACGCGCCCGCGGTCTCGTTTCGTATCAGCACAAACGCGGACGGTGTTACCGCTCGCGTCACTATTGCGGATAAACTCAGAATGGCATCGGTAGAGCGAAGCGTCGCTTTTTCGGATGAACACAGCGAGCAAATGACGGCGAAACTTGCCGCAGGATCGGCAATACTTGCCGCAGGAGCCGAATTTATGCACTATTCGCCCTCATGGGGAGTTATGACGGGAGTTCGTCCTTCAAAAGTCGCAAGCGAATACCTCAGACGCGGATATTCCGCGGCAAAGACAAGGGCAGCGTTGAGACAGAATTATTATCTGTTTCCGAAAAAAGCATCACTCGTTACTGAAATAGCGCAACTTGAAGCAAAGCTTGCCAAGCCATACTATAACGGATGGTGCAGTTTGTATGTTTCAATACCTTTCTGCCCGTCAAGATGCGCGTATTGCTCGTTTGTTTCTTATACATCGAAAAAATTGCTTTCGCTTATTCCCACATATGTAGACTTGCTTTGCGAGGAGATAGATCTTAGACTTTCCGTTATTCGTGAACTCGGTCTTAAGGTTGCCTCTGTGTATATAGGTGGCGGTACTCCTACAATACTTACCGAGGAACAGCTTGAACGTGTGCTGACTCATATAAATAACGGTATTGATATGGACGAGCTTGCGGAATTTACCCTCGAAGCAGGCAGACCGGATACGATCACACAGGAAAAATTGCGTATCGCAAAGCGTCTCGGTGTTACAAGAATCAGCGTAAATACCCAAACAATAAACAATACGGTTCTCGAAAGCATAGGCAGAGCGCATACTGCGGAGGATTTCTTCCGTGCGTATGAGCTGGCGGTAAATTCCGACATAGACTGTATCAATACGGATCTTATTGCAGGATTGCCGGGCGAAAATTTTATCAGCTTTTCGCAGTCGTTTGATAAAGTGCTCGAATTGCATCCCGAAAACATAACCGTGCATACCTTCTCCGTGAAAAAAGCGGCGGATATTTTGAAGCACGGAGCGTCGGTTTATTCACGCGTCAATAACGATGCGGGAAAAAGCGTCGATTATTCGCAAATAAGAGCAAAGGAGTCGGGATATCGTCCTTACTACCTGTACAGACAGAAAAATACCGTCGGAAATTACGAAAACGTCGGCTTTGCTTTGAAGGGATATGAGGGACTCTATAATATTTTTATGATGGAGGAGATACATACCGTGTTTGCGGCAGGCGCCGGTGCTGTTAACAGACTTGTTGCACCGACAGCTTTCGGAACAGTTGACGGAAATTCTCCTAAGATAAAACGCATATTTAACCCCAAGTATCCGTATGAATATTTATCGGAAACCGATCCCGCACGCCGTGCGGCTTCGATAATCGAGGACAATAAAAAAATTATCGAATTTTATATGGAGTGCGGATCTGTTTGATATCTGTCCGGTAGGAGGTAGCGTGAAAGTTACGTCGAAATACAGATGGTTTCACGCTCTCATTTTCGTGTTTTGCATGGTAAGGTGCGAAAATTATTTATATTTTATTTGAGCCGCTTACGGCGGTATGGAGGATTATTATGTCGGAAAATACGGCATCGCAAAAACCGATAAAGCGCAGTACTAAGCTGTTTATTTCAGGTGTGCTTGTTCTCACTGTTGCCAATGTTATCAATAAAATTCTCGGACTTTGCTTCAAAATTCCGCTTGAACATTATGTAGGTAACGAAGGCATGGGATATTTCAATCAGGCGTATACGATCTACACATGGCTCTATATGGTATCGACAACCGGTTTGCCTACGGCTGTTTCGATGATGATATCCGAATCTCGCGCAAAGAGAAATACGCTTGAAACAAAAAGAGTTTATAAGGTCACAATGATGCTGTTCGTTGTGATCGGACTCGTCGGAACGACGCTTATGATGGCGGGTGCAGGTGTTTTTTCGGCGCTTACAAAGTCACCGAAGGCTGAAACGGCGATTATTTTTATCGGCCCGACACTGTTCTTTATCTGTATATCAAGCGCACTTCGCGGATATTTTCAGGGCTATCAGGTTATGGTGCCTACGGCGATATCTCAGCTTATCGAATCGTTTTGTAAGTTTGCGATAGGTATAATATTCGCACTTTGGGCGCTCGATCGCGGATATGAGATCCATATAGTCGCCGCTTATGCGATACTCGGTATCACAATAGGCGCCGGACTCGGTATGTTCTATCTGCTTTTGTCAAAGTGGTTCTTTAAGGAAGAAAAATATAACGAGGAATATCTTGTTGACGGAAATGTGTGTACGGACGTTTCACCTGTGAAAACAATATTGAAACGCCTTGTAGTTATTGCAATTCCCATAACGATAAGTGCCTCCATGCTCAGTATGACGGATTTTATAGATCTCACAATACTGATGCGTCGCTTGCAGGATATCGGTTATACCGAGGAAGCGGCAAATGCGCTGTACGGAAATTGGAAGACCTGCGTTGTGCCGCTGTTTAACCTTCCGCCGGTGCTTATATATCCCATATCGTATTCGCTTGTTCCGATGATACGCGCAACGCTCACACGAGGTGAGCGTGACCGCGCGGAAACATTCATGAATATGTCCATACGTGTTTGCGCGATTCTTTCGATTCCGTGCGCACTCGGTATGTCCGTGATGTCAAAGCCTATACTTAAACTCATCTTTTCAGAAGAAGGCGCCGAGATGGGTGCTCCGCTTCTTTCGATACTTGCACCGGCAGTGTTCTTTGTATGTATGCTTTCGATATCAAATGCGCTCCTTCAGGCAAGCGGATACGAACGAAAGCCGATCATATCAATGCTTGCCGGAGCGGTTGTAAAGCTGCTTTCTACGTATATCCTTGTCGGAATTCCCGCCGTCGGAATATACGGTACACCTATCGGTACATTCCTTTGCTATTTTACCGTTACTGTTTTGAATACCTACTTCCTTATCAAGTACGTAAAAGTTAAGCTTGATTTTAAAGGAATGTTTTTGCGTCCGCTTGCGGCAGGCGTGCTCTGCGCCGCTTCCGCGTTCGGTTCGTATAAGCTTTTCGGATTGCTTATTTCAAAGTTTATGAACGATTCGGCAGCATATAAGCTTTCAACGCTTGTCGGAATCCTTATTGCAGTTCTTGTTTACCTTGTTTTGATCTTTAAGCTGAAGGCGATAACTGAGGAGGATCTGAAAACGATCCCAAAGGGAGAAAAGCTTCTTGTAATTATGAAAAAAATAAAATTGATGTGACGTAACGGAGCCTTGAAAATGAACGAAAATGCAAAGAAATTCTGTGGACGCGAACACTATACCTTTGATGATCTCTGCGAGATCATGACAGTGCTCAGAAGCGAGAACGGCTGTCCTTGGGACAGAGAACAGACACATAAATCTATAAGAAAAAGCTTCATTGAGGAAACTTATGAAGCCGTCGAAGCCATTGATAATGAGGATCCCGTGCTTTTGCGTGAGGAGCTCGGTGATGTTATGCTTCAAGTTGTCTTTCATTCGGAAATGGAACGTGAGGCAGGTCGTTTTGACATAAATGATGTTATTACGGACGAATGTAAAAAGCTCGTTTCGCGTCATCCTCATATTTTTGCCGATTCGGTTGCAAATACAAGCGATGAGGTGCTTTCCGCGTGGGATAAGATTAAAGCTGAGGAAAAAAAGCGTAAAACGACTTCGATGAAACTTAATGCAGTACCGAAACCGCTTCCGGCTCTTATGCGTGCGGATAAGCTCGGAGTTGTCAGCCGTAAGGCAGGCTTTGATTTTGCGAACGCAGAGGAAGCTTTTGCAAAAATATCAGAGGAAACCGATGAAGTTGCCGCGGAAATTAAATCGGGCGATAAAGAGAAGCTGACAGAGGAGATAGGAGATTTACTTTTGGCTGTCGTTAATACTGCACGCCTTTCCGGCGTGGACGCCGAGGAGGCTCTTTCACGCGCCTGCGATAAATACTGCGCTCGCTATGAAAGGCTTGAAAATGCAGTGCTTTCCGAAGGACGCAATCCATCCGAAATGAGTATGGCGGAACTCGATGCGGTGTGGAATAGAATAAAGCATAAAAATCCTTAAAAACAAAGGGAAATATTGCATTTATCTATTGCATAATTTGCAACTGTATGGTATAATGTAAAAAATCATTCAGGGACATTTCAGTCCGTAAGTTACCACAAATTCGAAAGGACAAATTATTATTATGAACAAGGTTGAACTTATCAGCGCAGTAGCTAATAAGACAGGACTTAAGAAGAAAGAAGCGGAAGAAGCAGTAAACGCAGTATTCGAAACAATTACAAATACTCTTGCAAACGACGATAAGGTTCAGATCGTAGGCTTCGGTACATTTAAGATTAAGAACAAAGAAGCACGTGAAGGCAGAAACCCCAAGACAGGCGAAAAGATCACAATCGCAGCTTCCAAAACTCCCGTATTTACTGCAGGTAAGGCTCTTAAGGAAGAGATCAAGTAATTCCTTAATAATTAATAATTTAACATTAACGCGAAGGCGGTATCCCGTATTGGGGTACCGCCCTCGATGCTTTTTAGGAGGAAATCCCCATAATCCGACATGAAATTTCGAATCTTTAAGTCGGAAAATGGAACCACAAAAATGAGACTCGATAAATTTCTTAAAGTATCAAGAATAATCAAAAGACGTACCGTTGCAAATAATGCCTGCGACGCGGAGCACGTCAATGTAAACGGCAGACGCGCCAAAGCGTCATACGATGTGAAAAACGGAGATATCCTTGAGATCACATTCGGAGAGAAAACGTTGAAAATACGTGTGCTTGAGGTGAGAGATAACGTCGGAAAAGCGGACGCTGCTTCTATGTACGAGGTCATAGAATAAACGACTTTCGCATATAATGCATCAAAATCTGAAGAAGCGGAGAGTTTTTGACTGATGGATGCATTAAAAAAGAGTCACGGAATAAGCGTGTGCGAGCGCAGTGCAACAGTGCTGACGGGTATAGTCAGCATAGAAGGATTCGATGAAACGAATATCATCATGAAAACGGAAAAGGACGGGCTTTCGCTTCAAGGGCGCGGACTTCACGTTGACAAATTCGATTCCGAAACGGGAGATATGGTGTGCAGCGGAACAGTGGATGCAATCGTGTACTACGACGTAAAAAAGCGATCCGACAAAAAGCGGAGCAAATTCCGTGAAAAGTGATCTCTACGTATTTGCGGCAGATGAAATAAAACTTGTCGTTTATGCGTTTCTGTTCGGAATTGCAGCTGCCGCAGTGTACGATATATTTCGCATGATCCGTACATTTTTGGGATGTGGACTAAAATCGGAAAAACGATTCACAGAATGCGAGCTGCCGCTGATAGGTAAGCAAAAACAACGTAAAAATAAGCTCGGAAAGCATATATCCGATGCTATACTTATTTTGTTAGATTTGCTCTATATGCTGGTGTTTGCAGTTGCAATAACGTTGTTTTATTACAGTTATAACGACGGAATTGTCAGATGGTATACGCTTTTGGGAATCGCAATCGGATTTTTTACATACATGAAAACAGTTGGTGTTCTTACTCGGAAAACAGTCGGAACGATCTTGTTTGTATTTGTAACTCTGTGCAGGTACATTTGGTATTTCGGCATAAAGCCGTTTATCTTACTGAAAAAAATATATACGAAAACATTGGGTATGGCATACGGAAAGCTTCTTTGCAAGCGCTCCGCGGTTCTTACCGAAAAATATATGAATGTAGCATTGACAAAGAAGCTGGATGAAATCAGCTCAGCTGTGAGATCGGACAATGCGGAAAAGGAAAAGGTCAAAAATTATGCTTGAAATGATTAGCGAAAATCTGATATTCAAAATTGCGGTAGGTTTATTTGCCGTGCTTTGCATTATATCTATTTTCTCGTTTAATAGTGAAAAACAGGAGCTTTTAGCGCAAAAAGAAGCGCTTGAAGCTCAAATATCACGTTGCGAGGAGGAGATCCTTTCAATGGAAAACGACCTTTCAAAACCGTATGATGACGAATATATAATCCGTGTTGCAAGAGAAAAGCTTAATATGCGTCTTCCGGAGGAAATCGTATTTATAACGGATTACAGAAAGTGATCTGCAAAGTTAATAACATAAAAACAGCCTCGAAGTGAAATCTTCGAGGCTGTTTTATATTATTCGTTTGATGAATCAGAAATTTTATATGTTCTGAGCAGTTCGATTAACCGCTTCAAACCGGTTGTATTTAGACAGGAGTTGCCTGCGTCGCAGTCTATTCTCAAATATCCGGACGAATTTGCAAATGCCGAGGCAATGTCGATGTAATATGCACCGAATTCAGCTGCGGAGGCGTGAATGTATTTGTTGAACGTCTCAGCCTTGTAAATGTTAAGTCCGTCTCCGTCGGATCCGGGGAGTATGGGCATACATACAACTATCGTAGAGGGGGAAGCATTGCGTATCGACGAGATCAGTGCTCTGTAAGCGTTGTAAAAATCCGTTTCCGATATTTCGGGACGTTTTATAAGTTCATCGGTGCCGACGGAAATAAGCAAATATTCCGGATTGACCGTAACAACTGCATCAGAGACTGACATGAAGGAATCGGTTTTCGGAAGATATACGAGCGCATCTTTACCGCTTGAAAGAGATATGGACGAGGAAATTCCCGTCAATATTCTGTCGGTATTTCTTCCGTCGGAAAGCATACCGCGCGATTTTAAGCCGTAAATTGCGGAATCGCAAATAAAATAATATTTTTGAATATGTTCTTCACCGAGATCCTGCGTGATTTGAAGCAGAGAAGCGTCAAGTTCATCCTGCGTGACCGCAATCGAAGGCGACGAAGAACCGTTATTCTCGATTGGAATGAAAATGTGATCGTCGCTATCGGATATTTGACCGTCGTCTTTGTCGGCTGTCGGCGGAAAATTCGGTATGGAATCGGATTGATCGAGCGAATCTGATTGTTCCGAATCTCCTCCCGAACACGCAACAAGCGAAGTTATAGAAAAAATCAAAAACAGCGCGATCAGTATTTTTTTGCTGTACGATTTGTTTGCCATCAGTCGTAAATACGTTTATATTCGGAAGAATCTATACGAACTCTCTTGGCTTTGCCTCTAATGGCAAAAACAATGCCGCAGATTATGAAGTATATGATTGAGAATACGAACAGAAGTATGATTGTCGAGCTTTTTCCGGCGTCATAACCGGAAACGCTGAGGAAAAGTATGTAAAAAGAGATAAGCATCGCGGTATAATGGATTGTAACGCGCAGGGAAATGTGAAGATTATATTTTTTCTGAGTCAAAACAATGTTTGCAACGGATGTTATGATTGCAAAAACAAGAAGCAGGAAACCGGATTTTCGGGTGAGAACCATGTATCTGTCGGTCAGGTCGAAAAGAGGTCCGCATAAATAAAAAATCATTGTCAAAACGGTGTAAATAAGCGATGAAGGATATATAACTTTCGTCAAAAGAAGCTTCCAGAAGCTTTGCTTTTCCGATTTTATGGATGTATTGGGATTGTTTTTCATAATTAAGTCTTTCTTTTTGTGTTGTTATTACAGTATATCATATTAATAATATCACATTGTATCGGTACGTTCAATAATACCGCGCAAAAATTCAAAAAATAATCACATTTTGAACATTTGCGTCTGTGCAGGTCGTTAAAAGAAAATAATTTTACGTGTTAACGATAATAGTTTTCTCGCAGTCATTGACTTTTGGGGGATATTGGGTATATAATAAAATTGTATTATTATGCGGTTTAACGCATATCGGTAAATAAAAAAACTGCATTTGCGGCGGCATGGAGGATTATTATGACAAGAAGAGAAGCCAGGGAAGCAGTTCTCGAACTTTTGTATGAAAAGGCATCAAGACCCGATGATGATGCAACGGAAATATACGAAAATGCAACAGAGATCCGCGAAACCGAAGAAAATGACTACATAAGGGATGTTTATTTCGGAGTTAACGCGAACCTTAATGTGATAGACGAAAAAATAAAAACAGCATCGCTCGAATGGTCAACGGAGCGTATGTCCAGAGTTACGATTTCAGTTTTACGACTTGCTGTGTACGAGTTTTATTTTATCAAAAACATTCCCGTCAATGTTTCAATAAACGAAGCTGTTGAACTTGCAAAAAAATATGATACGACAGGTGCTCCGTCGTTCATTAACGGAATTCTCTCGAAAATAGGCAAGGATACTTCGATCGAAAAAGACGTGTATCCGAAAAAGAACAGAAAATGACCGAAAAAATAACGCTCGGAATAGACACAAGCAACTATACGACCTCTGCGGCGTTGTGCATCGGCGGACGGATAGTGCTGAATAAAAAAATTCCGTTACCGGTTAAAGAGGGAGAACGCGGTCTCAGACAGTCCGACGCCGTGTTTGCTCATGTTAAAAATCTGCCCGATGCAATGCTTGCGGTACTCGATGTGCTTGACGGAAAATCCCCCGACGCCATCGGCGTTTCGGTTACACCACGTGACGTCGAAGGTTCGTATATGCCGTGCTTCCTTTCCGGTAAAGCGGCGGCATATTCCGCTTCCGCAG
>CAZPJU010000045.1:0-10074 GCA_964586965.1 uncultured Lachnospiraceae bacterium | reverse complement strand
GGTTCTCGCTTCATCCGCGGAAACGGCAAGCTTCACGACCGTCTCGCGTTTTTGATTTGTCGGCTCGGACACATCGAATGTTCTTTCAACGAGATTCTTTTTAACAAGAGTGGAAACAATGTCGAGCGTAGCATCCGTTTCGTCAAAATGAGACTTCAATCCGGCGGCTGAAACACGTCCGCGCGACTTTATATAGCCGTACACATACTGTGCTTTTGAATTGAGTTCGCTTACGTCTGCCTCCGAATCGGTAACGGAATAATATTCCGCCACCTTGGAAAGCGCGCCGCCCGGAACACAAACGCGCACTGCGTCACCGAAAGTACAAAGCGTATGCTCGCACAAAAACGCACACAGTCCGAGAAGCTCGTCTGTAAGAGTCACATCGGGATTCGTCACCGATGCGACGGGTTTGCATTTTTCGACATCGGTCGAGTCAAAAACGGACGTTACGACCGCCCTTCGCTTGCGGTTACCGCCGCCGAAAGGGACACTTACAAATACCCCGGTACGGATCTGATCCGCAAGCTCACGCGGTATATAGTAGGTGTATTCACGGTCTGCGTGTATCGGTGCATCGAGAATTCGAACACCGACGTATCCATTTTCCATTTCGACTTTACCGTACCTTAAGATTTATCAATAATTTCCGTTATCGGGCGGAACGATCTTGAATTCGCCGTTTCCGAGTCTTGTAACTGCGCTCTTTACAGCCTTTTCATCACGGAATTCGCGCTTTATCATGGAAACAAGAGTTTTATCCGTTTCTTTATTTGCAATAAGCGCCTCCGCATATTCGCGCTGCTTGCAATATTCGTTCGTCACGAGACGAGCGCACTTAGCAGTTGCGACAACGAGAGTATAGCGGTTAAACTTGCCCTGAGTAAGTTCATCAATGGAAGGAGAGATCATAGACATAATAATTTTGTCCTTTCTTTTTATGTATATTTTTAATCCGATTTTATTCGGCGGACTCCGATGTGCCGCCAGCCATCCTTGAAGCTATCGACTCTGTCGAAAGCGCCGAAAGGATAACATGATCGCTGTCCGTAACTATTACGGACGCTGTTTTTTTGCCGCAGGTCGCATCTATGACACGCCCCGACTCTTTCGCCTCACCGATGAGTCGTTTTGCGGGAGCCGTATCGCTTCCGATAACGGCAACTATATGTTCGCAGGACACCATATTATTGTATCCGATATTAACAAGTGTCATCTCCGCGCCTCACTCAAGATTTTGAATCTGCTCGCGGATCTTTTCGATTGTGCTCTTTACATCAACGACAAGGTACGCAATTTTCGTATCCTGCGACTTTGAACCGATCGTGTTCGTTTCGCGGTTGATTTCCTGAACGAGGAAGTCAAGCTTTCTTCCGACGGCATCTCCTGTTGCAACTATATCTCTGAATGCGGAAATGTGTGAGCCGAGACGAACGATTTCTTCGTCTATGGAAGCTTTATCCGCAAAAATTGCCGCTTCGGTAAGTATGCGCTGCTCGTTTATTTCAACTCCGCCGACCTCAAGCAGCGCTTTTATGCGCTCCGTCAGACGTTCGGGATAAGTTGCGATATTTTCTTCGGATATAGCTTTGATTTGTGCTGCCGCAGACTCGATTTCAACGAGCTTAAGCTCTGCGTCCGCCGCAAGTCTTGCGCCTTCGCGCTCTCTCATGGAAATAAATTCGTCAAGCGCGCGATCAAGCACCGTTTTGACTGCCTCCCATTCTGCATCAAGATCCTCGTCGGGCTGTGTGACAGTGAAAATATCTCGGAACGCGGCAACTCTCGAAACGGTTATATCGTCGTGAAGTCCGTGCTCGGCTGCAAGACGGCGAAGCGCGTCGATGTAGGACGCGGCAAGCGCGCTGTCAAGATTGATCGTAACGCCCTGCTGCTCTACGACCTCAACGCCGAGGTAGCAGTCGATCTTTCCGCGAACGATTCCGCGTTCGGATATATAGGACTTGATTTTTTCTTCGATAAAGCCGTACTGTCTGGGATATTTCACCGTACAGTCAAGGAAACGGCTGTTAACGCTTTTTATTTCAAGCGTGTACTTTTTACCGCCGATCGTCTCGACGGCTCGCCCGAAGGCTGTCATTGATTTTATCATTATAAATCTCCGTTTATAATAGTCCGCGCTTGTGAAGCCGCGGTCTGTATTTGATAATATAAAGGACGATAAGACGTCCCGCAAGAATATCCGCCATAACAAAAACAAGATTCGCCAAAACAAACACCGCCGCTTCGATCACGGGAAGCTCCGCTTCCGCATAAGCGATGTATCGCGACACGACCATCATTAAGATAAGTACCGCGTTGAAGCAAACAAGCTTCAAAGTCCATGCAAGAAGCTTCGGTTTTCTTTCGAATTTAGTTTTGATAATGGGATAATATCCCGCAAAAAGTACATACACCGCCGCGGAAAATTTGTCCGGAAGGATCAAAAACGAAATTACCGAAACTGCCGCATAAACAGACAAAGCGGTTTTCGTTCCGTATTCGATGTAAATAAACAAAATCATAAACGCCGCAACCAAAACGCCGCTGAGCGAAAGTATGTCCGTAATGCCAGCAATGTACATTATCACAACAGACAGGGCGGCGGCAACCCCCGAAAAAGCAATTCGTTTTGTATTTTTCATAATATTAACAGCAACGTATAAGGTCGCCCCCCATACATTCGCAAAGGCAGTCCGCACAGAGGAGAGACGAACACAAATCACAGGAATCACAGTTACCTGCGTTATTTTGAGCCGAATATGCGTTACCGTAGGAGGAAGCGTTTCTGCGAATATTGTTCTTTGCGGACTGATATTCCGCATTGGATGGATCCATGTAGCACGCAGTCTCAATGCTTCTGATCGCCTCCGCGTAATTGCCTTTTCCGAGCATCACGCAACCGAAAAGATAGTGCCATTCGGCGTTTCTTTCCGTGGACGGCACGGCATAAAGGATCGCGGCTGCCTCATCGAAGCGGCGAGCGTTTATAAGAGTTCTGACCTGAGCGAAATTGCCGGTCGAGCGCGTGTCATCCTCGTAAGCGCGAGCATAAGCGGAGCCGCCGTTGGCTCTTTCGTCGCGTATCGCGTCGTACGCTTCGTTGATTTCCTTCATTTTTTCCGAAACAAGATCCGACAGCGGATGGTTTGCATAATTGTCCGGATGATATTTTTTCGCAAGCTCGTAATAAGCTTTTTTGATCTCGGCGTCGGTAGCGTCGCGACTTACTCCGAGTACCTTGTAAGGATCTTTCAATTTAACACCTTTTCATCGCCGCAAAGGATGCGTTCCGCTTCCTTGGGCATACCTAAATAAATAATGTTTTTGGCAATATCGAGCGTTTCGGGATAGCCACCGTCGGGGACGGAAATAAGCTCCAATGCCGCAGCGGCAGGAGCAAGCTCCAACTTTATCACCGATAAAAGCTCGTCTCTTGCCGAGTCCGTCAAACTGCCGTAAACGGCATCGACGGGATTGTATCTGCCGCATTTAATATCGTCCTCGGCATCGTCGGCAGCATCGAGAATATAAATATACCTTCCCGTACCGCGCCCTATCTCGTAAAGTATTCGTGCCGTCGCTCCGTCAAAACCGTAGGCGAAGATAGTTCCGAGCAGTTCTCCGAAAAGCTCCGCAAGCGGCGAGATTTTGTTTGGCTTTTGCGCCTCAAACGTATAAAGCTCGTTGAGTTTCCCTCGCACCTCGGCTTCAAGCTCGGACGGCACTTTTGCACGCACAAGTCTGCGCTTTGAAGCGGGCAAAAGCATACGTTTCGCCAGACGTTTAACGCCTTTTTCGTCCGCTTCATCGTCCTCAAGCTTGCATTCCGTCAAAAGCGCGGCAACAGCGGCGGCATACCTAAGTTCCACTCCGTTTGACATGACAGGACGCTTTTTCGGCTTAAACGGATTCATACAGCAACGCTTCGGCGTCACCGGGGGTCTCTCTCCGGAAGCGGCAAGACGACATAAGATAAGAAAGACCATATCATACGAAAGCGAAAAGGTCGAAGCCGCACCGGTAAGCTCTTTCATCGAAGCGCAGAGGCCGCAGTACACAGCACGGTAAAATTCGTTTTCGCGAAGCTTCAGCTCCGGCCGGTACGCTTTTACATAGCCAAACACTAAGTTTTGCCTCCGTTTTCAATCAGATACTTATACATAATATATGATAACCGATTACGACGAAAAATTCAAGAGTTTTCTCCGAATTAGGCGTCACATATCCTTATATATTTTATTAATCAAGGCGCGGTCGTTGCACAATATGTCGGCGTTTTCGAATTTTTTCGCGCTTTTCGGCATATTTATGCCCCATTTCAAGTTGTAAATCACCGTTTTATATGCTAAAATAGGTATATAATTTTGTTGTCGGGAGTTTTTTATGCTGTCAAGTGCTTTTTGTGCCGGACTTTCCGGAATAGACGGTTACATAGTAACAGCCGAATGTAATGCCGTAAATATGCTGCCCGGATTTGAGCTTGTCGGTCTGCCGGACACCGCCGTCAGAGAATCAAAAGAGCGCATCCGCGCCGCTGTCGAAAACAGCGGATTCAGATTCCCAGAATATTCGTTGACACTCAATCTCGCCCCCGCCGACAAACGCAAAGAAGGTTCCGCTTTCGATCTTGCGATTGCTGTCGCGATCCTTCATTCAAGCGGAATAATAAACAGAACCGTCTCTCTTAACGATAAATGCTTCGCCGGCGAGCTTTCGCTTTCCGGCTCACTGCGTCCCGTAAGAGGCGTACTTTCGATGTGCGCCGCCGCACGAGATTACGGCATTACAGAATTTTACGTCACAGGCGCAAATGCCGCCGAAGCTTCCGTGGTCAACGGAGTTAAGGTTTATCCTGTGGAAAATCTCAAAGAGCTTATTATGCATCTAAACGGCGAAACCGTAATTTCCCCCGTCGAATTCAAGTCTCCGAGTGATGACGATTTTGCCGCATCCGGTCTTGATTTTGCCGACGTAAAGGGTCAGGGACGAGTAAAACGCGCGCTCGAAATAGCAGCCGCAGGCGGTCACAATGTGCTTTTGATCGGCCCTCCGGGCACGGGAAAATCAATGCTTTCCAAGCGCATTCCTTCGATTCTTCCGCCCATGACATTCGAAGAAGCGCTCGAAACAACAAAAATACATTCGGTATCCGGTACGCTTCCCGCAGACGCAGGACTCGTCACGGTTCGTCCGTTCCGTTCACCGCATCACACAATGTCCGCTCCGGGTCTCGTCGGAGGCGGCAAAAATCCGATGCCGGGCGAAATTTCACTCGCACATCACGGTGTACTTTTCCTTGACGAACTTCCCGAATTCAACAAAGCCGTAACCGAAGCGCTTCGCCAGCCGCTTGAAGATCGTGAAGTAACTATAACAAGAGCAAACGGTAGAGTTACATATCCGTCATCGTTTCAGCTTGTATGTGCGATGAACCCGTGCAGATGCGGATATTACGGGCATCCGACACACCCCTGCACTTGCAGTCAATCGGAAATACACAAATACCTTTCGAAAATCAGCGGGCCATTGCTCGACAGAATAGATATTCAAGTCGAAGTTCCGTCTCTGTCGTATGAGGAACTGACCTCGCAAAGCACAGAAGCGGAATCATCCGCCGACATACGCAAACGCGTTGTCGCCGCACGCAAGGTCGCCGCAGACAGGCTCGCCGCATATGCTTCCTCTCCGGACGGAGACGCGCCTCCCGGCGGTGTCAGATGTAATGCCGAACTCACACCGCGACTGATTCGCAAATTCTGCGCTCCGGACGCATCCGCGGCTCGTATACTCGAAGGTGCTTTTTCGAATATGGGGCTCTCCGCACGAGCTTATGACAGAATTCTGCGCGTTGCGCGCACGATAGCGGATCTTGACGGCGCGGAAACGATTTCGGGACGTCACGTTGCCGAAGCAGTACAGCTCCGCACTCTCGATCGCAAATACTGGTAGTGATATTTTTTGCAACTCCGGATTTTTTTACTCAAATGCCGAAATGATTGTCGGAAGTTGTGCAAAAACGGGCGGTCGTTTCCCCAAAGCTGTGGAAAACTCTATTTCCCGACATAAAAAAGCTAAAAATACAAGAAAAGTTTTCAACATTATCAACAGGTAAGCCTGTGGAAAACTCGTTTTTAACTCTCCGGTTTTACACAAATGTTATTTTGCAAACCGTGCTAATTTACAAAAGTAAAGGATTATTCTCGCCATGCCCTCAATATTACATCTTATGAATCCCGCCGCAGGAAAAGGTCTGCTCCCGGATAAAAATTCGCTTGACGGCGAAATTTACGTAACGCAAAAACCGGGAGACGCGGTAGACTATCTGAAAGAACGTTTAGTCGATGATGACAGCTATATCATCTACGTTTACGGCGGTGACGGAACCCTCAACGAAGTCGCCAACGGAATCATGCTCGCAGGCACATCTGCCGATGTCACTCTCATCCCCGTACCGACGGGAAGCGGCAATGATTTTCATCGAGTAAGCGGCGCGCTTGAAAAAACAACACCGTGCGATATCATAAAATATAATAACAGATACGCAATAAACGAAGTTAACATCGGATTTGACTGCGGTGTCGCCGAACGAACAAACAAAATAAAGCAAAACAGCATCATCGGAGGCTCGTTTTCATACATACTCGGAGTTTTGATTGAATTCATACAAAAGAAAGCGACGTTTATGCGCGTGGTTTTGACCTACGCAGACGGAAGCGAGGAAGTTTTCGAGGGAGAATATCTGCTTTGCGCCGTTGCAAACGGACGTTACTACGGCGGAGGTTTCATGGCAGCGCCGACAGCGGAACTTTCGGACGGACTGCTCGACGTCGTTTTGATCAAAAACATAGGCAGACTTCGCTTTTTAAGCCTTGTCGGAGATTACAAAAACGGCACACACATAAACCCCGAAACAAACGGCCCAAGCTCACGTCTTGCCGATATTCTCATCTTCCGCAAAGCGGTAAACGTTAAATTTGAGGGCGCATACAAATATTCCGCAGACGGAGAGATCTTCCGCAACGAAAGCGGAGATTTGACGATCGAATGTATTCCGTCCGCCGTCTCCGTTGGCTCCGAACATATCGTCGGCACCCCTGCCGTCACATTAAAATAAGTAAAAAGGAAGACTTTTTATGTATATCGCAGACCTTCACGTCGATACCGTTTATCGCGCGCTGACAAACGGACTCCGATCTATTCACGGCTCGCATCTCGATCTTATGCGAATGAAAGAAACGGGATACGCCTTGCAGGTTTTCGCCGCTTTTGTCGATATCGGAAGCACCGAATACCCTTGGGAAAGCTGTCTCAAGCTTATCTCATGCCTTAACGATGAAATTTCCAAGAATTCGGACGTCGTCAGACAAGTGCTGACAGGATCGGATCTGAAGAAAAATGCGGACGACGGTTTTATGTCCGCGCTCGTATCGGTCGAAGAAGGAGATATCATTGAAGGAAAGCTTTCACGCATCGACGAGCTTTACAAGCTCGGCGTCCGCATGATGACATTGACATGGAATCACAGAAACCGTCTCGCCGCCCCCGCATACGATGCCGATTCCGATTCCGTCGTATCAATCGAGGACGAAACGGGCGGACTTACTCCACTCGGAAAAGAGTTTGTCGCAAAGCTCGAATCGCGCCGCATCATCATTGATGTCTCTCATCTTTCCGACAAAGCATTTTATGAACTTGACGAAATCGCAACACGTCCCTTTATCGCCAGCCATTCAAACGCACGTACCGTCCACAGTGCGCCACGCAATCTCACGGATGACATGATCCGCCGCATTGCCAAGGCAGGCGGCATTATCGGCTTGAACTTTTTCTCGGATTTTATCGGAGGAGAGGGCGGATTTGAGGATCTCGCTCGTCATGCCGCACATATAAAAAACCTCGGCGGAGCAGATGTGCTTGCACTCGGATCCGATTTTGACGGGATCCCGTTCAATCCTCTTATCCCCGATTGCAGATCCGTACCGTGCTTCCGTGATCATCTCGAACGATTCGGATTCACCGACGGAGAAATCGAAGGGGTCATTGGTAAAAACGCGATCCGTTTCCTTACCGAAAATTTATAAATTTTCCGCAAATACGCCCGCACCGGATTCAAGCCTTGAGTTCGGTGCGATTTTTGTTCCATCCGGCAGTCGTATCCCATCTCCGATGTAGCTTCCCTCTCCGATAACAACTCCTTTACCGATGCTTACGCGAGAACCAACCGTAACGCCTCGACAAAGAATCGCACCGTTTGCTCTTACGTCACAGCCGACGCTGACACCGTCATGCAAAACGGAGCCTGCAAGCACACTACCGTCTCCGACTCGTACATTTTCTCCAATAATCGCCCCCGATACATCAACCTCGGCGTCAAGTCCTCGTATTTTGCCCGTTGCCGCGTCTCGGCACACTTCAAGATATGTCTCCGGTGTACCCATATCGCACCAATATCCCTCTCCCGTGCAGCCGAATATACGCTCACCTCGTCTCAGCATTTCGGGAAAGAGTTCCCGTCCGAAATCATACTCAGATGACGTCGGTATCATCTCCACGGCTCGTCGCGACAGCACATATATTCCCGTGTTAACAAGCGCACCCGGAAGCACATCAACGGGTTTTTCCCGAAAATCCGTAATTCTTCCGTCGCCATCCGTAACGACAACGCCGTACCGTTCAGGCGCGGACGAGCGCGCAAGCACCAACGTTGCCGCCGCTTGGTTAAGTCTGTGTACCGCCAACGCACGCAAAATCGAAAAATCCGCAACGGCATCGCCGGACACAACAATCAACTCGTCACCGAATCCGAAGCGATCCGCGGCGGCTCGCACGCCGCCCGCCGTACCGAATGCACGTGATTCCTCAAAATATTTAATATTCACTCCGTTCAAGCTGTCGCCGCATAATCTTTTTATTTCTTCCGCCAAATATCTGACAGTAACGGCGCATTCGCTTACACCTGCTTCAAAAAGCATCCGCGCCCCACATCCGAGCGCGTTTCCTTTTCCGATCGGCACAATCGGCTTGGGAAGCGTATCGGTAACGGGAGAGAGCCTCTCTCCTCTGCCGCCCGCCATAATGACAGCGGCAATTCTTTTTTCGTTCATAACCGTTTCTCACTGTTTTTATGCACATCAAAATCGAATTTTTGTCGCACGATTTGTGAATTTATTTTGGCTCTGTGAGCCTTTTTTATTCACCATCGCTCTTTTTTGAATATATTGCCAACACAGCGTCGATAATACCGACAAACAAAAAAAGAAAGAGGTCAGGTATGATAAAGGGCTGTGAACGAAGAATGATAAAAATCGAAAATCCGGAAAGCGAACTTTTCGAATCGGCATATTTTATATTGCGTCAAAACGCTCCGTCCGCAAAAAAATGCAAAAAAGACGAACTTCTGCGCGAAGCCGTTCGAATAACGGACGGAAAAATCACCGAAAACTCTCGAAAACGAAAAAGGTTCGAACGTATCGTGCATATAATCTTCTTTGCGGCAGGTGTTCTTGTTTCCGCCGCGGCATCCCTGCTTATATTTCTCCTGCACTGATACGTCAAACCGATATCCGCTTGACAAAACGGCATTAAAGTGATATGATAAATTGAGATTTTATTGATGTGCGCGACGTTTTCCGCACATCTTTACATATATTTATATTCACCCGTGTCCGTAATCGACACCCAACTTCTTTAAGAAAGGAACATCATGGCAAGAAGAAAAAAAACACCAATATTAGGCAAGATCAAAGCATTCGCGCTCGGCGGAATTGATGAGATCGGCAAAAATTTGTACGTCATCGAATATGAGAACGATATTATCGTAGTCGATTGCGGTCTTGCGTTTCCGGACGAGGATATGCCCGGCGTTGACCTTGTGATCCCCGATATTTCGTACCTTGAAAAAAACGCGGACAAGATCCGCGGCATATTCATAACTCATGGTCATGAGGATCACATCGGCGCTCTGCCTTACGTCCTCCGAACACTTCACGTTCCCGTTTACGGAACAAGACTTACTCTCGGAATCCTCGAAAGTAAGCTTTCCGAGCACAAGCTCGATTATCAGCCGAACAT
>CAZPJU010000044.1:0-10338 GCA_964586965.1 uncultured Lachnospiraceae bacterium | reverse complement strand
ACGGCAGGGAAATGACGGACACGGAGGATCCCGATTACAAAACGGGACTTATGATAGCCGCAGGCTATCGTTTTGAAAATTCGAGAGGTTGGATGGGGCCGGGACACAATTCCGTACTTGCTGACGAGGACGGCTGGTACCTTGTTTGCCATATTCGACCGTACGGCGTTTATAAGCCGGTGGAATCCACAATGCATATAAGACGAATCGTTTGGTCCGAGGATGGTTGGCCGATGGTATCTCCCGAAAATTACGCAGGCGAACCGATACAACCGATACCTGTCGAAGAAATCTGCGGAAAATATGAGTGGATCACGCTTACGCCCTCGATTCCTCAGACCGTTATAGGCTCCGCGCCGGCAACGATAATGCCCGGCGGAACAATGCATATCTCAAGCCTGACTCGCATCAAGTGGAGTCACGATGGTGACTGCGGTGTAGAAATCGACCTCGGCGGCGGACATACGGCTAAATGCAAGGCGCTTACAGCATGGGATGCGGAAAACGGCGTGCCCACAATAGTTTTGACGGGACTGACAAACGATGGCGTTGCTGTCTGGGCAAAAAAAGTCGGTGAAATTCCGCAAAGACTCGGCCCCGGCTCCGGAGGTCCGACTGTGTAAAATAAAAAAGCACGCGTATGCGTGCTTTTTTTGTTCATGTGCAAATCGCGGATGGCGAACCCGTCGCATATAATGATACCGTAATAATGTGTTGGAAGGTTTTTGATAATGAATAAATCAAATCGCATGGCGGTCCTCGGCGGCGATGAAAGGCAATGCCTTGTTGCGGAATTTTTTGCGTCGGAGGGGCAAGGGGTCAATGTTTACGGAGTTTCCGAGTCTGTGTTCGGCACAGTCAAATGCGAGAGCGCTACGGAAGCGGTTCGCGGATGCGGAACGATTGTTTTTCCGCTTCCGGCTGCCAAAAACAGTATATATCTGAATGAAAAAAGCGGTGCGTTGACGCCGATTGAAATGATCCTCGACGCAGTGGAGCACGGCGCGGAGATCTATGCCGGAAAGACGGATTCTTTCTTCAAAGCGCTTTGCAGAGAACGTGAATTGTCGCTCACGGATTATTATGAATCTGAGAGCTTTACCGTGAAAAACGCGCAACTTACAGCCGAGGGGGCACTTGATATCTTTATGACGGAAAAAAAGATTTCCGTTCACGGAAGCAGGATACTTGTGATAGGTTCGGGGCGAGTTGCAAAGTGTGTTGCACGTGTGTTTTCTTCGCTCGGCGCTGAGGTGACGGTCATGGCTCGGAACAGGAGCGAACTTGCTATGGCGGATGTTGCCGGATACAAAACAAGAGATATTACGGACGGCAGAGTAAGACTTGCGGAATTTGCCCTCGGCTACGACGCAGTGATCAATACGGTTCCGGTAATGTTTATGACGGGGTGTTGTCTTTATGTCATTCCGGACGAGACGCTTGTGATCGACCTTGCTTCGTCGCCGTATGGAATTGACATCACGGAGGCACGCAGAATCGGGATCAGAGCCGTTCGTGCATCGTCATTGCCGGGGAAATATGCGCCTGTGTCAGCGGCGAGGATCATTGTAGGGGAGATAATGCAGAGAATGAGATATTCGGGAGGCGCAATATGATAGGATATGCGATGTGCGGATCGTTTTGCACGCATCGAGAGTCACTTACGGTGCTTGAGTTACTTTCGCGAAGCTATGAGCTGTGCCCGATACTGAGCGTCGCTGCTGCAACAACGGACACGAGATTCGGCAAAGCGGAGTCGCTTATAGAGAGCGTTGAGGTGATCTGCGGTCGCAAGCCGATAATGACGGTGCACGACGCTGAGCCGCTCGGCCCGAAAACACCGCTTGATGCGCTGATTATAAGTCCGTGTACGGGGAATACGCTTGCAAAGCTTGCATGTGCTGTCACGGACACTCCCGTCACAATGGCGGCGAAGGCGCATCTGCGCAACGGCGGCAAGCTTGTGATTGCGCTTGCTTCAAATGATGCGATGGGGGCGAATCTTAGGAACATAGGCGAGCTTATCGTGCGAAAAAACGTGTTTTTCGTTCCGATGCGGCAGGACGATATTGTGAAAAAGCCGCATTCTCTCGTTGCCGATTTCAGACTTTTGCCGGAAGCGCTGTCGGCGGCGCTTGACGGTCGTCAGCTTCGACCGCTTTTTCTGTAAACGCAAAAGACCGCTTCTTTTTGGAAAGAAGCGATCTTTTTTTGTTGCGATTTTGATTAAAATCAGTCGGAGATGTAGGGCATGAGAGCCATCTGACGCGAACGCTTGATAGCGAGCGTGAGCTGACGCTGATGTTTTGCACAAGTACCGGTGATTCTTCTGGGAAGGAGCTTAGAGCGCTCGCTTACGAATTTGCGGAGACGTGCTGTATCCTTGTAGTCGATGTAGTCGATTTTTTCAGCGCAGAAAACGCAGACTTTCTTTCTTCTTCTGGGTGCCTGACGATAGTTGCGCTGTGTGCTTTCGGTCTTTTCGGTCTTGGGAGCCGTGTTCTGGTTGTTATCCATAATTATCTGAAACCTTATCCTTTCGTTAATATGCGATCGTCCGATCAGAACGGAAGATCGTCATCGTCCGAGATTTCCTCGAACTTGGGGGCAGTTGTGCCGCCCGTGTATGCGGGAGAGCCGTATGCGTCGGGAGTGTAACCGGAGTTGCCGCCCTCGCCCTTGGAATCGACGAAGTGAGCTTCGTCTACAACGACATCGGTAGCGTATCTCTTTTGTCCCTGCTGGTCTGTCCAAGATCTTGTTTGGATAGAACCTGTTACGCAAATGGAGCTTCCGCGACGGAAATAGCGTGTAACAAACTCTGCTGTATTACGCCATGCTGTGCAGTTGATAAAATCAGCCTGCTGAGCCTGCTGCTGACCGTCCTGGCTCTTGGATTGGAAGCGGCGATTGACGGCGATCGAAAACGTGGTAACGGGGATGCCGGAAGATGTCATCTTCAGTTCGGGGTCAGCAGTCATTCTTCCGCCTAAAATAACCTTGTTAAGATTGAAGTTTGCCATCGTCGCGCCTCATTATTCAGCGTCGGTAGCGGGGATTTCGGCTACAACAACTTCCTCTTCGGAAACAACTTCCTCAGCGGGAGCTTCGGCAACTGTTTCTTCCTCTGCTGCGGAAGCGGTCTTGATGGTCTGCTTCTTTTCGTCAACAGTGAGAACCATGTAGCGGAGAGCTTCTTCTGTGATGCCGAGAACTCGTGTAAGTTCTGCTACGAATTCGGGAGCAGACTTGAAGTAAACGAGTACGTAGTAGCCTTCGTTCTGATAATTGATGGGATAAGCAAACTTGCGCTTGCCCCAAACGTCCTGAGCAACGATCTCTGCGTTGTCTGCGATAAGGCTTACGATCTTTTCTTTTGCAGCCTCTACCGCTTCTTCGCCGTTCTTAACACTGAGGGCAAAGAGGACTTCGTAGGTGTTCTTGATGTTTTCCATGTTTAATACCTCCTCATGGACTGTAAATGACCGCCGTATTGTTGTTGTATTTTACGGCAGTAAGGAGACATAAAAGCACAGCAAAAAGCCGTTGCTTTTACGCAACGGCTTATTTTAACATATTATTTTGCCGATGTCAACAGCGAAAATCCGACTTTTGCTTGATTTTTCTTGTTTTTTCGGACTTTATTCAAGTCCTGCCGCAACGAATATCTCAAGATAAGTCGCATAATCGGCAGAGTAAACGATGTCGGAATAATCTGTTATGAAATAGATTTTTTCGACAGTTGTTTCCTTTCCGTCATCGTCCTTTGTCACCTCTGTGAATTTGTTGCCGAAGTGAACGGAGAAAGTGTCATCATAACTTATTTGTGCACCCGACGTTCCTTCCTCTGTTGAAACGGACTGATATCGAACATAGTCGAGTTTAACGGAAAGCGTTGGTTCATCAAGACCGTATTCTGCCTTTTTGGCGTCTGTCACGCTGTAATCGACGCAATATTTATATTTGAGTCTCAGCTCGTGATACATAGCGGACATGATCTTTTCCGCAGGGGAATATTCGATGTTTCCGTCCTCATCTTCAACGGCTTCCGATTCGGGAATTTCGACTTCTATAATCTTTTCGCCGTAGGTTACCGTCAAAGCCGTCATATCCTTTACATCGGGACCGGGAACGTCATAAGAAACGAACAGATCCGACTTCATGTAGGAAAAATACTGGAAGATCGAATTGTTTACCATGTAAACGTAGCTTGAGCCGTCCTGATAGAAATAATAATAGCCTGTCAGAGAGTTTTTGTCACCGATACGGAATCGGTTTGTGTGAGTTCCGTCGTCGTCGGTGTAGGTTGCGGAAATATCGTAAAGGGGCTCGTCAAAGCCGTAGTTTTCGATGCTTTCGTCCGTGTAGTTGAGACGGCGGAACCCGCCGTAATCCGATACGGATTGAGCCATATAAAAGATCTTTTCCTGATCTATCGGAAATTCTGGATCGTCTTTCAGCACCCATTTGTTGTCTGAAAGCTCAAAATCGAGCTTTTCACCGCTGTACGTGTACGAGAGCGCGGAAAGATTAGAATACTCCTCGTCCGCAATGGTGAATGTACCGATGTCCATCGGAGCTTGTGTATCCGTTGTGTCGGTTTCGCCGTCGTTACCGTTGACGGCGTTTGTTATTACGAAATACAATATAATAAGCAAAAGCAGTATCGCAGCGGCGACGGCAATGCTTATCATTTGCTTTCTTTCTTTGCGTTTTTTTGAATTCATGAGCTGTTTCCTTTTAACGTCTGCGGCGGCGGATCCAAATTACGATGCCGGGGATTAGAACCGCAAGCGGGATAATTATTTGAATGATAACAGTCCAAGTGATTATATCGGCTTCGGTGAATGTAATGCTGGATGCTGTTGCGAGCGCAACGGAATCAATGGAGATTGTTGCGGGTTTTTCGCAAGATTCTGTTATCGAATAAAGATAGATGTAGAGATTGTTGTAGTTGACGTAATAATAAGACATATCATCGCAGATGAGCGACGAGGAATACCAAATGAATGAACCGCCTGTTGAGGAATCCTCCGCGATCGCACCGAGATAGAACTGACCGGAGATGTCATCGTCCTTTTTCTCGCGTACTTCCTCTTTGTCGCCAATGATGTATGCCGAGTCGGAAGTGAGGATAATGGGAGATACCGTCATCGAACCGTCATAATCCTCTAATTCTTCTATCGAATGAGCCTTACTCATAACGAGCGTTACGTTGCTTATGTTGCTTACGGATTCTGTGATCTTGCAGTTTTGCAGGCGAGGGACGAGGAAATATTTGTACTGCGAATAATAGTTTGTGTTGTCCTCAAGCACGATGCCGTCGTGCGAAGTAAGTCCGCAATGATTTGCAACCGCTGTCAGATTGGGCATATCTTCCGGCGAATAATGATCCGCGTCCGTTACAGCCAAAACTTTACCGCCTTTGTCGATGTAGGAAAGCAGCGCTTCCTTTTCCGATTCCGTAAGGTCTGAGGTCGGGACGTTGATGACGATCATGCTCGCTTCTTCGGGGATCTCGGACGAAACGAGATTGAGAGATTCGGTGACAATATTGCTGTAATCGAGCATGGAGAGGATCGTTGTCGAAAGATCCGCTTCGCCGTGACCCGTGAGCGTGTAGACGGTGGGAAGTTTATCCGTTGTAACGTAGTCGATGGCGGATGTGATTTCGTTGTCGGCGTCGAAGACGTCATAAGAATAGATGTTTTCAATCGCATACTGCTCGTCATAATTGTTCATTACATAATAGTAATAATACTGAGAGTAATATTCCTGTTGGATTTCTTCCGAAAATTCATAAATGTCGGAATAGAGTACTGTCTCGGAACGAAGTTCTGACGAAATGACAAGGCTGTTTTCCTCGGTAACGTCGTGATCGTTTGTGAATGAAGGATTTTCTTCGGGATCGACGTATTCCACTTTGATGTGCTTTGACATGGAAGCGTAATTCGAAACGAAATTGTTGAGCGTTGCGTTTCTGCCCGATGTCGTTGATACATAATATATCGTTATGTCTGTGTCAAGTGCGTCAACGAGCTTTTTTGATTCTTCCGAAATCTGATATACATCGGATCCGGAAAGGTCGATCTGAGTAAATTTGGTCGGAAGTGCGTTTGCGATCAAATTTACTATAACAACGGCAACAATAACGATCGCCGTCAGTATGATGCTGTATCCGCCGAGCTTGAGCGAACGGAGGGCGCTTTCTTTTTTTACGTTGTTGTCCATGAAAACCTCCTTAGTTCCAGCGGCGTTTTTCCACGGATTGAATCGTGATGAAAACGAAAACGAATGCTATCGAAATATAGTATACGATAGCGGTAAGGTCGAGATTACGATAGGAAACGACGGCAAGGAATCTGTCGAAAATCGAAAGCTTGCCGATGAATTCCGCAAAAAGTCCCGTGAATGCGTCGGGGGTGATGATGTACCAAATAAGCAAGCCGAGAGTGGGCAGTGCCGCGCCGATGCCACCGGCTACGAGGTTTTTTGTTACCGCCCAAATGATCGCACCGAAAATCAGCGCGAGCACGCAAAAACCGATGAGAGATGCGGATGCGCTTGTTGAGAGGGCGGAAGTGATGTTCGACATGAAATAAAGTACGAGGAACAGGCCAACCGTCGAAACCGCGGCGATGATCTGATTTTCAACGAGGCTGGAAATGAACATTCCCATAGCCACCATCGCGGCGAGCAACAGTATAAGCACGAACCATGTACTGTATGCGGAACCGAGATTTACGACACCGGGATCTGCGTATGCGTAGAGCACGAGAGGGTAGAGCGCGGAAATACACATCGGAATCGCAAAAACAGTAAGCTGAGCAAAATATTTTGCGAGAACGATCTTATAAACGGGAATCGGCAGGGAGAAAAGGAGCTGCTCGGTCTTGGAGTGGCGTTCTTCCGCGATGGAGCGCATCGTGATAAACGGGACAATGATAAGAAAAATGCAGTAAATTATCATAAATCCGAGCGAATATTCGAATGCGGGATAAGCGGAACGAAAATTGATCTGCGTTGTGAAAAAGCCCATGAAGGCAAGCGTTATTGCGATCATTACGCAGCCGATCGCACTGTAAAGGTATGATTTTACTTCCTTTTTATATATAGCAAGCATTGGTTATCCTCACTTTCCGCCGAAAAGCGGCTTGTAATCGCCGTCGTCATCGCCTTTATCATTGTCGTCGTCATTGTCGATTTCAACGTCGGATTCTTCAAAGTATTCGGCTTCGACGGGACTGGATTCGGTAAGATAATCCTTCGGATCGTAGATGTAATCTTCCTCGTCCTCGTCCTCAAATTCATCATCTTCGTCGGTCTCGTCCTCGACATCATCTTCAACGTCAACGTTATCTTCGTCGGTGTTGTCGCTGTCGGCTTCTGTGAGTTTAAGGAAGATGGCTTCGAGATCTTCTTCCTCAACCGACATATTCAAAACGGCGCGTCTTATGTCGGAGAAAGCGAAAGATATCGTTTCGCGCAGGTCGAGATTTGTCGGATATTTGACGGTTACGGACGTTGCTTCGTCGCTTTCTTCGACAATCTCAAACGAAGATACACCTTCGACGGCAGACAATACCGCCTTAACCTCGTCGGGAGTTGCCTTAACGGTGAGCTTCATGATATTTTCGGATCTGAGCGATTCCGCAATAGCATCCATTGTGTCGTTTGCGACGAGCTTGCCGTGAGCGATAACTATGATGTTGTCGCAAACGCTTGCAACCTCTGTCAAAATGTGACTTGAAAGAATTACCGTTCGATCTTGACCGAGCGATTTTATCAGGTCACGGATCTCGATGATCTGCTGCGGGTCAAGACCGACCGTGGGCTCGTCGAGAATGATTATGTCGGGATCTCCCAGCATCGCCATCGCGATGCCGACACGCTGACGATATCCTTTTGAGAGATTGCGGATTAAACGATCCGCAACATCGAGCGTTGCTGTTTCGCGCATCGCAAGCTCGATTTCGTCTTTGATCTTGTCTTTGCGAACTCCTTTTGCTTCGGCAACGAAAGCGAGATATTCGCGCGGTGTCATGTCAGTGTAGAGCGGGGGAAGCTCCGGCAGATAACCTATGCGGGACTTCGCCTCCACCGGCTCCTCTATTATGCTGTGGCCGTCGATTAAAACCTCGCCCGACGTGGGGGCGAGACAGCCTGTGATTATGTTCATCGTTGTTGATTTTCCGGCGCCGTTCGGACCGAGAAAACCGTAAATTTTTCCCGATTCGACAGTGAAAGAAAGGTCATCAACAGCGAGATTTGTACCGTATTTTTTGGAAAGGTGCTTTACCTCGATCAAATCCGATCCCTCCGTATGCATATAGCTTTTTGTAAATAAAATGTTATCATTTGACTGTGACGGACGTGTGACGCTCTTGTTAAGAAGCAACGAAATGCGTCCGAATCACTTCATCATAACATAAACGACTGCCTTTTTCAATGATTTTCGGATGGACACGGCATATTTTAATGATAAAAACCTTGCGCTTTTACCGAATTTTTGATAAAATATAATCTGACGGAAGTGCAAAAATCCTACTTTTCGAACGCTTCCGAAAAGTCCGAAAGGAGAGGGAAATGAATTTTGATGTAAGCTACGCCGTTGCCGGAAAAATAGTTGCACCGAAAGGATGGTTGCATCCGTCGAGTAATACACGGACGCATGAGCTTTTGTGGTGTACGAAGGGACAGATATATATCGGCGTCGGTTTCGACAGATTTACCCTGTCCGAGGGCGAGGCGGCAATATTACCTGCCGGTTCACGCAGATACGGATATCGCGAAAATGCGGAAACCGCGGAGCTTTATTGGGCGCATTTTTCGGGAGAACTCGGTACGTTGCCGATGAAAAGCACACCGGAATTCGAACGTATAACGCGATTGTTCCGCGAATTGATTTTGTATTCGCGCTCGCCGGAGTATGACGGCGACGCTTGTACTTGCGCGTTGAATCTTGTGCTGTTTGAATTGATGCGCGCCGGCGCTGTTGATGAGGACGCACCGTATTCGAGACTTTTTGCGATTTGTGAGTGGATCTCGGAAAATTCAAACAGACCGCTCAAGGTTTCGGATGTTGCAGCCGCTTTTAATTATAATGAAGATTATATAACGCGCCTGTTCAAGGCGCGGTATAAACCGGGCGTAAAGGCATACATAGATGCCGTGCGCTTGAAACGTATCCGCGAGCTTTTGCTTTCGACCGATATGAAGATCAAGGATATATCGGAGACGATGGGGTTTGCGAATACAAAAAGCTTCCATAAGTTCTTCAAATATCACGAGGGCATTTCCGCCGCCGCATTCCGTGAACTGTATTTCGGCTCTGGGCAAAAATTAACACTCGATGACGAATAAAAAAGACCGTGCTTCGCACGGTCTTTTTTAACAAGTTGTGTTCGTCGTTTGAACGACTTGTCCGCTGAATTTGTTCAAAAACGACAAAAAACAAATTCGAAAATCGGATTTTTAACCATGTGATGACGGCGGTTTTTGTAAATGTGTACAAATTGAAAATAGATGTCTTGACAAAACAGCGCAAATGAAGTAAAATATAAAACACAATGAGACAGACGCCGTTCGACGGCGTAACTCAAATTATTTGGAGGAAAGAAAAAATGAAGAAAGTTCTTTTAACTCTTCTTGTTGTAGCTATGGTAGCTACATCTCTTGTTATTTCTACATCAGCTGTGGAAGTTCCCACTGAAAACCTCGAAGCATACTTCAAGTTCGAAGGTAACCTCGTAAACGAAGTTACAGGCGAAGCTGTAGCACGTCTTGTTGACACATTCTCCGAAGACGCTCTTTGGACAGATGAAGAATGCTACTGGGTAAACGCTGCTCCTGCCGGCAACTATGCATTCTGCATGGGTGAAGGCGACGGCTTCTCTACCGAAACATACTTCACAGGCGATTTCACATTCGGTATGTGGATCATGGAAGAGGCTGGCGATGATGCTATCCACCCCTATATGTGGGCTGGCCCTCAGGATCAGAGTTCCGGCGAATGCTGGATCGGTATCTGGAACGTTGACATCTCCGCTGGTTGGGCAAAGCCCGGTATCACACTCGGTTCCAACGACTCCGCAGGCGCTCGTCTTGAGATCGTTCCCGAAGAAGCAGCTCAGTATGATACACCTGCTGACATCGATCTCCAGTGGACATACGTTGTAGTTACCGGTGTTTATGACGAAGCTACCGATACATACACAACAAACCTTTACGTTAACGGTGAAAATGTTGGTACTTGCGAAGGCATGCCCAACTTCATGACAGATGATCCCGAAGCTAACGGCGCTACATTCTATGTAAACGGCGTTAACTACTGGGCAG
>CAZPJU010000043.1:0-10369 GCA_964586965.1 uncultured Lachnospiraceae bacterium | reverse complement strand
TCCCAAATTTCGCCCGGCATTTTGTGATGAAGCGCCCACACAATGCCGTCTACTCCGGGGATCTGTTTGATATCGGCAAGGCTTATTTTATCATTTCCCTCGCCGTACCACCGAAATGTCATTTTCATAGTCGGTCATGTTCCTCCTGACGTTTTCTCCGTATACACATCCGATACCATTGAGGCAAACGGCGGTGAAAACGAAATCTTTTTATGATATTGTATCACATTTTGCAACGATTGTCTGCATCTGCGGGAAAAATCCGTACTTTTTTGTTTTTTCATTTTCGTCCGAACAACTTTATTTCTCTCTTGCAAGGTTGCAATTCAAATTTCAGCGTGATATAATCTTTTTACGGAACAAAAAACGGACTCGATGTTCGAGTCCGTTTTCGGATGTTATTCGTTTGCTTCTTTCAAAGCGTTTTCGTACGCTTCAAGTACTGCCGTCTCGATCGAAGCACGGAATTCCGCGTTTATCGGGTGACATACATCGCGGTATGTGCCGTCCGAAACTTTCTTAGAGGGCATAACGATGAAATGCTTATCGTTTGCGGAAATCAGTTTGATATCATGTATCGCAAAGGCGTCGTCGAATGTGACTGACACCACCGCTTTCATCGGTCCTTCCTCAAACATTTTTCTGATCTTTACGTCTGTGATTACCATTTTCAAGTCTCCTTTTTGATTGATATTTATTGGGTGATCGCAAATTGTATTCCTTTTGATATTTCTATGCTACATTGAAATTATTAACTATTTTTTTGAGAGTTACAACAGCTTTATAAATTATTTTTGTACTTTATTTTAACAACGACAATTTTCGGAGGATCGTCACAAAATGAACACATCAAATACACGCTACGGTGCCGAAAAAATCAGCAAACTTCTTTTGGGAGCAAAACACATCTTTTTCGTAGGTATAGGCGGAGTCAATATGTCATCGCTTGCCGCCATCTCCGCCGCCCGCGGATATACGGTATCCGGATCCGACAGATCGGTTTCCGAAGCTACCGAACGTCTCGTTAAGGACGGAATAACAGTTCACATAGGTCACTCTGCCGATAATATAATCGGTGCAGATGCTCTCATTTACACAGTTTCCGTTCCGATTGACAACCCGGAATATGTTCGCGCAGGTGAACTCGGAATTCCGCGAATATCACGTGCCGATTACCTCGGTTGGCTTATGCACGACTGCAAAATCCGAATCGGAGTATCCGGTATGCACGGAAAATCAACCGCCACAGGAATGTGCGCGTCGGTTTTGATCTCCGCCGACTGCGATCCGACGATCTCGTCAGGTGCTGTCATTCCCGAACTCGGATGCACCTACAGAACAGGTGCACGCGACTACTTCCTTTATGAAGCGTGCGAATACAAAGATGCTTTTTTGTCGTTTTATCCGACAACAGCCGTTATCTTGAACATCGACATGGATCATCCCGACTATTTTACCGACATTGAAATGGTCAAGGACTCATTTTCCAAATGTCTTGCGCGCGTAAGCGGACTTGCGGTTGTAAACGGAAGCGACGCAAATGTGAGAGCGGCAGCGTCCGGCGCTGCGTGCAGACTCGTACGTTACGGCACGGAGCTTGATTCCGACTTACAAGAAAAAGAAAATTACGAATATTTCGCATCTAACATAAAGCTTATGCCGCATGGTTCCGAATTCACACTTGAGCGCGCCGGCGCTCCTATCGCTCGTATATTGCTTGCCGAAGCCGGACTTCACAATGTTTCCGATGCGGTTGCTGTTGCGGCGGCGGCAATTGAAAACGGAATCTCCGTCGATGCCGTCAAACGCGGACTTGAAACATTCAAAGGCGCGGCTCGCCGCATGGAACACGTCGGAAAAACATCCGCCGGAGCCGACATTTATCTTGATTACGCACATCATCCGACAGAGATAAAAGCTGCTTTGTCCGCAGCAAAATGTTTCGGTGGAAGATTGATAACAGTTTTTCAGCCTCACACCTACACACGTACAAAAGCGCTGTTCTCTGAATTTGCACAGGCGCTCTCAATATCCGACATTGTGATTCTGGCTGACATTTTCGCGGCTCGCGAGGATGACATATACGGTATTTCTTCCGAAATGCTTGCAGGCGAGACAAAAAAGTACGGCAAGTACGTCATTTATTCAGGTGAGCTCGGTGCGGACGGAAGCGAATTTGACCGCATTGCAAAATACATTATTGAAACCGCATCGACAGGTGACAATGTTATCATAATGGGCGCAGGCAACATCAATGCGGTTGCAAATAAAGCAATAAAATAAATTCTTCATATAATATATCATATCAACAAAAAATTCCTCCGCGAATAAACGCGGAGGAATTTTATTATATCGGTATGCTTACGCGTATGTTTACACGTTTTTCTCATCTTGCTTCTTTTCGTCGTAATGCATCGTAAAAAAGAGGACATAAGCTATTGCGGACGCAAGCATTGCCGCAACACAAACGACAAAAAGCACAACGAACACATTTCCGGACGGTTCAACCAAGAGCATAAGTGCAAACATCAGATTAAGAACCACGGTGCAAGCTTTTCCATACCATTTTGCGCCGGATACAACGCCCGTTCGTTTAACCGCGAAGAAGCCGGAAAGTGCCATAGTGACTTCCTTCACTGCCAAAAGCGCGAAAAGAACCCACGCCTGCGGATGAGTAAGCGAAATGCAGATCAGCATGGACGCCTGAGTAAGTTTATCGGCTGCCGGATCAAGCACTTTGCCGAGATCTGAGATCATATTGAATTTACGTGCGATAATACCGTCCGCAAGGTCCGACAAATACGAGACTGCAAGCACACACGCAAAAAGCAAGTGGTCTTCGAGCACAAGATAAAGATAGAACAGTATCGGTATCAACAGTATTCGTATTATTGACAGAATGTTCGGAATTGTAAATATCTTTTGATTTTTGGTGAAATTATTCATTCATTTGCCTTTCTGAAATCACGGAACACGCCTTGCTGTGCGTTTTTTATGTACCTGCCTCGGCTGTTCCGCGTTATGTACGTTTTTGACTCCGCCGAAATCCGCAAGCGGATTTGCCATAACAGCCTCCTCCATGCCGGTATCCGAAACATGGGTATATATCTGAGTTGTGTTAAGCTGTTCATGGCCGAGGATCTCTTTAAGCACTCGAACATCAACTCCACCGGACTGATACATAAGAGTTGCTGCAGTATGTCTGAGTTTATGTGTTGAAAAGTGCTTATATTCAAGTCCCGCCGCCTTCAAATATTTTCCGACAAGCCACTGCACCGTTTTTACGCTTATTCTATTGCCTCGTGAAGAAACGAAAAGCGCATTTTCCGTAGGATTGTTTGTTCTTAACGCACTGCGTTCGGGAAGATAATCCGAAATGGCGACCTTACAAGCATCGTTCAAATAAATGACTCTTTCTTTATTGCCCTTTCCGATCACACGTAATGACCTCATCTCGCTGTCGATATCCTGAAACGAGATCCCGACAAGTTCCGAAAGCCGCATTCCGGTATTCAAAAACAGCGTTATTATGCAAAAGTCGCGCAAGCGCGTTTTCGATTCCGAATCCGATTTGACCGCGTTCAAGAGGGCTACACTTTCGTCAAGCGAAAGATGTTTCGGTAAGGACTGCTTTTTCTTCGGAGATTCGATATTTGCCGCCGGGTTCACTTCGATTATTCCCTTTTTTTGCGTCAAATATTTATAGAACGCTTTTATTGCCGAAAGCTTACGTGCCTTTGCGGACGCTTTATTTCCGCGAGTTTTATCAACATAGAGAAAAAATTCGTATATATCCCCTGTCGTTATCGACGAAATAACGTCAAGTCCGACACCGCTGCAATCTATCGAATCAAAATCCTCGCTTGTCATATCAATGCCGTTTCTGTCTGCCACGATATAGCGAAAAAATGTACGCAGATCAAAACAATATTCCTCAACTGTCTTTGCCGAGCACTGCTGTATGACCAGCTTATACGACGCAAACTCCCTGACTAACGCAGGAAGCTCGTTTTTATCGAGCGCCATCTCTCCTCCTTCAAGCAAACAATTCTTATACAGAGTATTATACACCAATAATGACGCTGTTGTAAACAATAAAATATACATTCTGTGAATTTTTGCGATTGACGCTTGCCAATTCGAACATAATTATATACAATTAGCGTAGACATTAATTTCGAAAAGGACTTTTATATGATTGCCTTTATAAAAAACAATTCCTATCTTATTTTCAGGCTCATGCTGAATCAGTTCGGTATGACTGTTTTCGGTCTTATGACCTCCATGGCGGCGGCGGCTGTTGACAATGCTCTCGCAGGTGGCGGTGAAGTAAGGCGAACCTGTATGATTTGGGTCAGCGTTTTCGCAATACTTTTTCACATGTACATTAATTACATGGCTCTCAAAGAAGAAGGTCAAAAGGACAAGATCCGTCTTGACGCGGGTCGCGCGGAATACACTCCGCTCCGTGGATTTTACATCGCGCTTGCGGCTTCCGTGATAAATTTGCTTCTCGGCTTGATAATCATCATTGCAGATCTCATTCCGCTTGATGCCGCAATCGCACTTTCCGGCTCTTGCAAGATTCTTTCATCTATACTTCAGGCTACTTATTGGGGAATGATGCTCGGTCTTTCCGGTGTTGCCACGATAGCGGAACTTCCTTCATTTTGGTTTATAATCATCCCGATTCCTACCGTCATTTGCGGTTGGATCAGCTACCGCAACGGACTGCACAACGTAAGCTTGTTGCGTAAGATCAAAAAACTTTTCACTCCCGTAAATTCAGACGATAAATAAAAACAAAAAACGGAACCTTTCAAAATTGAACAGGCTCCGTTTTCGGTTCAATTCTCACTTACGCGAGCGCACCGAGACATTGTACGGCATCGTTACCGCAAACGACTTTGCAGTGCTCCTTTATGTATGCATACACCTCGTTTTTCCGTCGCTTGCCGCCGTATTCGTCGATCAAAGCGTCTGTCGGGATATCAGAATGCGATCCCGATTCACATATAACAAGAAAATACCGCATCGGAAATTCTCCTGCGTATACTGCACTTTGACCTGCTGTTCCCGCTTCGGACAGTCTGCCGCAGGCGCACAATAACGCCTCAAGCTCGGCAAACTCATATATTCCGACGGCGTATCTGCTTGTGCGCGTTACCTTTTCGGTGCTGTCGGTTTTGACAGCTGCGCGCGGTATCATCGGCATCGCCTCCTTTTGATCTTTCTCATTAATAGTTGCGGCTGTTTTTCCGTCGAGCCGTGTTACGAACATTTCACATCCGCCTTCCTTATCCGGATAAAGCTGAATAAACAAGCGTCCCGAAGAAATATCAACTCCGTGCTCGCGTCCGGCTTTATCCAAAAATCCGCGGATAGCTTCACGTGTTTCATCGGACGCCGTATCAATAATTCCCTCTCCGACGGGTGAATCAAGCATATCCCTCTTTGACAGCATAACCTTTAATTTTGTATCACTTATCCTTATGGTTTTCATTTAATGCTCCGTTTTTTCGGTTTGTTTCCAAAACATTGACTATATATTCATTATACGTCCGGGAGCTCGTTTTGGGTACTACAAAAATTATGGTAATTTTATTTCCGCACAGAAAGGTAACCAGCTTATGAAAAAGAAATTCAATTTGCGCCGTCTCGAATACAAGCTTGCGCCTTACGCTATCTCGAATTTGATGGCAATAATGATAGGTGCTATGGCTATAGTTTATGTTGCGGACATTGTCGTTGCCTCAACGGGACGAGACGTATCGCTTTATTCATGGCTCATGTTTGACAGAGCCGCGATCGCGGCAGGTCAGATTTGGCGTATTTTCACATTCATCTTTTTGCCGCCGGATACAAATCTGATTTTAGTATTCTTCGCGCTTTATTTTTATTACATCATGGGACAAGCGCTTGAACGCGAATGGGGTGCACTCAGATTCAACATTTTTTATCTTTGCGGCATCATCGGCGCTTTGATATCCGGATTTATCACCGGATATGCCACAAATTCTTATCTCAATCTTTCGCTTTTCCTTGCTTTTGCGATCTTTTATCCGAACTATCAGGTTTTGCTGTTTTTCTTTATTCCCGTCAAGATAAAATGGCTTGCATGGCTTGACGCACTGCTTTTGATCACTTCTTTTGTTTTTTCAAATTGGGGCGGACGGCTCGCAATACTCTTTTCCGTTATAAACGTAATCATTTTCTTCTACCGCGATTTTTGGTACGAGATAAAGCGTATGTGGATGAACGCAAAATTCCGCTTCATTCGCTGGAAAAATTCAAAAAAATAAAAAAGCAAAAGGGCGCCTTTTAAAAAGCGCCCTTTTGTTATGCCTTTGCGTGTTCTATATCATCCGATGTAATCATCATCAGGCTTTCGCGTGTAACGTTATCGGAAGCGGCAAGACGGTTTGCCTGCTCTATAAGTATACGTTCGAAAAGATTGCGTATTCCTCTCGCATTACCGAAATCGGCATCCTTACGTTCGTTTTCTATAAGCTCAACAAGTATTTTTTTTGCTTTTCCGTCGTTTTCGTCCGAGAGAACATAGCAATTTTTTTTGCACTGAAGCTCAAATATTGCCGTCATCTCATCAACTGTATAGTCCTCAAAATTAAGATATCTGTTAAATCGCGATTGAAGTCCGGGATTTGAGTCGATAAATTCCTGCATCAGATCCGTATATCCCGCAACTATAACAACAAGATCGTCGCGGTTATCCTCCATCGCCTTCAGAAGCGTTTCGATCGCCTCCGAACCGTAATCGTTTTCCGAACGTCCGGATGACAGTGAATATGCTTCGTCTATGAAAAGCACTCCCCCTTTCGCACGTTCTATCACAGATGCAGTTTTGATCGCAGTCTGGCCGACATAACCGGCTACAAGTCCGCTTCTGTCAACCTCCACAAGCTGTCCCTTGGAAAGTATTCCGAGCGAATGATAAACTCTTGCCATATAACGAGCCATCATTGTTTTTCCCGTGCCGGGATTTCCCGAAAAGACCATGTGCAACGAAAGATCCGGCGCGGGAAGGTCATGCTCGCGACGAAGCTTCCACACAGTCACCATGTTTATCAAATCGCGAACCTCATCCTTGACTGATTCAAGTCCTATATACTCGTCAAGCTCCGCTTTGAGATCCTCTATTTTTTCGGGTTCCGTCGTTTCTTCATCCGGTGCCTTTGGGTCACCTTGACCGTTTGAAACGGCTGTTTTTTCCGTATCTTTTTCGATTTTTGCGGAAGCATCGGCATTTTTGCCGGAAGTTTCATTTGAAGCAGGATTCGGAACACTCCAAATGTCCGCTCCCACACGACGGAGATTGCGTTCCGTCATTGCACGTATCACGTCTATCTGTTGAAGAATTATTTCATCCTTTTTATCCAATTCGATCACCTCACAAGACATACAGCGTCTTTTTACATTATATATCATTTTTTCGCTCGTGTAAATGAGCATCGACCGCAAAAATATAAAAATTCGGTGAATTTACGCGTTATTATTTGAAATAATATATGTTTTGTGGTATTATATCTTAAAGCGGTGTCACGCTTCGAAAAAAACACTGTCCGATGCCGATAATTCGGCTGTTTATGCACCGTTTTACCGTCTGCCAAGCGGACGGATCCGATAAAATATTGCATCGCCGCACGTCGGCGGAATGGAGATCTCTATGGCAAGAAAAAAAACGGAAACTGTCGTTCCCGCAAAAAAAACGTTCTTTGACAAAATCCCCCCCAAGGCAGCACTTGCTGTAAGCGTAATTTTGATTTTGGTCGGTATAATATTCACTTGCGTCGCGATCGCTCCGCGCAAGACCGCTATCGGCGCATTGGAAAACTTTTCGGAAAAACTTATTGTTTGCAAAAACGGAAGTCTCAATTCGGACTGCAACGGATATCCCGTCATTGTTTCGGGAAAACTTGATTATTCCGAAAACGGTGCCGTCGATGCCGTACTCGGAGTAAATGCGGATTCCCCCATTCTTTATCGAATATCCGAGATGTATCAATGGACAGTGCGTGACGGTAATATAACCGCTGAATGGAGCGAGGAGCTTATTGAATCTCCGGACTCAGGTCACACAAATCCGTCATCGTATCCCTCAAACATAAAATCTAATTATTATGTTGCCGAGAACGTTAAGATCGGAGATTTCGGTATTCCCACCGATCTTTTACTCCTGTTTGAGAACAAAAAGAAGCTTGAAACGCTTCCCGAAATTGACGTCAGAGGCTTCAAAACAGTCGGAAATTACATCACAAATTCCGATGATATTTCATCTCCCCAAGTCGGAGATGTCAGGGTACGTTACGAATACATCGACGCAAAAGAAGCAACGGTTGCGGGAAAACAACGCTCCTCTGCGGTATATAAATACGCCAATTACGAGGACGTTCCCTTCTTCTTGGCTCTTGAAGGTATCCTTGACAAATCCGACGTCATTTCCGAATTTCGCGCACGCTCCGAGCATTCTGTAATTTGGCTTCTTGTTCTTTCTGTTGCATCAATTACGGTAGGCGGTTTCGTTTTCTTTTATTCAATGTGCAAAATGACCGGCTACAAACCGTCATTGGCGAAGGTAACAAAAAAATTATCCGCCGTTCCTTATGAAAAAGTTGCGCTTTGCCATTCCGTGATTTTCGCAGTTCTGCTGTTCGGTCTTGTTTATTCCGCAATTTGGGCGAGCGTATACGAAATAGGCATCGTCATCGTAGCTATGTTAATCGTCCTTCACTTTACTGTACTCATTCCCGACATGATAAAAAATATGCCGCGCCGACAAAAGAACGAAACGGAATACATTCCGATAATCATAAAACGTGATGAAGAATCAATAAAGAAAAATCGCAGGTAAAACCTGCGATTTTTTTGTTATTCATCATGAAAGGGGAAGATATTCTTCGGCAAGTGCTTTTCTGATCTTAGACGAATAAGGTACCAGCACCATCATCTTTTTGATCGTTGCGTTATAATACTGTCCGTTATCCGGGACATGATGCTGTTCAAGATTCATTGAAGTCATCATCGGAACGAGCTTTGCCGCAAGCGCGAATATTTCCGAGTTCGACATATCAGTTGTAATGTAGGGACAGATCTGATCTATCATATCGTATATTGTGCCGATGGGAAGCGATTTTACGCTGTCAAAAAGCGAGAACAATATGTTACGCTGTCTGTTCGTTCTTCCGAAGTCGGAGTCGATCTTACGGATACGCGCGTAATTTAACGCCTGTTTACCGTTCAACTTTATCTCTCCCGCGGTAAGTCCGCCGCCCATATATTTAGCTTCCGCACTTGTAAGATTTATCGTAACACCGCCGACAATGTCTATGATCTTTTCAAATCCTGTGAAGTCAACCTCGATATTATAATCAACATCAACACCGAAATTAAGAAGCAGTGTTTCGTTCAGTAACTTAAATCCGCCGTACAAATAAGCAACATTGAGTCTGTTATCAGAATAACCGCCGGGGATCTGCACGTACAAATCTCTCAAAAACGAGATAATGGAAACATCCTTTGTTTCCGGATTGATACTTACAAGTATCATAGAGTCCGATCTTTGACGTTTTTCGCCGGGACGCTTATCCTGACCGACAAGAAGAATATTTATAAGCCCGCTGTGCTCTATCGGATCTATTTCGTCAAAATCAACCTTAGGATCGGTCTCAGGTGCTGCTGTTGTATCGGAAGGAATGACAACTACATTTCCGTTCGAATCATAAGCGGTTTCCGTTTGTTGGGGCTCGTCGGAAATATCATCCGTTTCAAAGCTTTCGTCATCGGGACGTATCCAATCGTCTGTATCGTCAGGATCAACTCTTTGAATCTTACCGAGCTGATAATAAACAGCTCCGTAAGCAACTGATGCAATGATGACCATCAGAAGCACTATCATAGCAAGAACGCAAAGCAGTTTTTTGCCCCATTCCGGCATTTTTTGCTTCTTGCTTTTCAGCTTTTTATCTTCACCCTGCATAAATTCACCTCAAATAAATTCACAATAAAAATCATTTCTTATTATGCACCATTTTTTTCGCAATGTCAATAGCTATGCTTATTTTTGACCTATGCGCGCATTTGTTTTCATATTATAAAAAAATATATTGCATAAATAATGATCTAAATGTTATAATATTGTGATATTTTGATGCTATTCAAATGTTATACATTCGTCTTACAGACAAAGGAGGTTTTATACAAGTGTCTTGCAATCTTTATGATAAATATCGTCACTGCACACTTTGCCCGCGCAAATGCGGGATAGACAGGACTGATTTCGAGCGCGGAGCTTGTCAAATGACCTCCGAGCTTACAGCGGCGCGCGCGGCGCTTCACTATTGGGAGGAACCGT
>CAZPJU010000042.1:0-10946 GCA_964586965.1 uncultured Lachnospiraceae bacterium | reverse complement strand
GGAGTTGAGGGCGATCTTCCGCTTGCACACAAGGAACGTGTAGGCGCAATTATTGACTTTGTAGCAGGCAGAAACAGATATGTCGGATATCTTATTTCTGTTGTCACTCAGTCCTTCAGAAATAAAAAAATTGCGCTTGACTGCGCCAACGGCGCGTCGTGGATGATAGCTCCCGCTGTTTTCGAAGCACTCGGTGCTCAGGTTTCCGTCATCAACGCCCAGCCTGACGGACAAAATATCAACCGTAACGCCGGCTCTACACATATCGAATATCTTTCGGCTTACGTTAAGGAAAATCATTATGATATCGGATTCGCCTTTGACGGAGATGCCGACAGATGTATCGCAGTTGACGAAAACGGTAATGTTGTGGACGGTGACAAAATCATGTTTATTCTTGCAAATATGCTTAAACGTCGCGGCGGACTTGAGGGCAATATGCTTGTGACAACGGTCATGTCCAACGCGGGACTTCACAAAGCGTGCAAAGAAATGGGAATAAATACGATTCAGACCGCCGTAGGAGATAAATATGTTTACGAAGCAATGCTTAAGCACGGCTATTCGCTCGGCGGAGAGCAGTCCGGACATATTATCGTTCAAAAGTATGCCACAACGGGTGACGGAATACTTACAGCGCTCATGGTGATGGAGGAGGTTTTAGACCGTAAAACAACGCTCGGAAAGCTTGCTTCAGCTGTCACAATATATCCGCAGGTGCTTCGTAATGTTCACGTTTCCGATAAGGCGGCAGTGCTTGCTGATGCGGATATTAAGGCGAAAATCGAAAAGATCACCGAGGATCTCGGTGATACGGGACGTATATTGCTCAGAAAGAGCGGAACAGAGCCGCTGATTCGTGTTATGGCTGAAGGAGAAGATCTCGATTTGTGCGAGCATTACGTTAATTCCGTTATCGAAATGATAAAAAACAAAGGCTATGCCGCAAAAAACTGAGGTGACGGTATGAAATTCGAATATTTGTCGATTAGTTCGCTTTTTGATCTTTCACATACGATTTCAGCGGAGATTTTTGAAGGTTGCGAATACCCGTGGGAGGTTCTCCCGAAGATCAGCGATGCTATAATCGCTATCGGTCAAACGCTTTCCGCGGAAGAATATTATTCTCCTGCCGAAAACGTGTGGATTGCAAAGTCCGCAAAGGTTGCGCCGACGGCATATATCGGAGCACCTTGCATTATCTGTGCTGACGCGGAGGTTCGTCACTGTGCTTTTATTCGCGGGTCTGCAATAGTCGGAGAGAGCGCTGTTGTAGGAAATTCCACGGAATTGAAAAACGTTATCCTTTTTGATAAGGTTCAAGTGCCGCATTACAATTATGTTGGTGATTCGGTGCTCGGCTATAAAGCTCACATGGGCGCAGGCTCGATCACGTCAAACGTAAAAAGCGACAAAAAGCTCGTTTCGATTCATACTCCGGAGGGAGACGTTGAAACCGGACGCAAAAAGGTTGGCGCGATGATAGGCGACAACGTTGAAATCGGTTGCGGAAGCGTGCTCAATCCCGGTACGGTAATAGGACGCGAAGCGAGAGTTTATCCGCTTTCGAGCGTTCGCGGCTTCATTCCCGAAAAGCATATTTACAAAAAACGCGGCGAGGTCGCGCAAATAGAAGAATAAAAAAACAGCAGGGAATAACGAAAAAACCGAAGCTAAAGCTTCGGTTTTTTCGTTATCTTGATTAAATAAATGCCGATTGTTTTCGGTAATATCTCCATAGTTCTGCCAACGAGTGCTTCGATTTTTTTATTTGATCTGTTTCATCAGACGTGTAATAATAGGGATTTGCAAAAGAATGTGTCTCAAGATATTTGCAATCCAAATAAAAGTCATACTCTTTTTCACTTATATATGCAACATTTTTCAGACTATCATTTATTAACTCTCCCACGAAGAAGTTGTCGGCAACTCCGCTTTGGGGTTCTCTCATATATCCTAAAAGGAATATTTTGCTTTCATTGACATCGCATTCAACCGCTCCCAAAATCAAGTTACAATCATCATTCAGTATTCTCTTTTTTAAAGAAAAATCCTTTGTATCATATACGGAAAGTGCAGTTTTGCAGCTATCTATATGTCGTTCTATATTATAAAGCTCCGAGCCGTTATAAGAAAAGCATAAATTATCGTCCTGAGATCCATTAACCTTTGAGAAACGAAATTTTTTTATAAGTGCGCGTCGTTCGATCGAATAAACGGCAAGTCGTCCTTTCGTTGTTTTTACAACAAAGATTTTTCCGTCCGGAGAGATCAAGGGAGAGTAGGCATAAATCAAATCCTTGAATTTTGCAAGTTCTTTGCCGTCTTTGTCATATAAATATACCGTTTGCCCCGTACAGCCTACGGAGTATTCGCTGTTTGAGGTGAAACCAACGAAATTTTTCATTTTTTACTCTTTATCTGAAAGTATTTTATATTGAGGATTGTCTCATATTAGCGCCTCAATTTCTGACTATAATATAGCATAAAACTTAAATCCTGTAAAGAGTGATGTAAGTGATGTAGTGCTGTCGCACAGAGATGTTGCATTCTACAGTAGCAGTGATGTGTTCCGTTTTACGCACGCAGTGTATGTTTCAACACATTCTGAAAACGAAAAAAACCGAAGCTTACACTTCGGTTTTTCTATTGCGGAGGAAGGATTTGAACCAACGACCTTCGGGTTATGAGCCCAACGAGCTACCAGACTGCTCCACTCCGCGATATATAATATGCCGCTGACCGGACTTGAACCGGTACGGATTTTACTCCGGCGGATTTTAAGTCCGCTGCGTCTGCCGATTACGCCACAGCGGCAAGCTTTTTTATCAGCATAAGGTATTATATCACCGTTTGATCTGTTTGTCAATACCTAATTTTAATTTTTTACTATTGATTATTTTTTCGGATTTGATATAATGAATGTTGATTGCAGGATTACCTGACATGAAAAGGACATAGGAATGGAAAATCATAATAAAACAAAGAAAAAAAATATAATTTTAATCGCTACAGGCGGAACTATCGCATCAGAGATGGGAGACCTCGGACTCACGCCGTCGCTTGCTTCGGATGAACTTTTGCATCATGTTCCCGAAGTGAAAGAAATTTGCAATATATCGACAGTACAACTTTATAATCTTGACAGCACGAACATGAAGCCCGATCATTGGCTGAAGCTTGCTATGTACATTCGCGAGGTATATAACGATTATGACGGCTTTGTGATCACGCACGGAACAGATACGATGGCATACGCATCGGCGATGCTGCATTATCTTATCCAAAACAGCCCCAAGCCGATCGTTTTGACAGGCGCACAAATTCCGATAGCTAACCGCGATACAGACGCAAGAGAAAATCTAACTTGTGCGTTTGCGTATGCGGCAGATGACGACGCTTGCGGCGTGCACATAGTTTTTAACGGTAAGATCATAGCTGCGACTCGCGCAAGAAAGACAAGAACAAAAAGTTTTAACGCATTTTCAAGCATAGATTATCCCGAAATCGGCTTTGTAAGAGACAGAACGGTAAGATATTATATAAAGGAAAACATAAAAGGCCCCGTTCGCTTCTATTCGGAAATCGACCCCTCTGTAACGGTTGTTAAGCTTATTCCCGGAATGCGTGCCGATATTTTTGATTATGTTGCAGATAAATATCATGCCGTTATAATCGAAAGTTTCGGAGTCGGCGGGATACCGTATTACGAGAATGACGAATTTACCGATAAAATCGAAAAACTTATACGCGCCGGAGTTCGTATAGTTATGACGACGCAGGTGCCGCACGAGGGAAGTGATATGTCTGTATATCAGGTCGGACTTTCGATAAAAGAAACGTATAAGTTGCCGGAAGCGTACGAACTGACGACGGAGGCTGTTGTCGCTAAAGTAATGTGGGCGCTTCCGCAGACAAAAACAGCGGGAGAATTCGAACGTCTTTTCCTTACCCCTGTCGGAAATGATATGATATAAGCTATGAAAAACAGAAAAAATAAGAAAAAAACTCCTGCGTATACGGCGTTACTCACAGCGGCGTCGTTCGTTTTTGCACTTTTGATCGTTGTGCTGTCAGTTGTGAATGTAAGCAATGACGGTAAAGACACCGAAAAGAACGATCAAACGACTAATTCGTGTGAGGACAGCACATCGTACATTTCCGATACAACCGAAAAAGAAATCGAATCTTCGACCGATTTTGAAACAGACAGCGAAAAAGACGAAACAACAGCTCTCGAAACGGAGCCACCTGCGCCTGTGCAGACAGTACCTGTCGGAATATATGTCGAGACATCGAATAAAAAATACACGTCTGTTACGGAACATACCGGTAAATGGCCCGAAAACGACAGCGACAAAATGTGGAAGCTTGATACATGGACGTATCCGGGAACTGAAAATCTTATATGTGATGTTGAATATTTTGCGGTGTTTACGTCAGATGAAAGCGCGATCACGCTTACGTATTGGGACGAAACGTGGACGGAACGTTGGAATGACAATGTCAATGACGACAAAGCAAAGATAGGCTTTGAATTTACGGTGTGCCTCAAAAACGGCGAAAAAATCACTGCAAATGTATTAGGTCCATCCGATACTTTTGCGCTTGAAAAGTATTTCGAGCTGTATTTGTATGACTGCGTTGCTCATGCACATGATAGGTGGTACAGTCACATAACAGAAAAGACCTGCTATGACGACACGCAAAACGTAATGATAAAGATAACGCTCCGCAACGGTTGTTATGATGTTGATGAAATCTTGATGACGGCGTTTGTGTACACACCCGACGAGCTTGACGAAAACGGCAGTTATATAGGTGCTAACAAGGCAACGTGCGTTGTTAAAAGAGGATGAAAAAAACTCCGACAGAATTCCTTTTTGAATTTTGTCGGAGTTTTTGTGTTTATTCGGTTATGTCTGCGGTTTTTGCATTTGTGAAAGCGAGAAGGTCGGAAATGGACACCTTCATTTGCATACCGCGTATTCCCGCACTGCAATAGATTTCGTCGTAAAGCTCTGCGAGTTCGTCAAAATAAGTGGGGAATTTCTTTTTCATACCGACGGGAGAACATCCGCCCCTGACATATCCGGTAAGCGCAAGAAGCTCCTTGACCGGTACCATTGAAACGCTTTTTGCACCTGCCGCACGAGCACATTTTTTCAAATCAAGCTCAGATGTGACGGGAATGCAGAAAACAATAGGTTCGGACTTTTCGTTTCTGCATACGAGGGTTTTGAATGTCATGTCCGGATCAATTCCGGCGGTTTCGGCAACGTGAGTGCCGGACAGATCGTTCTCATCGACTTCGTATTCTACTGTTTCGTAAGCGATTCCGGCAGTATCAAGCTGACGGAGCGCATTTGTTTTTACTTTTGCCATAATTTATTTTACGCTGTACAAAATCTCGTCATAGGAGGGAAGTGGCCAATGCTTTTTCGCAACGATAAGTTCAAGGGCATCGATGATCTCTCTTGTTGCGGACATCTTCGGCAAAATGTCGTTCATGAAGGTGTCGGCAAGCGCAACATGATCATTTTCAAGCGATTTTGTTTTTTCTTCGGCTTCCGTAAGTACTTCAAGACGTGAATAGAGTTCGCTCGAAAGGTTGGAGAGCTTTTTCAAGAGCTTTGTCTCCGCGTGAGGACCTTTGCAGTACGCCTCGTTTTTTAGTTTGATCGTTTTTGCAAGTTCACATTCATATTCAATCGCCGCGGGAATGATATATTTATTTGTCATATCAATTAAAGTCAGTGCTTCGATGTTGACCGTTTTGCAGTAATTTTCAAGCATGATGTCATAGCGAGAGAGTAACTCCGCACGTGACAGAACGTGATGACGCTCGAAAATTTCAACGGTTTCGTCCTCAATCAACGCGCGAAGTGCTTCGGGAGTTGATCTGATATCCGAAAGACCTCGCTTTTCGGCTTCCTTTGCCCATGCTTCATCGTAACCGTTGCCGTTGAAAATGATTCTTCTGTGATCCTTGATCGCATCCTTGATGATTGAATTAAGCGTACCTGAGAAATCGACGCTTTTTTCCAAAACATCGGCAAACTCGGAAAGCGTTTCGGATGTGATTGTGTTGAGCACGATGTTCGGCTCGGCAACGGAGAGAGAGGATCCCGGCATACGGAATTCAAACTTGTTGCCTGTAAATGCGAAAGGACTTGTACGGTTACGGTCGGTGTCATCCTTGGCGAAATTCGGCAAAACAGACACGCCGATCTCGATTGCGGAAGCCTGATGATCTTCGTATGTTGTTCCGTTTTCGATGGAATTGAGCACTTTTGTCAACTCGTCACCGAGGAATATTGAAATTATCGCCGGAGGCGCTTCGTCTCCGCCGAGACGATGATCGTTTGACGCTGTTGCGACGGAAGCACGCAAAAGCCGCTGATATTTATCGACAGATTTTATGACCGCGCAGAGGAAAAGCAAAAATTGAGCGTTCTCACGCGGAGTTTCGCCGGGATCAAACAGATTTATGCCCGTATCTGTCGAAAGTGACCAATTGTTATGCTTGCCGGAACCCGCAATATAAGAAAACGGCTTTTCGTGAAGCAGACAAACGAGCCCGTGACGTGCCGCTACTGTTCTCATTCTGTCCATGACGAGCTGATTTGCATCCGTTGCGACATTAACGGAGCTGTAAACGACTGCAAGTTCATGCTGGCCCGGTGCCGCTTCGTTATGCTCCGTTTTTGCATAGACGCCGAGTGCCCAAAGCTCGCGGTCGAGATCTGTCATAAAGTCCTTAACTCTTTTTTTGATCGCTCCGAAATAGTGATCGTCCAATTCCTGCCCTTTAGGCGGACGTGCGCCGAAAAGCGTGCGTCCCGTATACATAAGATCCGGACGGCGTAAATACATTTCTCTGTCAATAAGAAAGTATTCCTGCTCGGCTCCAACCTCTGCGATGACGCGCTTTGCGGTCGTGTCGCCGAAAAGGCGTAGTATACGCAAAGCTTGACGCTCTATTGCTTCCATTGAACGAAGCAGAGGAGTCTTTTTGTCGAGCGCGGCGCCGGAGTATGAGCAGAACGCTGTCGGAATACAAAGCACACCGTCCTTTATGAATGCGTATGACGTTGGATCCCATGCGGTGTATCCGCGAGCCTCAAAGGTTGCGCGTAAGCCACCCGAAGGGAAGCTTGACGCATCAGGTTCGCCTTTTATGAGATTTTTGCCCGAAAATTTCATTATCGCACGGTCTTTACCGTCGGGCTTGATGAAGGAATCATGCTTTTCCGCGGTTATTCCTGTCATAGGCTGGAACCAATGAGTGAAATGTGTGACTCCATGCTCTATTGCCCACGCTTTCATTGAAGATGCAACTACGTTTGCGATTTCAATGGAAAGCGGAGTACCGTCGGAGATGGTTTTTTTCAGAGAAGAATATGTGTCCGAGGGCAAACGTGATCTCATCACGGTGTCACCGAATACCAATGATCCGAAATTTTCGGGAAGATAATTCATTTCAGCCTCCGTGCCGCAAAGCGGCTCATTTTGTTAGTATTAACCTTTTATTCTTCGGTATTGCTTTCGTATAGATAAACAGATACCGCATTTGCGATAGCATAGCCCATATTGCTTCGCCATTCTTCGTCAAGCAAGCATTTCGCATCGTTCTCATTTGAAATAAAGCCGAGTTCGATCAAAATTGCGGGTGCGTTGGTTTCGTATGTGACGTAATAAGCTTCACTGATATCTTTGGCAAAGGTTCGTGATTCTTTATATTTGGGGAAAGTTTCGTTTATAGAACGTTTTACGGTTTCAGCGAGATCAGCTGCTTGAGAAGTAAATTTATAGTTGTTGCAGTAATAAATTCTCGTGCCGTAGACGCTCGAATCGGTACCGAACGAGTCGCAGTGAAGTGAGATGAAAAGATCGACCTTTTTGGAGTTGACATAGGACACGCGTTCGTCTATGTAAAAGAGATTGTCTCCGTCGTCAATGGGAGAGATTGGAAGCGTCTCTCCGTCATGGGAGAGCATAACATTATATCCTGCGTCTTTGAGGCACTTGTATACCTCTTTGGCGACAAAAAGGTTTATGTCTTTTTCAGTCAATGAGCCGATTAGATCTGACGATGCACCAACGTCTCCGAAACCGTGTCCGGGATCGATACAGATCAAAAATTCGTCATCTTCGGGAGGCGGAACGGTAGATTCCTCTTGAGTTTCTTGATTGGTGTCTGCTGGAATGGGTTTTAAATCGTTTGAGTCCTTTTTTGAATCGGATGTGTTTGACTCGACGGCGTCAGCTGTGTCCTCGCCTATGCCGGCTATCCAATTTTTGAAGCTTTTACTTGTGAAAACAACTATCATCAAAACTATCAAAAATACGATCAAAATTATAAGGAAAGGAGTAGGACGGCGGCGACGTTTCGGAGCTTTCATTCCGCGATATCCGGATTGAGACTGTCGAGATACCTGTCTGATCGGCGCTTGAACGGAACGTTGTTGTGTCGGACGTTGAAATTGTCCCTGTGCTTGCACAGGAGGGTAATTCCGGTTTTGCTGCGGCGGACGCATCGGTCTGCCTTGGTTGTTTCTTTGTTCGGGCATATTTGTATTCTCCCTTAGGCTTTATTAAAATTGCTCCGTTGTATCATTTTTTGTTGCTTTTAAGCTTACGTACATTACCTTTTTCATCAACTATCTTAACGGATTCAAGCTGATTTCTCAGCCTTTTTCTGAAAAGCACCAAATATTCTTCTCGAAGATTGGTTTGTTCGAGCTTTTCTTCGGATGTCAACGTACCTGCTTTTTGCTTAGCCGCAAGCTCGTTTATTCTTATTAACAGCATTTCTTCAGTCATTGTGAATATCCTTTTGTTTTTTGAGTAATTCGACCTCATCCTCAGTCAGATGACGCCATTTTCCTTTCGGAAGCTCTCCGAGAGAAAGACCTCCCTCGGAAATTCGCACAAGACGCTTTATTTTTATTTCGAGTGCATCGCACATACGGCGTATTTGTCTGTTTCTTCCCTCGTAAAGAGTTATTTCAATCTCGGTTTCGCCGTTTTGACGCGATATTAACGATACGGGACAAGCTTTAAGCGCGTAAGGGGTTCCGTCGGCTTCGATTATTGTCATAGGTGAAGCGAGCTTTGTCAACTTTTCGTCGCTGACCTCTCCAACGAGAGTTACTCTGTATATCTTCGATTTTCTATACAGCGGATGAGAAAGCAGACGGCAAAAATCACCGTCATCGGTAAGCAAAAGAAGTCCTTCCGAATACATATCGAGACGACCTATCGGATAGACGCGCGCGTTTATTCCGTGTAGAAGATCCGCAACGGACAGTCTGCCTTTGTCGTCCTTCATTGTTGTGACATATCCGAACGGTTTGTTAAGCATGATATAGGTGTGAGCGGAAGTACGAGGAAGCACGCGTTTGCCTTTTATGCAAACAATATCGGTTTCGGGGTCTACTCTTAGGCCGATAGGCGCGATGACACCGTTAACGGTAACCTTGCCTGTAGCAATTTCGTTTTCCGCCGCCCTACGCGACATCACACCGCACGAAGCAATGTATTTTTGAAGCTTTAGAGTTTCCATCAGATGTTAATCCTTTCAACCTCGCGGCAGAGCCAAGCGAGCGTGCGTTCAAGCTTTGACGGGTCAAGTCCGTCCTCGTACATTACGGGAGATTCGAGGGTGAATGTTCCCGAATAGCCGCTGTTTTTCAGATTATTGAAAAGTGCGGAGAAATCCACCTTGCCCTCACCTGGATGCAAAATCGGACGTATTTTCGAAAAATCGAGAGTTTCACCTCCGAAATCACTTATGTGGATATGTGAAATTTTACCGCTTTTGAGATAATTCGATCGTGATATGATATCATTTTGACCGTGAAGCTGACCGAACCTCACGTCGTAGGTGAAATTGCAGGAGAAATCCTCAAGTTCGCGCCATCTGATTACCGGATCCGATACAACAGATGGGATATTTTCGATCATAAGCTCAACTCCGAAACTGTCGGCTATTTCGGTTACTCTCGGCATAGCGTCAAGATTAGCATAAAAGTTTCTGTCGGAAGCGGGCATTCCCCAAAGATGAAAGACAACACGCTCGGCTCCGAGCCGTTTTGCTTCCTCACAGTTGATCTTAAAAAGGCGCAACGCTTCTTCTGTATCATCGACGTTATCGTTTGAAAGGAGCGAACCGATGCTTTTATCTGCGTGCAATACCGCACATTTTAAGCCCGATGAAAGGATCGTATTCCTTACATCGGAAAGCATTTCATAAAATGGAGTGATGAATACGTGTTCAATACCATCCGCACCTGCGTTTTTGCAAACAGACGGCAAAACATTCTTTATGACGGAATAGTCGTATCCGGTCGCACGTCCGACAACAGTGCCGGTCGAGCAGTAAACCTCGTTTTTCATATAAGTCACAGAGTTTTTATAAATTTTCCTATCTTGTCAAGCGCGGTCATAATGTGCTTGACGGAATATGCATACGAAATGCGCGCAAATCCCTCGCCGCATTTTCCGAACGCTGTTCCGGGAACGATCGCAACGCCCGCTTCATTCATCAGTCTTTCGCAAAATTCCTCGCTTGACATACCGAATCCGCCTATATACGGCCAAACATAGAATGCGCCCTCCGGCATGAAGCATTCGATTCCGAGCTCGCGCAGTCCGGATACTATATAGCGTCTGCGGCGATTGTATTCCTCAGCCATAAATTCAATGTCGGAATCACCGTTTTTCAGAGCTTCAATTGCCGCGTATTGCGAAACGGTCGGTGCACACATTATTGCGTACTGATGGATCTTGAAAATCTGCTCCGTTATTTCCTTAGGCGCGCAAACATAGCCGAGACGCCATCCCGTCATTGCGTATGCTTTTGAAAATCCCGAAACGAGCATCGTGCGTTCGCGCATTCCGGGCAGGGATGCAATCGAAACGTGACGGCGGTCGTAGGTAAG
>CAZPJU010000041.1:0-11062 GCA_964586965.1 uncultured Lachnospiraceae bacterium | reverse complement strand
GACTTTCGATAAGTCCTTTGTAGTATTCGATATAGTCAACGCCTGTGAATTCGTGTTTCGGATGACCGAATATCTCAACAAAACGCGCCTCTGTAAGTACATCCGTCCACGGATTTATGCCTGCCTCATCGAGTTGATCAAGTGAAACGATATGGTTTCCGACCTCATCGGAAGGAAAGCTGAGCATAAGTGTGATTTTTTTAGCACCTCTTGCGATTCCCTTGAGACACATTGCAAAACGGTTACGGGAAAGGATCGGGAAAATCAATCCGAACTCGCCCGAAGGGAACTTTTTTCTTATATCTGCCGCAATCTGGTCAACGGTAGCGTAATTTCCCTGCGCTCTTGCAACTACTGCTTCTGTAACGGCAATAACATCGCGTTCACGGATCGTTATATTTTCGCTTTCAGCCGCTTCGAGCACGCTGTTTACAACAATCTCGGCAATATTATCACCCTGTCTGATAATGGGAGCTCTTACTCCGCGTGAAACTGTTCCGATTAATCTCTGGTCTGACATTAAAGTAACCCCTTCTTATATAAGAAAATTTAGTGTATCGGATAATTTGGTGTTATGAGCTTTTGCGCTCTGACGCAAGCGCTTCGACAAGCGCCTTGGTAAACTGATCGGCGCAAGAGGTATTTCGAGGACCGCAGGTATTTCCGGCAAGAAGCTCGATTATATGCTCTGCCTCCTGTCCCTCGGAAAGCTTGGATATCGCTTTAAGATTGCCGTTACAGCCTCCCTTAAAGCTTACGTTATGAATAATGTTTCCTTCGAGTTCGAACTCGATTTCGCGGGCACAAGTGCCCGATGTGACATAAGTATGCTTCATTTTTCCACATCCTTTTATATAAAATAAAGAATCACTGTGTATTTGTTCCGTCCGAAGTTCCGGACGTATCATTTCCCGTATCCGGTTCGGGATTCGGTTTTGCCTCTGCCTGAGCCATTATAATGTTACCGTCGGTAACGGTTATAATAACAGTTGCATCATTTGATGAGGAATATTTCGAATCATATTCCGTACCGCGATCCTCACCGTTCAAAGTTATTTTTCCCTGACGTGCCGAGAGATAGGTATCAAAAAAATCAAGCGTATTCGATGTTGTAACGGAAACATTGGTTTTAACTCCCGTGATGCTTACGTTTGCGAAATTGAAATTTTCCGCATTAACATCGCCTTCCGTCATTGTGGCAGTCAGCGTTCCCACTGTAACTCCGTTCAAATAAAGATCGCCTTTTTTGATATCGCTTTTTATGTAAGATGACGTGTTTACGGAAGTAAACACCGCATCGCCGTCACCGAGATTGACCGAAAAGTCAATTGCCGTATCAAGATTCGAAACGTGCAGGCTTCCCTTGTCGAGAGTAACGTTAATGACATTTATGTCCCCGTCCGTCGGCAAATAAATATCGACTCGCTTGGGCATAACGGTCTCAGTTTTTTCGGTTTCTTTCAGATAACCTCTGAGTCCGTCAAAGCTGAATCCGGATTCCCAAAATTTCACGATAGACATAAGATCAAACGATGTATTGACGGTGATGTTTCTGTTTGTCGTTGTCATGGCATAAGAGCCGTCGTCAAAATTGTAAAGCTCCATGTACGGCTCGGAAAATCCGCCGTATATATAAACATCAGCTTCATCAAGCACAAGTTCGATTTTATTATATACGTTTTCCGCACCGAACGTAAACTTATATACGCTGTTGTTTTCTTCGTCCAAAGTCTGACCGAATATATCGATCCCCTCTTTTTCCGCGCGAGCCTCCGCACCTGCACAGATACGTCCTCCAACAAAGATTATAACAAGTGCGATTGCAATAAAAATTATTGATGTAGGCTTCATAAATTAGCGCACGCTCCCTTCACATAGAAATAAAGCTCAACGCATTTGTGCGCTGTGTAAACAAACAGCTCCAAAACCTTTTTGATAAGGTACGGCAGCAGCCTTACGGCGATATTGTACGCCGCGATACCCGCAAGCATAAGATATCCGCCGATCTTGAGTCCGAGACCTATCTCGTAAAGACCTATCGGCGCATATTTGAAAAGCTGTGTTATGCCGTACACTATTCCTACGACGCAAACCGTCGTACCGAGTGCAACGGCAACAACAAGCGCCGCTATGATACCGACGATCGACGCCGCAAGCGCGCCAATAACTACCAAGAACAGCATTACGACGGCAAGCAAAAGGAACACCCATATCGGAGATGAGCAACCGAGGATTATGTAAAACTTTTTATAATCCGCGTTCGGATCTGGACGAGAGATAAGCTTTTTTTCATTTGCTTGAGTTTTACGATCAGCCTGACTCGGCTCGGTGTGCGGTTTCTTATCCGCAGATTCGGATGAACCCGGCATCAAGCGGACATTTTTCGCATTCTGCGGCATCTGACGTACACGTCCTGCACCAGGGCGTTGCTGAGGCTGACGAACCGTTTGAGGCGTTTTTTGCGCGTCTCCCGGCTGAGCGGGCTCCCTTTTAACGTTCGGAGCATACTCCTTCACCGGAAGCTCTCGACGCGGAAACACTTCAGGCATCACTTCCTCATCAATCTCCGCATCGGCTTTGACCGCATTTCGTACAGGTGTCGCCTGAGCACGTGAGGCTTGCACTTTCTTTTTCAATGATAGTGCGATTTGGGACATTGCCGCATCATTTCCCGCAAGTGCGGTAAGCTTTTCCGCATCCTGATCGGAAATTGTGGCCACAAATGACTTAGCTTCGGCAATCGCGGTTTCACGTTCAATACCGTTTTCTTCAAGTTTATACGCAAGAACCGCTATTAATTTGTTTTTATCCAAAATTACACCTCCTTTTTTGCAAGTTGTGTGTAGATAAAAGCAAAAATTTGTGATATACTGTCTGTTGCAGACGCGTTATAAGCGCATCTTCAAAAAAGTACATTATATTTTAACAAAAATAAGGATAGATTACAAGTATGCGAATGAGAAAAAAAAAGAATTCACAAAATAGAATTGAAAAATGTTCACGTTTACTCATAAACGCCTCCGAAAACGAGACATTTTTTGACATTTATGCTCCGTTCCCCGATGAGCTCCGCGGATTGCCCGTATATTTGGAGATCGGATGCGGCAAAGGCGACTTTGTTTGCGGCATGGCGAAACAGCATCCCGACCGTCTTTTCTATGCAGTTGAGCGCATATCCGACGTAATGCTGTTCGCGCTTGAAAAGCGAACGGCTCAGCTTGAAGCCGATCCGTCGCTTCCCGACAATGTAAGATTCATCATCGGAAATGCTCAAAATGCAGAAGAATGGTTCAAGCCGGATTCGCTTTCCGGAATTCATCTCAATTTCAGCGATCCGTGGCCGAAAAAAGGCTATTACAAGCGTCGTCTGACATATCGTGGTTTTCTTGAAATTTATTCGCGCCTGATCAAAAACGGCGGCACCCTCAACGTCAAGACCGACAACGTTACTCTTTTCGATTTTACTCTTGAGGAAATTCCCGAATCAAAATTCAAGCTCAACTGGTATACGCGCGATTTGCACGCAAGCGAGCACAACGACGGAAATGTTGTAACCGAATATGAACGCCGCTTCTCCGAAGAAGGAGTTTGCATCAACGCTCTCCAAGCAATAAACGACAAATAACAACTCAAAAATCCTCCCGTCGAAAATAACCGACAGAAGGATTTTTTATTTTATTTATATTTTTCTTCGCCAAGATCCTGTACCGATGTAACAACCGGCGTTCCGTCACGATTCAAAAGCGGTGTCAGACCTGACGCGTAACCGCTAAAGTGGAATAAATAATTCACACCCGTTTTTAAGTCCACCCAAATCTCGTTTGAGCCGAACGTTCCGTCCGAATACGTCTTGACAAAGCGTTTTTCACCTTTAGACATTTTAATGCTCCTTTACGCCCTCAACGATACCGTTTGCCGGGCAAACTAATCTTTCGCTTTTACGCCCTCGACAAGACCGTTTGCCATGCCGACAAGCCCCTGCATCTCGGAGGGAATGATGATCTTTGTAGCCTTGCCGTCAGCGATTTTTTCCATAGCCTCGATGGACTTGAGCTTGATAACCTGATCATTCGGAGCCTTATCATTCAAAAGAGCCATAGAATCCGCCATTGCCTTCTGAACCGCCATAATAGCCTCTGCTTCACCCTCGGCTTCACGGATCTTAGCCTCCTTAACAGCCTCCGCACGAAGGATTGCAGCCTGCTTTTCGGCTTCTGCCGCAAGAATCATACTTTCTTTTTTACCTTCCGCAACGAGAATAGATGATTTCTTTTCGCCCTCTGCCCTGAGTATCGCTTCACGACGTTCGCGTTCTGCCTTCATCTGCTTTTCCATAGCTTCCTGAATTTCTCTCGGCGGAATGATATTTTTCAATTCGACTCTGTTGACCTTGATACCCCAAGGATCCGTTACTTCATCGAGGATAGCGCGCATTTTTACGTTGATAACGTCACGCGATGTAAGTGTTGCATCGAGATCAAGCTCACCTATGATATTACGAAGCGTCGTTGATGTAAGATTTTCAATAGCGGAAATGGGATTCATGTGACCGTATGCATACAGTTTGCAGTCCGTAATCTGATAGAACACAACTGTATCTATTTGCATTCTTACATTATCCTTTGTAATAACGGGCTGAGGCGGGAAATCTGCCACCTGCTCCATAAGTATAACGTTTTTTGCGATTTTGTCGATAAAGGGCAACTTAAAATGAACGCCCGTTTCCCATGTTGTCAGGTAACGTCCGAGACGTTCGACAACGACCGCCCTCGCCTGCGGCACAATTTTTATGTTTGCGATAATAATGAAGATAAGTAAAACGGCTACAATAATAAGCGCTGTTACCGCTCCGCCGGCACTGAGAACTGCTGTCGTGATCATAATTTTTTCTCCTTTAGATTATAAATTGTGTGCGGGAACAATGATTGCTTATGCTCGAACTATGGCTTTAACGCCCTCAATACGAAGCACAACTACCTTTTCCCCTTTTAAGATCTTCGAGCCATCATCGGATCTTGCCGTCCAATGCTGTCCTTTAACGGTGATCTCTCCCGTCGCGCAATCATTGTCGATATCAACAATGACAACTGCATCAGAACCAATAATTCGGTCTGTATTCGTCGCGGTTTTCTCCGCAACGCCGAGTCTCTTTTTGAAGATTGTCTTAGACATTGCAAGCGCAACTGCTCCGAGCACAAAAAACGACACTATCTGAACGGGAATACTTACATCAAAGATAGCCAAAATGAGGCAAATAAATCCCGCCGGCATAAACCAGATCGTCGTAAGAGTGGCTGTCGCAGCCTCAACAAGCACGCTCATAATGAGAATAAATGTCCAAAAATACGGCATATACTCAATCACATTGTTTCCTCCTTTCGACACAGCGATACATTAAGCAAGCTTGAACATCATTTACAATGTTCTTGTGCTTGCCTCTTGACTTGATTTGATTTTATCACACAGTCACGTGATTGTCAACAGTTTTTCAAAGATTTTTTCAAAAAAACGTCAAAAACCGAGAAGCAACCGTATTTTCAAACGTTACTTCTCGGTTTTTATGCTTATTCTACGCTTACGGGTGCAAAATCGGGAATCGAAATTGCGTTGTTCCAATACGAATAAATACGAACGGGAACATCACCGACAGTAAGACCGATATGAGTACGGCCCGTCATTGCGAACCCTGTATCTCCGGAAAGTCCGACAATTCCGCCCTTTTCAACAGTATCTCCTACTGCAACAGAACACTTGGAAAGATGGCAGTACCAACTTCTGAGTCCCCAGCCGTGATCAACGACAACGACATATCCCGTTGTTGTAAGATATCCGGAATAGACGACCTCTCCCGCCATCACCGCATACACGTCTGCTCCCTCTGCGACCTTATAATCAACGCCGGTGTGCCGATACTTGGTACCTGTCGCCGTAACGGTGATATATCTACCGAAGCCGGGAGATATCGTCGAATCTTTACTGAAAGGATTTTCAAGGAATGTTCCGCTGAACTTATGCTCGGAAAGTCCCGCCGACTGAGCGAGTGTCAAAAGCGCGTCTTCCGCCTCCTTTTGAGCTGTTTCGGAATATGTTGCATTTTCGATAGCGGCACTTACACTGCTGTTACTGTTGCCGTAACTGTACGACTTAACATTAAGACTGATATTCTGCGATACCGCTCCGTATGTGAGCGTGAAGGTGTATGTTTGATCCGAACCGTTTTCACAATCATAGCCAATGGGAACGAGAGCGTAAACATAATCGCCCTCCGCATAGAATGTGGGGGTATAATTTATTGCAGGATCGGATGAAAAAACGATCTTCGAAGGATCATCAACATTTTTACCGCCGATGCAGACAAATTCACCGTTTTCGATCTCAGTCTGACCGATATAGAACACAGCAGGATCAATTATGTCACCAACAAACGAATATGACGCGGAGCCGTAAAAATCCTTGTCATTGCTCTGATACCATTCCGCCGAAACATCAATCGAGAAATTGTCGCCTCCCTCAAGCGAAAGCTCCGATATCTTGTCAACGGAATCGGAGAAGATAATTTCTTCGCCGTTTTTAACGGTAATTTTCACGTAGTCAGGTGTTACGCTGAAAGCAAGATCAATCCCTCCGTCAATGGAACAAGTCTTTACTTCCGTCGTAATCATTTCGGAAGTATCTGCGCCTATGAATGTTCCGTCATAATTTTCGTAATTCCATGCAAGTGCAGACGGCATGATCTCAACGCCCGCAACTGTCAAAACGGGGGTTGCCGTTGAAGAATAAAGACTTGCGGAATATTTTGTCGCAAGGAAAGCGGCAGCGTCGGTTTGGTTGATTTTATATGCGTTGGACGAGGAATCGACCAAATATGCATCCGCGGGAGATGTTGTGAAATAATATCTGTACTGCGCCTCGGTCTCGTAGCTTTTAATCGTTACAAGGAAAAACTCTCCGTTTGCGACAGCATCGGGAAGCGCGCTTATTTCCGTTGCGTTTTTCTTACAATTAACGAAAATATCTATCATCGATGCCGAATCGGGGTTCGTATCGTCTGAAGCAAACTCCCACTTCATGCCGGCAAGGTCCTCGATTTTCAAATTACTGACCGCTTTAACGTCATCAGGTTCTTTTTTTGTTGAGGAATAATATCCTATCGCAACAAAGGACGGAATAAACAGCGCTATAAGCAGCACCACCGTCAACACTTTTTTATTCATATTAACTCCGAATCGTTTATTGATGCGTCCCAATGCATTTTTTATACAAAAAGACGCTATTTTACGAGTGTATTATACACCAAAAGCTATCACAGGTCAATAGTAAGATTTATTCGCAGCGCGATCCTCGCATCGTTTTTATCGTCAATAAGAAATATTTTCTTGCACTCAAACAAAAATGTGGTATAATATAGACAAGATTTACGGCTTCGTAAAAATGTCTTTGCAAACAAGCATTTTTAATTCACGATACAATATCGGCTGAAGTCTCATACAGTCTGACTAAAAAACGGAGATTACATATATGAAATGTCCCATTTGCGGTTATTCCGAAAGCAAGGTGGTTGATTCCCGCCCCGCAAGCGATTATTCAAGCATTCGACGCAGGCGTGAATGTCTTTCATGTCAGCACCGTTTTACGACTTACGAAGTCGTGGATACCGTTCACCCCGTCGTTATAAAACGAGACGGCACAAAAGAACTTTTTGACAAAAACAAGCTTCTTGTCGGTATAATCAAAGCGTGCGAAAAGCGTCCAATCAAAGCGGAAATGATCGCAAACGACATTGAGGCCGCTTTGTCCGGCTCGCTCAACAGAGAGGTCACCTCCGCCGAAGTCGGTGAAATGGTACTTGCTCGTCTCAAACTTCAGGATCCCGTTGCATACGTTCGCTTCGCTTCCGTGCACAGAGAGTTCAAGGACGTTGACACTTTCATCGAGGAAATACAAAAATTGCGTTCCGAAAACAGTGACGAGAGATGACAATCTTTTATTTAAGATAAGAAAAGAGTTTTTATCGAAACAATGACCAAAAAGAACGCCATTTGGCTTACAACAATACTTTTTCTGTTCGTTATGCTTTCGGTACTGACCGCTTTGTTCATCGGTCAAGACAATAACACCGCAGACACGGACACGAATACAGACACCTCAACTGAATCGGGCAGCGACTCAAGTTCCTTCGTCTCGGACACGACGGAAACCAAAAGCGAATCAAATTCAAGCGATGACACGGAGCCTGACAACACCTCCGACGAACCGGACGGTACAGTTACGGATATAACAGTCGATATTGACAGCTTACCCGACTACGCCAAGGATTCACTCGGCATTAACGGCGGCTATACACCGGATCAGTCACTTACCGATGCTCTTTCGGCAGCAATCAAAACTTTTGATCGTCCCGTATCGTTTTTCGCCGTTGATTTGAACAGCGGGATTTCCCTTTCGTATAACGCTGACGAAAAATACAGCGCCGCAAGCATGGTCAAGGCAGCTTACGTTTATTACGTTTGTCACGAAATAGACGCCGGAAACGCATCTCTCGACGAAAAACTTACCTACACCGCCGCTGATACCGTTTATGCGGATAATGTTATCGGCAAAGCCGGAATCGACAAAGAATACACGCTCTATCAAGTTATCTATTATACAATCGTATCGAGTGACAACGAAGGTTATTATATGCTTTTGCGTCGCTTCGGAAAAGACGGATACGACGAAATGATGTCCTCAGTCGGCTGTCCGACACTTTCGGTAAACAGCACAAGATGGCCTGCCACATCAGCACTCGATATGGCAAAGCTTTGGCAAAAAATCTACGCATATAAAGACGAAACCGAAACAGGAAAAATGCTGTACGAGCTTTTCGAGCAGGTTGAATATATGAACTTTATCGAGCGCGCTCTCGAAGTTCCCGTCGCAAACAAAGCCGGTTGGAATTCATCCGTGTTCAACGACAGCGGCATTGTGTCAGGCGAAAACTCCACCTACATCCTCGCGATTTTATCGGAAGGAAACTATTTCACAGCAGTGAAAAATCAATTTTATGATATCATCCGCGCAATCGATGCGCTGATGAACGATTCGGCTTCAAAATAAAAAACAAAAGCAGACTGCCGTAAGCAGTCTGCTTTTTTGCTGTCACCACGTAGGTGCATAATATTTTTTCAGCGCTTTATTTGCCGTCGATTTGTACTTTTTGAAGAGCTTATCGAGCGAAAGCTTGTCATTCTCCGCCGCTTCTCGGAGCATCATGTACGTTCCGTTGGCAATATCGTCGGACACACTTCCGAGAGTATGTGCAAAATCAAAATACGGCGTATCCCAAATCAACTCAATCATATCGAGCGCCGAGCTGACACGCACCGTATGATACATTTGATATTTCACATAAACATCACGCATATACGCATACGACGCGGCGGAAATCGCGCTTATAAACGCGCCCGCGCCTTCCGCATCCGTTGTTGTAACGGGCACGGCATAGGCAAGCGTATCTGCGTCCATATAGGAGCAATAGGAAGTTTGCTCCGAAGAAAGCTTCGGTATCGGAACAACAGTCCAATCAAAATCAACGGACGAAATATCCTTCATATCGGAAAGTTTTCCTATATGAAATGCGGATTTTTTCGTTGCAAACGCGCTCATCGCACTTCCATCGGCACCGGATATAAGATTATTTGTCGCAAAAAGAGATATTGCCGCAATCACAACGTTTTCCGCAGATGCAATCAATTCAACTTCGGGAATTCCGTTATGCGGATTCGATATTCCGTCAACTTTGCCCGACGCGGCAATCACATCAACAAGTTCGCCGCGCGTTCCGGAATATGATATAGCGGTTACGGCGGCAAGCTCGATCAGCTTATCCCAAGTCCATTCTCCGTTTTTCACGAGCGATTCAATGTCTTGCTTCGACACATCAAGTTCTTCGACAAACGCATCCGAATTTACGAAAATCGCGGAAATATTTTCGGGATTGATAGTCGCAGTGCTTATCACACCGTAATCAAAATATCCTGCGGAAAGCGCTTTTGCCGCAGATGCGTTAAAATATTTTTGTTCAAGATCAAAAAACGGAAGCGAACGCAAATTATAAAGATATCCGTCTTTTGCGAGAACGGCAAGCTCGGAAGCTCCGACGCAAAGCAGATCGGAATAATATTCTTCGTTTTTCACAGCGGATTTGATATCCGCCCTCATATCGGCAAGAGTTGTGCGTCTGTATCTGATTGAACAATTCAGTTTTTCTTCAACCATACGGTTACGTTCGTAAACCGCAGCGGAATAATCGTTTTTGTCGATTTCGGAGCTGTCATCAAAATCAGACGTAAGTATGCCTATATCATCTTCGGCTGTTGTATTTATAAACACGGAAACTCCGCCGAAATCATATCCGTGAACAGATGACAAAAGCTCCTTTGCTTCGTCAAGTCCGGTATAAACATATTCGGAAACGGTATCATTCGATGTATCGTCGTGGCGTGTGGTATCCGTTTCTTTCGAAAAATCGTCGGTATCTTCATCGGAATCCGCAAAGGTTCCGTCATACGGAAAAATCTTATCAAAGTTGACTGTTACAAAGGCGCATGACGAAAGAACAGAGGCGAAAAGCATCATAAGTGCTATCAATGCCGATACTTTTTTTATCATTTTCGTTTTTCCTTTGCATATCAATCAGATTCGACAGTATAATCGCCGTCAAGCTTTACGGTCACGATAAAACCGCCGACGTTATTTCCCGAAATTGTATAATCCGCGCCCTTGGGCACCGCGATCTCGGTTTTTTCGTTTTCAGAAGCCGCTACCGTATATATAGCATAATTTCCCCCGGACTCAACGGTATAATAAAACGGTTCACCGTAAGAATACCGCTCCAAAAGAGAGATGTACTCCTCCATACAGTAATTTTCGTTCATCATAATTTCGGCATGAGGTGCGCCGACGTAGCGGTAGTGCCAATATTCGTACAAAATACCCGTTATTTCTTCTTTGTCGGCGCGGTAACGTTGAATGAATCCGTATTCACCGCAGTGATTCGGCAACCAATTTCCGTCCTTATTTT
>CAZPJU010000040.1:0-11310 GCA_964586965.1 uncultured Lachnospiraceae bacterium | reverse complement strand
ACAACACTTTGCCCCGGTGAAACATACGATTATACAACCGTATACGAATTTACAGTAGAATAAATAATAAAAGGGAACGTGAGAGTGCCGAAAACGGTGCTCTCACGTTCGGTATCTGTAACGTGATTTTGTTGATTGATGAAAACAACGGCGGAGCTGCTGTCGGATCGGTTCTGCGTAAACTCGGATTTTCCGGAACTATGATAAAGCGTATGAAAAGACGGGAAAACGGCATAACAGTGAACGGTAAGCACGTTACTGTGCGTTTTTTGTTAAGCACGGGAGATGTTCTTTTTTGCGATGATTCCGACTCGTTTGATGACGAAAATCCTAATATTGTTCCGTCGGAACTTCCGATTGATATTATATATGAGGACGATTCGGTTATTTCGGTGAATAAGCCTGCCGGAATGCCTACGCATCCGTCTCACGGACATTATAACGATACTCTTGCCAATGCACTTGCGTTTGAATATAAAAAACGTGGGAAACCGTTTGTTTTTCGAGCTGTTAACAGGCTCGATTCAGATACAAGCGGAGTAGTTTTGCTTGCAAAATCAATGAGCGCCGCATATACGCTCGCCGAATCAATCGCTGACGGACGTATTGAAAAACAATATATCGCCGTATTGGATGGTGAGATAACGAGTGCTGTCGGAGAGCAAGTGCGCGTCGAGCACAAAATCTCACGTATGTCGGATAGCATAATAAAAAGGGAAGTTACCGATGGCACATACGGAGATGTCGCCGTTACGCAATATGTGTGCATCCACAAAGAAAACGGAATTTCAGTTGTTTTGGCGACTCCCGTTACGGGGAGAACGCATCAACTCAGAGTGTGCTTTTCAAGTCTCGGAAATCCTATTGCAGGTGATGATATGTACGGCGGATCACTTAATATGATAAAGCGTCAAGCGCTTCATGCGTATTCGCTCTCATTTGTTTCTCCGTGTGAAAATAAAAAAATAGTTGCAACGGCTCCGATTGCCGATGATATCTGTTTAGTTTTGCGAAAATATGCCGAGGAGGTTTTGACAGATGGATTCCACTGTTAAAAAAATAAAAAAATATGTTCCCGTTTCGACTTTTGTGATGCTTCCGCTTACATTGGTCGCTTGCATAGTCTATTTGATCGGCAATATTTCTCCTGCGTTTTCCGATTTCTTTAATGAACACATTTCTTCTTTTTTTCGCGCGGCGCTTGCCTATTTGACAGGATGGATACCGTTTTCGCTTTCGGAAACGTTTATATTGTTCGCGCCTTTTGCTGCTGTCGGACTGATTGTTTGGGCGATTCGTAACGTTCGTGAAAACGATGTCAAAACTTGGCGCGCAACAGTAGCATTGTTAACTGTTGTTATGTATATTTTTGTAAGCTTTGTCTTTTGCTTCGCGCTCGGTTATAAAGGAACGTCTCTTGATTCAAAGCTTGGGCTTGAAAGAAGAAAGGTTTCTGCCGAGGAACTTTTTACTACCGCCGAAATATTGACTGAAACCGTAAATTTACTTGCCGATGAGGTGAAATTCGCACCTGACGGACACTCGATTATGCCGTATTCTTATTCAGAACTTAATGACAAGCTCAATGATGCATACGTTTCGCTTGCTGAAAAATATGATTTTATTCCGAAACTTCGCTCAAATGTTAAGGAAGTCGCAATTTCGGAGCCGTGGACGTATACTCATATTTCCGGAGTCTATACCTTTTTTACCGGTGAAGCAAATATCAATGTGAATTTTCCGGATTATACCGTGCCGTATACGATGGCTCATGAGATGTCTCATCAAAGAGGGATAGCCCCCGAAAACGAAGCGAATTTTATGGCTTTTTTGGTTTGCATGGAAAGCGATGATGCGTATATACGTTACAGCGGAGCGCAAAATTTGCTTGAGTACGTTTCTTCTTCACTTTACAAAGCGGATAAAGAGCTTTATTCCGCGTGGCTCTCTACGCTTAATACAGATGTGAGAAAAGAAATGATCGCATATAACGAATTCTTTGAGAAATATAAGGATAATGTTGTTGCGGATGTTTCGGGAAGCGTAAATAATGCGTATCTTCAAAGTCAGGGAACAGAGGGAACTCGAAGCTACGGACTTGTAACAGATCTTGCTGTCGCTTATTTTTGCGATTCGGATCAAAGCGAAAAGTAACAAACTCTCAAATCGCGGAATATACTTTAATGTTGAAAAGTGATTTTTATCGGCATTAATGTAGGAGTTTTGTGCTTGCGACAGCTAATTTTATGTTAATTGCAAACAAAACGTCGATTTATTAAAAAAACTTAAAAATTGTACTTTCTTTTTTTCTGATATTCTGTTATAATGTAAAAGTTAAAGAATACAGTTATTACTTTGTAAATTGGTTTCGTCTGTAAAGACGAGTTTGATTATAAAATCCGTTGGAGGAGACTATATGGAAAAGTTTGTCATAGACGGTGGCAGGCCGCTTATTGGCAACGTAAATACAAGCGGAATGAAAAACTCCGCTTTGCCGATCATATATGCAACTATACTTGCAGCTGATAAATGCAGATTGGAAAACATTCCGGATATCAGCGATGTCGATACTTCATTTGAAATATTAAGAGGTATGGGCGCGGAAATAACATACGTTGATAAAACGACTGTTGATATAGATACAACAAATGTTGTCGGTTCTACATCCGATCCGAAACTCGTTTCAAAACTCAGAGGTTCATACTATCTTTTGGGCGCTGAACTCGGACGTTACGGTAAAGCGTGTGTAGGTTTTCCGGGCGGATGTGATTTCGGTGTAAGACCGATAGATTATCATATAAAAGGCTTTGAGGCGCTTGGCGGTGAAGTATCTACCGATGAAAGATACATAAAGATTAACGCCCCTCTCGGAGTCAGAGGTGATAATATTTATTTTGACGGTATTTCAGTAGGCGCCACTATCAATGTAATGATGGCAGCTGTGCTCGCTCGTGGGGTCACAACAATAGATAATGCAGCAAAAGAGCCTCACGTTGTAGATGTTGCAAACTTTCTTAATACCTGCGGCGCAAGAATAAGCGGCGCAGGAACGGATATGATAAAGATACGCGGAGTTGAAAAGCTTCATGGGTCAACTTACGCGATTATCCCGGACATGATCGAAGCCGGAACTTTCATGATCGCCGCAGCCGCAACAGGTGGTAAAATCAAGGTTGAAAATGTAATTACCAAGCACCTCGAAGCAATTGCCGCTAAACTTGAGGAGATCGGCGCGGAAATCGAAATGCTTGATGATGCTGTTATTGTTACAGGTGCTAAAGAATATAAAAAAACCTATGTAAAAACAATGCCGTATCCGGGATTCCCGACAGATTTGCATCCGCAGCTTGTTCCGCTTCTTGCTGTTGCAAAGGGAACTTCAAGCGTAAAGGAAACAATCTGGCCGAACAGATTCCGTTATGTTCATGAGTTGAATGCAATGGGCGCGAAAATTACGGTAAATGCCAATGTCGCAACAATTGAGGGCGTTGAAAAGCTTCATCCGGCAGAAGTTAAAGCTGTTGATTTGAGAGCCGGTTTTGCGGTGTTGATTGCTGCACTTATGACAGAGGGCGAAACAAGAGTTTCAGGCGTTCAATATATAGAACGCGGATATGAAGAACTTGTACCGAAGCTTACAAAGCTCGGCGCAAATATCAAAAAGATCACGGTGCCCGATGAGGTACCCTCAATAACAAAATAAATTCGGAGGAACTTAAAATGAAAGTTACAAAGGAAACATTGATCAGCGAAGTGCTTGATCTTGATATCGAAACCGCTCGCTTTTTCTTTGAAATCGGTATGCATTGTATCGGATGTCCTGCATCAAGCGGCGAATCAATCGAGCAGGCGTGTGCCGTACACGGAACAGATCCCGATGAACTCGTAAAAAAGATCAACGAATTCCTCGACTCTAAGAAATAATAGAAAAGGACATCGTTTTCGGTGTCCTTTTAACTTTACGAATATATGAATATGAGTTTAAGTAAACGTCTTGCGGCAGCTGTGACTTACGTCAGAAACGGATCCGTTCTCGCGGATATAGGAACAGATCATGCATACCTTCCGATATATGCGGTTAAAAACGGACTTGCAGAGCGTGCCGTTGCATCGGATATTAACGAAGGCCCGTTGGAAAACGCCGAATACAACGTAAAAAAGCACGGGCTTTCGGATAAAATTTCATGCATTCATACTTCCGGCTTCAAAGGACTCGATACGTTCGGAATAACGGATGCCGTTATCGCCGGAATGGGAGGAGAGCTTATTGCAAATATAGTTGAAGCAGCGGATTTTATAAAAATTAACGGATTCCGGCTTGTTATTCAGCCGATGACTATGCTTGATATAGCAAGAGCTGCTCTTTTGGCTTCCGGATTTTCGATTTTGAATGAATATGTGTTGAAAGAGGATGGAAAGTTTTATACGGTAATTTCAGCAGAGCATACCGGACAAATTTTCGAAGAAAACGATGCATTTACGCTGATGTACGGAGATCCGTGCAAAAGAAAATACGAAAGCGATGAAGTCAAAATCGAATTTTATAAACATGAGACGGTAAAATACGAGCGTATAATCGCAGGCAAACGCAATGCCGGCATTTGTGTTTTCGAAGAAGAAACAATATTAAAAAAACTTACGGAAAGGGCAATGAATAATGACAAGTCCTAATGTAAACGAGCTTTACGCTTATCTAAATGAAAAAATCCCGTCATCTCTTTCATGCGATTGGGATAATGACGGGCTTATGGTTGCTGTAAACTGTGATCGCAAAATTGATAAAATTCTTCTTGCGCTTGATGTTACGGAAAATATTGTTAGTCAAGCGAAAGATATGGGCTGTGATACGATAATATCGCATCATCCGCTTATCTTCAAGCCTTTATCGTCACTGAATACATCAGATACAACAGCAAGAATAGCTCTCGCTTGTGCTAACAACGATATTGCGGTTATGTCTTTTCACACACGTTTGGACGCGATTAAAGGCGGCGTGAATGATGTTCTTGCAGAACTTATCGGAATAAGAGATACATCCGAATTCGGCCCCGACGGAGAAGAAATAGGCAGAATAGGTGATCTTGAATACGAAACCAATTCAAAAGAACTTGCTTTGCAAATCAAAAAAATCCTCGGAGCAGATTTGATTCGCCTGACAGATGCAAATAAACCTGTAAAAAAAGTTGCCTTGCTCGGAGGCAGCGGCAAGGATTATGTTATCCCTGCAAAGCTTGCGGGGGCAGATGCTTTTATTACGGGCGAAATTAACTACAATACTGGCGTTATTGCACGAGATTTCGAAATAAGCATTATAGAAGCGGGACATTATTTTACCGAAGCTCCCGTACTTAACTTTATAAAAGATCTTATACAGCGCGAATTTCCGAGCGTACAGATCGAATTTGCAGTCAGCAATCCGACAATTACTTTATAAAATAAAAAGTTAGATTACCATTGTGGCAATCTAACTTTTTTATTTTGACTTTTCAACGCTTTTTTTGTATATGTAAATGAACAATATCAAGAAAAGATAAGCGAATATATATACAAGCACGCTTGAAAGAATTATCTCCGCATACGCCGAAATGATAGACAGTACATCTGCGCCGGACATATCAAATCCGTATTCGATTATACCGGTAATATTGGAATAGATCTCAAACAAAATATAAGGAATTATGCGTATAATAAAGACACTTATCAGCATACATGACGACGGATTCGTTTTTGAAATAAACGGTATCGGTAATAATTCTTGATCAGTTGAGTCTGACATAATTCGTTCCGCAAAAAAAGCGGTAAGAATATAAAAAGAGGCTCGTACAATTATATTCAGAATAAGATAAACAGCCGTAAAAATTTCATATCCGTCAATACTTCCGACAGCAAAGTCAACGGCAAACGCGATTCCGTAATCAAAAAATAAGATCAGTAAAACGGTAATATATGCAAGATTGCGGTATTTTTTATTTCTAAGTCTGATAAATGAAATTACAAGAGCTATTCCTGTTGCATAAACAGAAAGCTCAAGTATATCACGAACTATTTGAAGTATTGTTGAAAGCGACTCATACGAATACATAGAACTCATTTCGAGAATCATGACGAAAATCGAGATTGCTCTGTACAGCAACGTAAGCAGTAAAATCGAAATTGCACCTATAATTAATATTTTTTTTGAGCTTTTGGTATTTGCGGTCATGTTTTTCTCCTGTATTTTGTCAAAGGCTTTTATAATTTTATCACATAAATGCGAAAAAATAAAGATATATTGTAAATTCTCATTAATATATTACTTTACAGGCGCATATAAATTAAAAGTAAAAATCGGAGGTGCGTATGTCAGAGGAAATAAAAAACATAATCCCAATATCAAAAAGTGTAACATACAGTACAGTATGCGACTTTCTTGAAATTTTCGGCAAAAGATATCCGTTTATCGACATTTTCGAAATAGGCAAAAGTATTCGCGGAAGAAGTATTTTCTGTATTCGGCTTGGCAGATTTGATGCATCTGCCAATGTTATCTATGTCGGAGCACATCACGGCGCCGAATCGATAACATCCGGAATCCTTCTCAGATATATAAACGAATTCTGCGAATATAAACGAAATTCAAGACGTATATACGGTTACTCAATACCGTTTGTTTTTAGCGAAAGATGTGTATATGTTATTCCGATGCTTAATCCGGACGGAGTGGAGAACGCTACGTACGGTGCTTCGCCGAGCAGTCCCATATACGAACGTATTCGTGCCATGAACAAAGGGGACGATTTTAGGTTGTGGCAGGCAAACGAGCGTGGAGTTGATCTTAATCATAACTATAATGCAGGCTTTGCGGAATACAAAAAAATCGAACAGCGGGAAGGGATTACAGCCGGCAGATCAAAATACAGCGGACAATATCCGGAATCCGAACCGGAAACAAAAGCGCTCTGCGGCTTTATCAGAACCGCAGAGCCTAAGGGAATTTTAACGCTTCATACACAGGGCGAAGAAATATACTACAAAAGCGGAGGATATACTCCGCCAAAATGCGAAAATATCGGCAAACTGATTTCAAAAATGAGCGGATATTCTCTTTCCGAAACTGACGGAACGGCCGCCTACGGCGGCTTAACCGATTGGTTTATAAAAGAGTTTGGCCGTCCTTCGTTTACTTTGGAATGTGGAAAGGGCGTTAATCCGTTGCCTATCGAAGATTTGGAATGTATCTATGCAAAAATACGCGAGACATTGTTTTCATTTCCGATGATGATATAAATTTTCACATAAAGTTAATTTTCTTTGATCCATTCGGACGCAAGATTAATCCATTCAGATATGCGCTTGTTTTCGAGTGCTTTGTTTCCGCCTGAGGTTTCTTCAGTTGCCAGGGAAAGTCCGTGCGTACCGTGAGGGTATATATGCAGCTCGAAAGGAACTCCGGATTGCGAGAGTGCGGATGCAAAAATCAGCGAATTTTCAACGGGAACTGTTGGGTCATCGGCTGTGTGCCATAGAAAGACAGGGGGAGTTTTTTCGGAAACGAGATTTTCAAGACTATGCTCATACAGTTCTGCACTTGTATGAAATTTGCCGATAGAATTTTCAATCGTGCCTTTATGTGAAAACTCACCTGCCGTTATGACGGGATAAGCAAGGATTATACCGTCCGGCTTGTTCATTCCGTACTTCAATTCAAGTTCTTCTGTAATGAAAGCTTCGTGCCATCTTACTCCAAGCATTGCGGCAATATATCCGCCTGCGGAAAATCCTACAACATATATGCTGTCAGGATCAACGCCTAAAATCTCCGAATTTTTTCTTACATAAGCGACAGCGACAGATGCATCAAGTAACGGAAGCGGATAGTTACCGAATTCACCGATCGAGTATCTTAAAACAAAGGTATTCATTCCCGCTGCTAGGAAAGCAAGCGCAATCGGTTCGGCTTCGCGTTCTGATAAAAAGGAAAGACCGCCTCCGGGAAAAACTATAACGGCAGGTCTCTTTTTTGCATTTGGATCGTGTACATCAGACCGAATATACATCGTAAGCGTAACTCTGTCATCATTATCGTAAAGAGGTATTGTTTGATGAGTCATGATTTTTCCTCTCAAATATCAATGATAATATACATTGATATTATCATACTGTATATTGTTTGGCAATATAAAACGCAAAAAATACGAAAAATACATATTTTTTTGTATTAGTAATTGAAATATATTCTCCGATACGTTATAATTACTAAAAAGAATACGGTTTGCGGGAGGCTAAACGGTAAAAATGAAACAAAAAATTGTTGCGCTGTTTCTGTTGGCAGCAATTCTGATTTCAATGTTTGCCTGTTCAACGGAAAATCCTAATGATACGGAAACAAGCGCGAACAGTGAAACTGAAAACGGAGATGACATTATGATTGAAGAAAACGGAAGACGCGTTGAGGCTCTTGACAGAGGGCTTGTGGCTGTTACAACCGATGACGGCATACTTGTAAGCTGGAGATCGTTGGGAACTGAGTCAAACGATATGGTGTATGAGCTTTATCGCGACGGTAAGAGCGTCTATAAAAGCGAAGCGGGAATGGCAACCTGCTATCTTGACAAAGACGGAACCGAAAAATCATCGTACTATGTAGTTACGGATGGAAAGGAAACTTCCGAATCCGTAAATCCGTATTCCAAAAACTATTTTGATATTCCGATAGAAGCGCCGAAGCCCGGTAAAACACCTTCCGGGGAAACATATACATATTCCGCCGGAGACGCTTCGTGTGGCGACCTTGACGGAGACGGTGAATACGAAATTGTACTAAAGTGGGATCCGTCCAATGCAAAAGACAATGCACATTCCGGGTACACAGGCAATGTTATACTCGATGCATATAAGCTTGACGGCACTCGGCTTTGGCGTATAGATCTTGGCATAAACATACGTGCAGGTGCACATTATACACAATTCCTCGTGTACGATTTTGACGGTGACGGAATTTCCGAAGTTGTATGCAAAACATCCGACGGAACGGTTGACGGAAAGGGAAATGTGATCGGCAGAGAAAAGGCAGATTACAGAAATTCCAACGGATATATTCTTTCCGGTAAAGAATATCTTACGGTTTTTAATGGAACGACAGGTGAAGCTGTTACCACCATTGACTATACTCCTAAACGCGGCGCTGTATCTGCTTGGGGTGATGATTACGGTAACAGAGTAGACAGATTTCTTGCCGCTGTCGCTTATCTTGACAGCAAAAATCCGTCAATAGTTATGTGTCGCGGATATTACACCCGTGCTGTTCTTGTCGCATATAATTTTGACGGCAAGGAACTTACGGAAATGTGGACGTTTGACTCAAATAAAAAAGAAAATTCCGACTGCGCGGGACAGGGAAACCATAACCTTTGTGTTGCGGATGTTGACGGTGATGGTTTTGATGAAATTGTATACGGTCAGTGTTGCATAGATCATGACGGAACAAAGCTTTGGAGCACAGGACTCGGTCACGGTGACGCAATACACGTCGGAGATTTTATTCCGGAGAGGGAAGGCCTTGAAGTTTGGGGCTGTCTTGAAGGAAGTCAGGGGGCATATCTCGCTGACGCAAAAACAGGAGAAATTTTGTTCAAGTATAAATCAGACAGAGATGTGGGCAGAGCTTTGGCGGATAACTTTATTCCGGGAAACGATTCAGCGGAGTTTATTTGTGCCACGACAAGTAATGTATATCAGTTCAGAAAAAATCGTTTGGCTCCGTCCGGTAAAACATGGTCTGGTGGTATAAACTTTGCCGTTTGGTGGACAGGTAAGCTTGAACGATGCGGACTTGACGGAACTAATGTATATTCGTATGAATTCGGAAATGTGCTTTCCGCTAAAGGCGTAAATTCGATCAACGGTACAAAAGCAACGCCTTGTCTTTCTGCCGATATTTTGGGCGACTGGAGGGAAGAGATCATATTCCCGCGTTCGAACAATAAAGCGCTTAGAGTTTATTTAACTGATTTTGATACGGATTACAGAATTTATACTTTGATGCACAATACAATGTACAGATGCGGTGTTGCTAATGAAAATGTAGCATATAATATACCGCCTCACACTGACTATTTTCTTGATTCGGAATATCCGCTTCCCGAATATCCGAAAGTATTCAGCGTAAGTGCTAAAAAAGATAATTAATACGCAAAAACTCCTGCGGCGAATATGTCACAGGAGTTTTTATTAGACAATAATAAATATTTTGTATAATATCAGCGCATTTTTTCAGCTTCGGCTTGAGCAACAGAGTCGCAACGTTCATTATACGGATGACCGGCGTGTCCCTTGATCCATTCAAACGTAAGCGAATGAATCTCGGTAAGCTCAAGAAGTTTTTGCCATAAGTCCGGATTAAGCGCAGGAGATTTGTCCGATTTTTTCCAACCGCGCGAACGCCATCCTTTGGCCCATCCGAGAGAAAGCGCGTCAATAACATATTTAGAATCGGAAACAAGTTTTACATTACAGGGTTCCTTGAGCGCTTCGAGACCGCTTATAACAGCGGTAAGTTCCATTCTATTGTTAGTTGTGTTTCTTTCGCCGCCTGAAATGGTTTTTTCGTTTTTTCCGTAAACAAGTATGGCGCACCAACCGCCCGGACCCGGATTTTGTTTACATGATCCGTCGGTATATAAAACAATATCTTTCAATTACTTTATAGATTCCTTAAGAGCATCGCACCATTCAACAATGTCACGACGTTCTTCGATAGAAAGCTTCTTGTTAAACAAGGAACCGCCGTCGACAAAATAAATGTTGTCTGTGATAGTATTTGCTCCGGCAGCGCTTACAATATCAATAAGCTGCTGCATTGTGGGCGTAAGAGTTTTCGTTTTGCTTTCGAAAACAAAAGCAACATTTGCGGTTCTTGCCGCGGTAAGCTCACCGGCAAATAGACGAACCTTATCCTCAAGCTTCGCGCCTGCGGAAACAACAAGGACAACAAGACGTTCACGGTCGCAAGAATATGCGGGCGGAATCGCATCAGCTTTAGCTCTTGCATCGTCCTGAGCTTCACCGAGCGCAATCGCATAATTGATTACTTTTTTGTTTGATGTAGCATACAGAATACGCATTTTCATAATAAATAAAAGCCTCCGAATATCGAGTTTAGATTTGTTTCATTATAACATAATAATCAGCATTTTTCCACTCGTTTTTACGAAAATGAAAAAATATATATGAATATGCGTGTTTTTCTGTCGATCGCTTCTCCACATTATACAAAATTTGCATTTTGTATAATGAATTATGGCGAAAATCGGCGTATAATATCAACTACTG
>CAZPJU010000039.1:0-11591 GCA_964586965.1 uncultured Lachnospiraceae bacterium | reverse complement strand
TTTTTGCCGTTTCCGTCGGTGTAGCGGCTATTGCAAGCTTCCTTCCCGTTAAGAAGATAGCATCCAAACGTCCGATAGACGCGATCAGAGGAAAATAAACCGAAAAAAGCTCTCCGCTTTTGCCGCGGAGAGCTTTTTAATGTGTTTTTGATTGAATTATTCTTTGATATGAGGTATAATTAACTTTATGCGAAAGAATATTTGGACGGTGACTCTTGATGAACGAAAAAAACAAAATAAAATTAAGATTGAAACGTGAACTTTGTGAGCTTGATGTGCTTTTGCGTTCGATTCCGTCAACGGTCGTAACTCTTTTTGTCGTAAGCGTAATTTGTATGAATCTGCTTGCGAATAAAACGCTAATTCAGCTTGATTGGATCGCGATCGACGGAGGAATTCTTATATCGTGGCTTTCGTTTATGTGTATGGATATGATAACAAAGCACTTCGGCCCGAAAGCGTCTAATCTTGTATCTGTGCTTGCTTCCGGAATCAATCTTTTAACTTGCCTGATCTTTTTTGCGGCAAGTCTTATTCCTTCAAATGCAAACGATTACAGCGCTTTTGACGATATTTTCGGCGGTACATGGTTTATTTTGCTTGGCAGCACTACGGCATTCCTCATATCCGCAGTTATAAATAATTCTCTGAATTGGATTGTAGGTAAGGCGTTTCGAAAAAATCCGGACGGTAAATTGGCATACGCCGTGCGTTCTTACGTTTCTACGTTTATAGGACAGTTTTTTGACAATTTCATCTTTTCTGTCATTGTTTTTGTGTTTTTTGCGCCGATATTTTGGGACGGTTTCCGTTGGACTGTACTTCAATGCACGATGTGTGCGCTGACGGGAGCTGTTGCCGAACTGTTGATGGAAATTGCGTTTTCACCGATCGGATATAAGCTTACAACGCGTTGGAAATCGGAAAACGTCGGAAAAGAATATTTTGATTATATAAAAAAAGAAAGCGGGAATTTATAAAATGAAAGTTTTGATAACCGGTACATCGCAGGGGATAGGTAAAGCTATTGCAGAGTATTTTTTGAAAAAAGGTCATGAGGTGTTCGGGATAGACAGACAGGAAAAAACTGTAACCGACGAAAAATACACGCATTTCGTTTGCGATGTGCGAGATACAGAGCATCTTCCGGATGTGGACGGGGTTGATATTCTTATTAATAACGCAGGTACACAAAATGAGGACGATATAGGAATCAATCTAAAAGCGCTTATAAACGTTACCGAAAAATACGCTGTGCGTGACGGTATCTGTTCCGTTCTTAATATCGGCTCCGCAAGTGCTCATACGGGCTCCGAATTTCCCGAATACTGCGCGAGCAAGGGCGGTGTACTTGCATACACGAAAAATGTTGCGATCCGAATCGCAAAATACGGAGCTGTTTGTAACAGTCTTGATCCGGGAGGAGTGCTGACACCTTTGAACGAGTGTGTGATGAATGATCCTCAGCTTTGGTCTGAAATAATGGAGGAAACTCCCCTTAAAAGATGGGCGACTACCGAAGAAATTGCAGAATGGGCGTATTTTTTGACTGTCACGAATAAATTTTGTACCGGTCAAAATATCCTTGTTGACGGCGGCGAAGCGATAAACTATAATTTTGTTTGGAAAGAGTGAATTAAATCAAAAAATTTATAAAAATCACTTGACTGTAAACCTCGTTTATAGTGTATAAGTTAATACGAGGTGATGATTATGAAGATAAAAGAGTTGGAAAATGAGCTGTTTATCTCCCGTTCCAATATTCGTTTTTACGAAAAACAAGGTTTGTTTTCTCCCGAACGGAGAGACAATAATTACAGAGATTATACGGAGCAAGATATCGAGATTCTCAAAAAAATCATTGTTTTCAGAAAAATGGGATTCAGCGTGGAGGAAATTAAACTGATCCGAAACAATGAATTACCTTTTGAAGAAGCTGTCACGAATGTACAGCACCGAATCGAAAAAGAAATGGAGCAACTCAACGGCTCGTTAAAGCTTGTCAAACGGATGAAAAAGGAAAACGCATCGTTTGATGAAATGGATACTAACGAGTATTGGAACGTAATTAGTGAATCTGAAAAATCGGGTGAAAAATTCATTGATATTTGCAAAGATTTTCCGGAGGTTGGACTCATATCATTCGACGCTATGTGGAAATATGTGTTTTTTCACGATTTCAAAAAATCAAGAGCCAAGTACGGTACGATCCCTGCCTGCCTTATATTATTGCTGATCTGCATTTGGCGTGGAATTGTCGCCGTTATAAGGAATGAATCGTTTTGGTCCGCTTTTCTTTATCCCTTTGAGATATTCATCCTATCATTGATTATTATTTTGCCCCTGTTTTTACTGAAGAAAAAAGCCCCCAAAATTGCAACAATTGTCTCAACTGTTCTGATGATGCTGATTGTTTTGTTTTTGGGGAGTGTATTTTTGCTCCTTTTATGTGGGATTATTGCGGCTATTATAGCATAGAAAAAGCACCCAGATTGGGGTGCTTTTTTGAAGTGGACGAGATATCGAGACAACGTTCTCGTGATGCTCGAACGTTGCGGAAGTTTGATATTATTACGCGAAAGCGTCAGTTACTTGCAAACTTCCAAAGTTCGCTTGGCGAAACAAGATGAAAAACAAAAAACCATCCGAAAGGATGGTTTTTGTTTTTGACCCGTACGAGAATCGAACTCGTGTTACCGCCGTGAAAGGGCGGTGTCTTAACCGCTTGACCAACGGGCCGTGTAGCGGAAATTGGACTTGAACCCATGACCTACCGGGTATGAACCGGTTGCTCTAGCCAACTGAGCTATTCCGCCGTGCACACTGTTTCGACAGCTTGATTATTATACCAAAGGTTTTCGCGATTGTCAACACTTATTTTTCAAAAAATAAAAAAATATTTTTTCGGCGTATTTTTGAAGCTTTTGACTTTGTTTTGAACTATATGTCTGTTTTTGTGAAACACTTGAAAAAAGAAAGATGATGTAATATAATTAATAATAGACTTGGTATATTATTTTCGGAGATGTTTGTATGGCATACGTTTTTCGCGGCGGAATATATTTCAGCGACAATAAAATAACGCAGAACGCAAAGACGGAGCGCATCGCTCCTCCGAAGCGCTTGAAAATACCTATGATTCAGTCGAATTGCAAGCCTGCTATTCCTACTGTGACTGTGGGGATGCATATTTTGCGCGGAGACGTTATCGGTTCCCCGGCAAACGATGACGCAATACCGATACACAGTCCCGTTTCGGGCACCGTTACAGACATGGGAGAAATGCTTTTGCCGAACGGAAGGCAGAGTGTATTTGTCGAGATAGCCAACGATATGCAGTATACGCTGTCATCTGCGGTTGAAAAATGCGAAAAAAGATTAGCGGATTGTGAATCTGGGGAGATCATTGACGCAGTTCGCAATTCAGGTGTTTGCGAACCGGACGGCACTCCGTCGCATTTGCTTTTGCGCGATTCGGTCGGACGTGCGGAATATTGTATAGTAAATTGTGTTTTTGATGAACCGTACGTGTCGGGGGATTACAGGATTGCTTTTGAGAATCCCGTTGCAGTTGTCAACGGATTGAAAATAATATTGAAAGCGTTGAAGCTTCGTAAAGGATTTATAGCAGTCGGAGACAGCAAAACGGAGCTTTTGAAAAAGTTGACAGTGCTGACCCGAAAGGATAAGCTTGTGTCCGTTTGGCCCGTGCGCGGAAAATATCCCGCGGGCGGTACACGCGAACTTATATACGCGGTGATGGGGACGGAACTCGGAGAAGGGAAAAGACCGATTGACGCCGGCGCTGTTATATTCAGTTCGGCGTCTGTTATGAATATTTATTCCTCATTCGCATCTGGAGTGCCTTTTTCGTCTCGTGTTGTGACTGTAAGCGGTGATGCCGTTGCAGAAACAAAAAATATCATGGTGCCGTTGGGTACACCGCTTTCGGAGCTTGTTGATTTTGCCGGCGGATTGAAATCGAATCCGTCGCGTATCGTGCTCGGCGGAGCGATGACGGGACGTGAACTCACGGGTGAGTTTGCGGATCTTAATTCTGTTGTCACGAAAACAACAACGGCGCTTCTGCTTTTTACGGATAAAGAAACAGACCGTTATTCGGAGCCTCCAACCTGTATTCGATGCGGTAAATGTGCGGCTGTATGCCCTATGAGACTTGTTCCGACGACGCTTTACAAGCTGTCAATTGAAGAAAAATACGAGAAGGCAGTGAAAAAAGGTGCACTTTTGTGTGAAGAATGCGGTGCGTGTGCGTATGTTTGTCCCGGTAAAGTGCCGCTGACGGAATACATCGGACGAATCAAACTTTATGCGGCAGAAAAAGAAACGGAGGTGACGCACGAATGAAAAACAATACTTCATCCGTTGCGAAAAGATGTGCTCCGTACATAAATCATCCGGATAACATAAGAAATATAATGACAGACGTGATAATTTCGCTTATTCCCGTTACGTTGTGGGGAATATATGCGTTTGGAGTACGCGCCCTCTCGATAATTATCGTTTCTGTGCTTTCTGCCGTTCTTACGGAGACAGTTATTTCGTTTGTCTGCAAAAAATATATTACAGTGCTTGATTTGTCTGCGGTAGTTACCGGACTTTTGCTTGCGCTTTCGCTTCCCGTAACGGTACCGCTTTACGTTCCGGCTGTCGGTGCGTGCTTTGCTGTCGGAGTGGTGAAATGCGCGTTCGGAGGACTCGGCGGAAATTTTGTGAATCCCGCGCTTGCAGGTTGTGTTTTTCTTAAACTTGCTTTTCCCGAAAAAATGTCGCTTTATGCGGTTCCGTTTACGGATACGGTAACGACCACAACTCCGTTGACCGCGCTTAAAGAAGGACTTTTGCCGGAAGAATCGCTTTATGATATTCTCGTCGGTAACACGGCGGGAGCAATCGGTGAGGTGTCGGCTTTGCTGATTCTTATAGGCGGTATATATTTACTTGTCAGAGGCATAATCGGATGGCAGATTCCCGTTGCCGTTATAGGAAGCGTAGCCGCTTTGACAGTAGTGTTTCCGCAAAACGCGAGCGGAGCGATGTTCGTTTTTTCCGAAATTGCATCGGGAGGACTGCTGTTTGCCGCGTTCTTTATGGCGACAGATCCCGTTACGTCACCGATGTTTTCGATCGGAAAGCTGATTTACGGCGCTTTGATAGGCGGTGTGACGGTGCTGCTTCGCTACTACGGATCGGACGCGGAAGGTGTTGCGTATGCTGTGCTTTTCGCAAATCTCTTTGTGGGACTTATTGATAAAATTACCGCTCCGTCACGTTTCGGCGGAAACGGAAAAAACGAAAAAGTGCGCGAAGCGGTTGATCCAGATGAAAACGAGGTGCAGTGCGATGAATGATAAAATGAAAAAAATTCTTTCGTTTGCGGTACCTGCGATTTCCGTTGTACTTATGCTCGTTGTGACGGTCATCATGTCAGGCTTTGCCGCACATGATGTTTCGGACAAACCTATCATTGACGAATCAACGGAAGAAAACTACGTTGACAATAACGAATCGACAGAAGAATCGTCGTTTACGGATTCCGAAATCGGAGATTCCGACGATACTTCCGATACGACAGATGTATCCGATGTGTCTGATTCGGAAATTGACTCATCGACTGCGGAGACGTCCGCGGATACAACCAAACAGCCTGAGGTGACGTCCGCTCCTGTGGAAACGAATAAAATTTCGACCGGAAATAAACTTAAAATACCCGATCCCGACGAAACGACGACTTACGAAACAACCGTTGACCGTGCTCCCGAGGAGCTTTGGCCGGAAGGCGTGACCCCCGATACAACTCCGGACGATATAATTCCCGATGATACAACGTCCGATGATACAACAACGGACGATACAACGCCGGATGATACGACGGAAAGCGACACAACGGTTCCCGACGATACAACCTCAACCGAAACAACAGACGATGCGGAAAATACGGACAGCGAAACGGTAAATATACCCGATACCGAAACGCCGGAACCGCAGTCTGCCGATGAGGTGAAGTCATGACAGATATGAAAAAACTCATTCGAGCAACTTTGATCGACAAAAATGTATTGTTCTTTACAACGGGAGGTGTGGCTGCGGCAGTTTATGCGACGTCAAATGTCAAAGTAGCGCTTTTGTGCGCTGCAACTGTGTTTGCGGCGGTGATGTCGGCTTCCGTTATTGCATCGCTTTCGTCTCGTCTGACAGGCAGATTCGGCGTAATGCTCGTGTACATTTCCGTTTTATCCGGAATAATGGCGTCTGCGTCGGCGCTTTTATCCAATGCGGAACTCGACTCGGCTGATACGTTGTCACGCGCGCTGTTGCTTGTGTCCGTCAGCGGTGTTTCCGTTTCGTGTGCACCGAAAAAGGACGAGCCTGTCTTGTTTACGTCGGTGCGAGTGTCACTTACGGCATTGATGTATGCGCTGTGGATATCTGTTTTGGCGGGATTGCGCCACGCGCTGTGCTTGGTTTTACCGTTTGCATCATCCCCATCCGTGACACTTATGCTGATCGGATTTGCTGTTGCGTCGGTAAATTACGCATTTGTGTTTATTTCCGAACGTAAAAAAACGAAGGATAATGTCGCGGAGGAAAAAAACGATGAATGTTGAATTCTTGATCACGCTTTTTACCGTTTTGATCGCTGAAAACGCCGTGTTTGCGCTTTTTTACGGAACGGACGAACTCGATCGCCTCTCCGATGACGGACGGAAAATGTTGGTTTTTGGTACTTTTTTCCTATCGTCAACACTTATTTCAGATATAATCGTCGTTTTGATCGGATGTTTTGTCTTGCCAAATCCGCGAGATACGCTTATAATTATTATACCGACAGTTTCGTTTGCGGTAACTTGCGGTATATCATTAGTGATTTCCAAGCTGAAGCCGACGTTATATTCGGAACTGAAGCCGTTTGTACCGGTTTTCGGAGTTAATACGGCGAGTGCCGGGATCATTTACGAATCCGCTTTAGGTGTAACGTCATTTGCGGATGCTGTTTTTGCGGCGATTCTTTCCGCTTTCGGAGTATTGGGAGCGGCGGCGATTTTTATCGGAATAAATGAAAGAATCGTAAAGTCAAAACTTCCGTCACCGATGAGGGGAGTGCCCGTTATACTTGTAGCGGCAGGCATTGTCGCTATGATACTGACGGGATTTTCCGATATGCGGTTCTGAACCGCGAACTTACGTAAGAACAAATTATCAATTATATGGAGGAAAACAAAATGACATCAGGAATTTTTTCTGTACCCGTACCTCAGAATGAGCCTATTAAGGGTTATATGCCCGGCTCTCCCGAAAAAGCAAGCCTTAAAGCTGAGCTTGAACGTCAAGCATCGGAAGTAGTTACAATTCCGCTCATCATCGGCGGTAAAGAAGTTTACACCGATACATACGCGGAAATTGTTATGCCTCATAATCATAAGCACGTCCTCGCTCGCTATTGCGTAGCAGGAAAGGACGAGCTTCTCGCCGCTGTTGATGCTGCGATTGCGGCAAAATCCGAATGGGATAAAATCTCATGGGAGCACCGTGCGGCTATATTCCTTAAAGTTGCGGATCTCGTAGCCGGTCCCTATCGCGATAAACTCAACGCCGCAACAATGCTCGGTCAGAGTAAAACGGTATTCCAGGCGGAGATAGACGCCGCGTGTGAACTTGCTGACTTTTTCCGCTTTAACGTCCATTGTGCGGAAAGCATTTACCGTCAGCAACCCGAAAATTCAAAGGGTGTTTGGAACAGAGTCGAATACCGTCCGCTCGATGGCTTCGTAATGGCGATCTCTCCCTTTAACTTTACTTCAATCGGTGGCAATCTCCCCTGCGCGCCTGCTATAATGGGCAACACTGTGCTTTGGAAACCGTCCTCTACTGCGGTTCTTTCTAACTATGTCATTATGGAAATCCTCAAGGAAGCGGGACTTCCGGACGGAGTTATCAACTTTGTACCTTGTCGCGGATCCGATGTTAGCAAATATGTGATCACGCATCCGAAAATGGCAGGTTTCCATTTCACCGGTTCGACAGAAGTGTTCTCCGGAGTTTGGAAAACCGTCGGCGAAAACATCAAAAATTACGAATCTTACCCCCGTCTTGTAGGCGAAACGGGCGGTAAGGACTTCATCTTCGCGCACGCATCCGCAGATGTTGACGCTCTTGCTGCCGCAATGGTAAGAGGTGCGTACGAATATCAGGGACAGAAGTGTTCAGCGGCTTCGCGCGCGTTCATCCCCGCTTCGATTTGGGAAGAAGTCAAAGAAAAGGTCAGCGCAATTGTCAAAACGCTTAAAGTCGGTGACGTAACCGATTTCACAACCTTTATGGGTGCTGTTATCGACAGAAAATCCTTTGATAATATCAAGGGCTATATCGACCGAGCAAATGCATCCGACGACGCAGAGGTCGTTTTCGGAAGCTATGACGATTCCGTCGGATATTTTGTATATCCTACGCTTATCCGCGCCAAAACGCCCGATTATGAGTCTATGGTGAAAGAAATTTTCGGTCCGGTACTTACAGTTTACGTTTACGACGACGATAAGCTCGACGAAACGCTCCGTATTTGCGATACGGCATCGCCGTACGGTCTCACAGGCGCTATCTTTGCTCGCGAACGTTCTGTAATTCAGTATATGGAAAAGGCGCTCGCCAATACCGCAGGTAACTTCTACATCAACGATAAGCCCACGGGCGCTGTTGTAGGTCAGCAGCCTTTCGGCGGCGGCAGAGCTTCCGGTACAAACGATAAGGCAGGAAGCGCACTTAACCTTTACCGTTGGGTAAGCCCACGTTGCATTAAGGAAAATTTCGTGCCGGTTTATTCTGTCGAATATCCCTATATGTGCGAGGAATAATTTGTTATTTATAAAAATAGCGGACGCCGCAACGTCTGATTTCAAGCGTCGCGAACTGTCCGAATATGCACTCTTGAAGCTTGCGGATTGTAAGAACGAAAAAAGACGCCGCGAGATCTTGTTGGGAGATGCGGTACGAGCGGCGCTCTTTTCGAAAATATCGGCACAAAACGAGCCGATTGAAGTTCGCGACTGCGGCAAGCCGTATCTGCCTAACAGGTGCGATATCAGTTTTAATATAAGTCACAGCGGAGAGCTTGTCTTGGGTGTCCTTTTGACGGAAAACAAAGGCGAGATCGGTTGCGATATCGAAAAGATCGAGCGCGACTGCCGATGTGACCGAAAGAATCGGATCATGAAGCGCGCTTTTTCCGAAAATGAGTGTTCGGCTGTCCAAGCGTCCGATGATCCCACAGCCGAATTTTATGCAGTGTGGACTAAGAAGGAGGCGTATCTCAAATATACGGGTAAGGGAATAACCGTTCCGCTTGCGTCTGTTGATACGTCGAATCTTGAGTCTGTTTGCAAATTCAATACGTTTACCGTATCGGGTTCGGACGGTGACGAGTACGCTATCGCGGTGTGTATGCCGCTTGCGTGCACGGAAACGGAATCCGAAATCGAATATATACAGTAAAATCAAAAATCAAGGAGGAATCACAGTGTCTAACAGAGTAATTACGATTGCACGTCAATACGGTGCATCCGGAAGATTTACGGGAGAGGTGCTTTCAGAGCTTCTCGGAATCCCGTGCTACGAAAGAGAGCTTATCACGCTTTCTGCCGAAAAAAGCGGAATGAAAGAGGATATCGTCAAAAGTTATGACGAAAAGGCACAGTCGAGCCTTCTTTACACGCTTGCGGTCGGTTCCGTTGACTACGGCGCTGTTGCGGCACCGTATAATATGCCGATAAGCGACAAACTCTTTATTCTTCAGTCCAATATCATTAAGGAACTTGCGGAAAAGTCGCCATGCATTATAGTCGGACGTTGCGGAGACTATGTCCTTCGTGAAAACGAAAAGAAGATCTCCGTTTTCCTTCAGGCGGATCTTGACGTAAGAGCACAAAGAGTTGCCGAAAGACATGATCTGCCGATCGCAAAGGCGAGAGATCTCTGCGTGAAAACCGATAAAAAACGTGCGTCCTATTACAGCCATTATACGGGTCAAAAATGGGGACGTCCCGATCTTTACGATCTCGTGATAGACACGACGGATATCACGGCTAAAGGCGCGGCAGCTGTAATTAAGGCGTTTTGCGATCAGCTTCAATAATTGACAGCCAAACGGGGAAGGGCGCAAGCCTTTTCCCGTTTTTCGGAGGAAAAATGACGCTTAAAAGACTGTTTTTGATTTCTTTTGCCCTTTTGTTCGTAGCGCTGACTGCTTGTGCGGACGATCAAAACGATAAAGGAACGCTTTGCGTGTATTATTTTAACGTCGGTCAGGGTGACGCGGCGCTTGCTGTTCTCGACGGAACTTCTATCCTTTTTGACGCCGGGACAAACGAAAGTGCTGAAAAACTTGCGGCGTATTTTGACAGACTGGGGATCAAAAAGATAGACTGTATGGTGATTTCGCATCCGCATGAGGATCATATAGGAGGTGCCGATACGGTGCTTGAACGTTTTGAAGTTGGAAGCGTGATTATGCCCTTGTCGGATTCACTCGACAGATGTTACATCGAACTTATCAATGCCGTTAATGACGCGAACTGTACAGTCTATTCCGCAGTCGCCGGCGATTCGTACAGTTTCGGCGAAATTGTTCTCGACGTGCTTGCTCCCGCGAATATGACGGGTGACGCAAATCTTGATTCGGCAATTGTAAAACTTATGTACGGAGAAACTTCGTTCTTGTTTACCGGCGATTGCGAAGGTGATTCGGAGAAAAAATTGATGGAAATTGCCGGCGAAGATTTGCGATCGGATGTTTTGAAGGTGGGGCATCACGGATCAAATACGGCGTCATCAGATGAATTTTTGGATGCGGTCGCACCGAAAATTGCAGTGATATCTTGCGCGGAAGGCAATGATTACGGTCACCCGCATCCGAATGTGCTCAAAAGATTGACAAAAAGAGATATCATTGTTAAAAGGACAGACTTAGGCAAAAGCATAATTGTTGTGTCTGACGGAAAGACGGTTTGTGTTAAAGATTAAATCAGAAATATGCACGTGTCTAAAATTATCGAAGCCGCTCGAAAATATTGATAAGTGTTACTTGAAAATGCATTGACAACTTTGAAGATAAAGGCTATAATCGAAAAACTAAATTAATTCGGTAAAGAGGAAAACATGGTTACTAAAACAAAATTGAAATTGACGGCAGTTACTTTTTTCAGCGTTATTGTAATGGGCTTCGCGCTGTCTTTGCTCAACATAGTCGATTTGGGAACGGATCCGTTTACGTTTATGAATTTGAGCATTTCGGACGCTCTCGGTATCGGATTCGGAAATTGGCAGGTCATTTTGAATGTGCTCATGTTTGTTCCTGTCATACTGTTCGGACGAAAGCAAATAGGCATAGGGACGCTGTTCAATATGGTGCTTGTCGGATACAGCGTTGAGCTTTTCTCATGGATTTGGCAACGTATTTCATTTGATACGGTAATAGACAGCATGACGTTGCGCGTTGTTCTGATGATACCGTCGCTTGCGATTTTCGTTATTTCGGCGGCGATATATATGTCATCCAATCTCGGAACAGCTCCGTA
>CAZPJU010000038.1:0-11974 GCA_964586965.1 uncultured Lachnospiraceae bacterium | reverse complement strand
TTGGCATTGAAAATTTAGCCGGTCATTCCCTGCGGGAATTTTTTACCCGAATCAACGTTATATAAAATAAATTCTCAATCAAACGATATTTTATGTTAAATTTTACTCTTGAAAGTAAATTAAAAGCGTGATATCATGATACCCGTTCTAAAATATACATATTTATTATAATAACAGAGGATAATTATGGAATCAAAACTTCTCGTCAGCCTCGCTTTTGCACTTTTGGGCGGACTTATGATGTCAAGACTTACAAAGCTTTTGAAGCTCCCTGCGGTTACCGCATATCTTTTGGCAGGTCTCGCCATCGGTCCGTACTGCATAGGTGCGCTCGGATTTTCCGGGGTTGGCTTTTCTTCGCTTGATGAAGTAGAAGGACTGCACATCATCACGCAGACAGCGCTCGGCTTCATCGCATTTTCAATGGGTAACGAATTCAGACTCGATCACTTAAAAAACATGGGTGCTAAAGCTATCACGATCGGTATAGTTCAGGCTGTATTCACAACAATCCTTGTAGATATCGCACTTATCGCGCTTCACTTCATAGCCCCCTCCGTCATCTCTATCTCATCTGCAATCACGCTCGGCGCCATTGCATCCGCAACAGCCCCTGCCGCAACGTTGATGGTTGTACGTCAATACAAAGCGGACGGTCCGCTAACACGCCTGCTGATGCTCGTTGTAGCAATTGACGACGCAGTAGGTCTGCTTCTCTTTTCCGTCTCATTCGGTATCGCAACTGCACTTGAAACAGGCAGCGCAAGTATCACAAGTGTGCTCGTTGAGCCTATCGTAGAAGTCGTACTTTCTCTCGTGCTCGGATGTGTAACCGGAATTTTACTTCATGCCGTTGAACGCTTCTTCCATTCGAGAAGTAAACGTATGACGATATCGGTTGCGTTTGTGCTCCTTACTGTCGGAATTTCAATGCTCGAATTCGAAATTTCCGGTATAAAATGTTGCTTCTCGCTTCTCCTCTCCTGCATGATGACAGGCACCGTGTTCTGCAATCTCTGCGACACATCGGAAGAACTTATGGAACGCGTTGACGGTTGGACAGTTCCGCTTAACATTCTCTTTTTTGTCATCTCAGGTGCGGAACTTGATCTGAAAATACTGACAAATCCCGTTACTCTTATCGTAGGAGTCGTTTACCTGATCGCACGTTCACTCGGTAAATATTTGGGCGCTTACGGAAGCTGCAAGGCAACAAAGTGCTCCCACTCCATCACAACTCATCTCGGAATAACACTTTTCCCTCAGGCAGGCGTAGCGCTCGGCATGGCTTTGACCGCAGCCGCACTTTCCGACGGTGCTATCGTCAGAAATGTTGTTCTGTTCTGCGTTCTCGTTTATGAGCTTGTCGGCCCGTCGCTTACAAAACGCTCTCTCATGCTTGCGGGAGAAATTAATCCCGAAGGCAAAACAAACGCCCGCACAACAAACAAACCGGAAGCTCCCGTTAACATTCACTAAAAAAAGTGCTGTAAAAGCAAAAAGCTTTTACAGCACTTTTTATTTTCTCAGCTTTGCGAAAAATACTCTGAGCATCTCAGAACATTCCTTACCTAAAACTCCCGACTTTATCTTCGGTTTATGATTAAGAGGATATGAATTCAGGTTAAGCACACTTCCGAATGCACCCGCCTTCGGATCCTTGGCGCCGTACACAACTCTGTCTATCCGCGAATTAACTATCGCTCCGGCACACATGGGACACGGCTCAAGCGTAACATAAAGCGTACATCCGAAAAGACGCCAACCTCCGCGAACTTTACACGCCTCCTCTATGGCAGTTAACTCGGCATGACGAAGCGCATTTTTGTCAATCTCCCTCTCGTTTTTTGCCGATGCAATGATTTTACCGTCAAAAACAATAACACATCCTATAGGTACATCCCCGTGAATCGCCGCTTTTTGTGCTTCCGAGAGCGCCTCTTTCATATATATTTCATCAATATCATAAGTTTCGCTCAAGACACACCTCCGAATGCTTTTTTTAAATTTTATCACATTCGCACATATCTTTCAAGCCGAATGAAACAATTTGCTTTCGACAGATAATATTTTTCATTTTTTCTTCAGATTCCTATTGACAATCGTCTGACCGCATGGTATAATCATATCGTAATGAAGCTTAGTTCACACCACCGCTTCAAAAATAATTGCAAAGGTAATGCGCTTATGTTTGATTTCTTTTACGTAATCTTCGCCGTAATGATTCTCATTTTTTTCTTTGTGTTCTTCCTGACAATTGCACGTACATTTTCACAATGGCGCAAAAATAATAATTCTCCGCGCCTGACCGTCCCGGCAACAGTTGTTGCAAAGCGCGCCGATCACCGTCATCACCATAACGGTACGACAGATATGCATTCCTATACCACAAGCACATATTACGTAACATTCGAATTCGAAAGCACAGACAGAATCGAAATGTCGGTGGACGGCTCGGAATTCGGTATGCTCGTTGAGGGAGATTACGGAAATCTCACATTTCAGGGCACCCGCTATTTGGGATTCGAGCGCTATTAAAAAAGCAAAACAAAAAAATTATAAAATAAATCAATTCATGAAAGGAAATTCAAATGAATCACAACGATTTTTTTGACAAAACAAAAGTCCCATTCAGCTTCGACAAAATCAAAAAATACATAATTTGGGGCGTTATCGCACTTCTCATCATCTCTACCGCAGCCACGTGTTGGTATACCGTTGACGAACAGCAACGAGCGGTAGTCACAACTTTCGGTAAAGTAACGGGCACGGCCGACGCAGGTATGCACTTCAAACTTCCTTTCGGAATCCAAAAGGTCGAACTTGTCGAGGTCAATGTTTACCAGAAAATCGAGATCGGATATACATCCGCACCGACAGCCAACGGAGAGGTGGATCTCAGCATTGAAGAAGAAAGCAAAATGATCACCGGCGACTACAATATCGTCAACGTCGACTTCTTCGTCCAATATAAAATATCCGATCCGGTAAAATACCTTTACGGTTCCGCGTCCCCCGATATTATACTTAAAAATCTCGTTCAAAGCCAGATCCGAAGCGTCGTAGGATCAACCGATGTTGACAGCGTACTTACAGACGGTAAAACCGAAATTCAGATTGAGCTTAAAGATCTCATCACTGAAGTTCTCGGCGAATATGATATCGGTCTTTCGCTTGTAGATATATCAATTCAAGACAGTGAGCCCCCCACAAGTTCGGTAACAGCCGCATTTAAGGCTGTCGAAACCGCAAAGCAGTCCGCGGAAAAGGCGATCAATGAAGCTGAGGCTTACAAAAACGCTCAACTTCCCGCAGCAGAGGCTCAGGCAGACTCTCTCGTACAGAACGCCGAATACTTGAAAACAAAACGTATAAATGAAGCTAAGGAAGCTGTTGCAATGTTCGAAGCAATGTACTCCGAATACGCGCTCAATCCCGAAATCACCCGTTATCGTATGTATTACGAAATGATTTCAGAGGTGCTTCCCGATGTAAAGGTGTTCATTAACACCTCAAATGACGGATCAAATATTGATATGCTGCTTCCCCTCGACAGTCTTATCGAATCAACCGTAATTTCAGCCGGCGAATAACATAACCGACTAAGCTCTAAAACAGAAAGGATAAAAATCATGGCAAAATCCAAGACAAAGTACGGAATTACGATACTTGTCGCAATTATCGTCATTGCCGCAATAGTCGTTCTCTCAAATTCCTTTTATACAGTAGGCGAAAACGAATACGTTTGCGTATTTCGCTTTTCTAAAATCATAGATATAACTGACGAAGCCGGACTTCATTTCAAAGTTCCCTTCATTGACGAGACCAAAACCTTCCCCAATACCGTTATGATCTACGATATCCCCGCATCCGAGGTACTCACATCAGATCAAAAAAGCATGACGGTTGACAGTTACCTCACATGGCAGATCACAGACCCTCAGCTTTTTTATAAAACAGTAGGTACTATCTCCGAGGCGGAAACACGTCTTAACGCCCTGACTTACAATTCCCTCAAAACTCTTATGGGTACGCTTGCACAGGATGATATAATCAATCGCGACAGCGCAAGCGAAAGAAATGATATTTATGACGGTATAACAACTGCCGTTTCCGATAACGCCGCCGACTACGGCATATCGGTGCTCGACGTCAAGATCAAGAGATTTGATCTTCCCGAAGCAAACGAGCAGGCTGTTTACGAAAGAATGATCTCCGACCGCGAAAGAATCGCAGCTGAATACACCGCAAACGGTGAATATCAGGCTTCGCTCATCAGAAACGAAGTTGACAAAAAAGTAAACATCATCATCTCCGACGCAACTGCAAAGGCAGCGGAGATTGAGGCTGAAGGTGAAGCCGAATATATGCGTTTGCTCGCCGCCGCTTATGACACCGATGACAAAAAAGAATTCTACGAATTTACACGTGCACTTGAGGCACTCAAGGCTTCCCTTTCCGGAGACGAAAAAACGATCATTCTCGATGCAAATTCACCTCTCGGTAAGCTTTTGGCAGGTTCTGCTATCGAAAAATAACATAGCCTAACAAAATAACAGAAATAAAACGTCCAAACGGCGTCGAAATCATTCGACGCCGTTTATTTTTTGCCGCTTTGAAAAAATCGTGTGTGCGTTTTTTACCGAACATCATTTCACCCGACCGTATCCGAGCATTGACGCAAACGTTTGCGTCAAAGAACGACATTCAGCTTTGAGATAGGTCAATTCCCGTTTTTACTCGCTGTTCCCCGACTTATTGTTTTCGACTTTACAGGCGCGGCAAAGCATATAAAATGAATTTAACCAAATAAACGGTCGGAGGAAATTATGGATAACCAAAATAAAGATACCGTATACGTAAAATATCTTAAAAAATGTGCCGAATTTTCAAAAAGCACTCTATCGTCAGTCGAAAAAGTCTACACCGACGCCGCAAACACAAAAAACTGCATTGCGGGAATAGGTGCGACGGTCGCTTTCTTGATTCAACATCTGTCCTTTTTAGTTTGCTTCATTTCTTCTTTTTTGCTCGCCGGGACTCACCTCGTTTTCGGAACATACCCTATGGGCGTCGCCTTTGTAGCCGCAACCGGAAAGCACTTGATGTGGGCATACGCGGGTGCCTGCATCAAATCCGTGGTAAACTCATCGTACCCGGCAATTGATATAGCGATATACACAATGATCGTTTGCCTGAGACGGCTTACCGCCATAATAACAGAACCGGAACGTAAATTAACAGATTTTGAGGATAGCATGAAGCTAAAGCTTATATCTTCCCTCATAGCCGCCGCTACACTCGGCGCATACAATTCGATCGTCTCCGATTTTTCACCCGCCTCGCTTGCCGCTCTAATACTGTACATCGCAATCGTACCGTCGTTGACTTTTCTCTATACCTGCACAGTCTCAGAACAAAGCTCAGACGCAACAATGCTTTACAGCGAAGCAAGCAAAGGCGCGCTTATCGTTTCGTTTGCAATGTCACTTCGTACAGTTTCATTCGCATCAATAGACCTTGCCGCGGTTTTCGCCATGACAGCATCCCTCTACATAACCCGCAAGCGAGGCTTGTTGAAGGGATGTCTGATCGGACTGTTTCTCGGATTGTCCGGTTTGCCTGTTCTTACGCCTATCTATTCGCTGTCCTCGATCGTATCCGGAGTTTTATTTTCATCGTCCCCCTACATCGCAGTGGCTTCGGCAACTCTTGCCGCCGTTTCATGGACAGTTTATGCCGGCGGCTATACAGTTGCGTCCGCGGTTGCACCGTCTGTTGTCCTTGGCGGAATTATTGCGGAGATCGGAATTTACGGCGGATTATTCTCATTCGAAAATAAAAAATCAGACGCAAGCCTTCCGCAAAGCGCCGTTTTACGTGCCGAAATGATAAGAAATCACGACACGGACAAGCTTCTCGCATCCGAAGCGGAAGCATTCACCGAGCTTTCCGATATGCTTTACAGACTATCGGACAAACTACGCAAACCTACTTACGGTGAGATAAGAGAAACCGTTTTGCACGCACGCGAAAGTATATGCCGTCTTTGCGAAGCGTCAGATGTATGTCGTAAACTGAACGGAAACGAGATATCGGATGCTTTTGACAGTATTTCAACTCTGCTCGACGAAAACGGCACGCTGACTTACGATAACATTCCGCCGTTTCTTCATGAAACTTGTCCTCATTCAAACGAACTTTGCAATACCGTAAACGAAACCTACGCTTCACTGATAAAAAATATTATAGACACCGACAAAACAGAAGCCATGGCAATCGACTACCGCGCAATAGCATCCGTTTTGAACGATATAATTGATCGCAGAAATACCGAATTTTCGATTGACCGTGAACTTTCACGATCACTTTCGGCGCGCTTACAGAATGAAAAAATAGCCGCACGGCAGGTTGCCGTTTACGGCGGAAGCCGACGTACCGTATTTATCTCGTCGATAAAGCTGTCCGGGTTGCATATCGGTGAGGATGATCTACGCAAAATTGCTTCCGAAACTTGCAAAAGCGAATTTTCGTCACCGAAATATGAGCTCCACGGAAATGAAATCAGCGCCACGCTTTACGCATCGGAAGCATTTTCCGTCATACACGCTTCAAAATCATCAACAGAGGAGGAAAGCCGCGCCTGCGGAGATTCTTCACTGTGCTTTTCGCCCGGAAACGGTCACTTCTTCGCGCTGATCAGCGACGGAATGGGAAGCGGACATGAAGCCGCCGTTACATCGGGGATGTGCGTGCTTTTCATCGAAAAAATGCTGTCCGCGGGCAATTCCGCGGCAGTAACCCTTAAAATGTTGAATGCCATGATTCGCGCAAAGCGCTCGGAATGTTCATCAACCGTAGATCTTTGCGATTTTGACCTTATATCGGGAAACCTTGAATTTTACAAGAGCGGAGCCTCTCCGACGCTCATAATTCGCGGAAACGATATTTTCAAAATAGAATCACGCACGCTTCCCGTCGGAATCATACGCACACTGGACTCACAGAAAACCAAGCTCAAGGCAGAAATCGGTGACATTATTATAATGATGTCCGACGGAATTGCCGAAAGCGATGACGATTCCGCATGGCTGTACAGCCTTGTTTCCGAAATCAGAGACAGGAAATGCAGTGACATTGCGGATTTGATACTCGGTGAAGCCGAAAAACGGTATAAAAAAAGAGACGACGCAACCGTATGCGTGATACGGATAGCGCCGCCATCTAAAAATGATTTTAATGTTTGAACAGATTGATAACACCCTTTTCGTTCAGATCGACAAGTATTGCAATTGTAATCGGGATTCCGAAAAGACCGATAATGCCGAAAAGAAGAGATCCAATGAACATCGAAAGAAGTGTAACAAGCGGATGAAGCCCCACGTGCTCACCGACGATCTTAGGTTCGATTATCTGCCTTACGATAAAAATTACGACATAAGCAATAATAAGTCCTATCATCATCGGATAATTTCCTCTTATCAGCTCGATAATAGCCCACGGAATGAGTATCGTTCCCGTTCCGACTACCGGCAAAATATCAAATATTGCTATCATCAAGGCAACTGTCGCAAAATTATTGACGCCCAAAATCAGCATTGCAACCGCAAGCTCCAAAAAAGTGATTCCCAAAATTATAGCATAGGACTTCACATAGCTGAATATTATCTGTCCGATTGCAACTCTCGTTGCTTTCACCTTTGACCATATATGCTCGGTGCATTGACGCTTGAGAAAATCATGAATATTATCGTAATCCGCAGTGAAATAAAACGATGCTATCAGCGCAAAAATCACTTTAACCGCAAGTGCCGGAAGTGAAGTTGCCACACTTGAAACAAGCGAAACAACCGCACCCGAAAGCGTTGTAACGATATCAGCTAAATATGTGAACAAGTTCGATGCGATATTGTCAATAGCGGCAGCAAACGTCGGATTCATGTTATCCGTCATCTTGTCGATATTTTCGAGAAGCACGGATACTGTCGGCTCTATTGTATTTTTGTAGATTTGAGGAACCTTAAGGATCTGATCTTTAAGGTAATAAAAGATACCGATGCAAATGCATATTACAAGTGCGCCTATCGTACAGTAAAAAACAACGACAGTCACAAGAGACGCGATTTTATGCGAAAATTTCAGTTTTTTCTCCACCAATTTAACAAATTTTTGCAGCAAAGCCGCAACAGCATAAGCGATAATAAACGGCATTAAAAATCCGATCGCATATTTGAATGTAAAATATATGAGAAAGCATATTAACAGCAAATATACAAAATCAATAATAAACTTTCGTTTTTTTTCGGTTTGCATCAAGCACCTCCGACGATATATTATCCGTTAGTAATTATATTCAATTATTTTTTTCTTGTCAATACCATTACTTTACTATTGACACATTCGTCACAAACTATAAATATATTCCGAAAAAAATTCGCACATAAAAAGCCTCCGATTAAAGATAAAAAATTCTTTAATCGGAGGTTTTTGTTAACGTTTATTCTTCCGGCGCGCTTATAACGGTCAAATTCGAGGAATAAATTCCCCAGAAATAATCCGAAACATAACTACCGAAAGCCTCGTACGGAACTTTTATCGACGGTTTGGAATTTACACCTTTAAGAAGCTCCGCGCCAATGGAAACGCTTGAACAATCGCTGTTGTAAAGATATATTTCAGTGATTGAATTACAACCGGACAAGAATCCGTCGTAAAGCTGAACAATGTTATTGTAAATAACAAGTGTTTTCAGCTTTGTACACTGAGCGAATGCGCCATCCTTGATTGCAAGAACAGTTTTACCGTTCGCTTTTTTAGGCACGACAATAGTTTCAGTTGTAAGTGCATCCCCCTGTACGCCTGTAATGACAAGTCCCTTACCGAAATCCTCAAATTCAAAAAGTGACGCGTCCGTTTCCGTAAAATCGGTTTGTTCGCCGTCGCCGGTATCGCCGCCGTCAATGACAGGGACTTCGGGAATTTCGGGATAAACTATCTCAACCGCGTCCGTATTTCCCTGTGCACGTTTAATATCTTCAACAAGCTGCATCGTTCGTATCGGCACACCCGCATCGTTCAGATGAAAGTTACTGTCATAGAAATATCCGCCGTCAAGAATGTAATTTCCAACATCGGAAATTACCTCGCAATCAAGCTCATCCGAAAGGAACTGATAAAATTCATGCAGTTCCTCATCGGTCAAAGTCACAACGGCATCCTTATTCATAGGCGGAAAACTGAAATATACAGTCACTCCTCTGAGCTTCGCCCAACTTACGTACGAATTTACATATTCGATAAAATCCTCGTCAAATATTTCTTCCGAAAGAGTTATCATCTTGTTCGGATCATATCCGAGTGCCATTTGATTATACGGACGTTCGTATTTAATATCACCGTATTCGTTAAAAGCGGCTTTGGTATAAATACCGTCTACCTTGAGTCCCTCTCCCAAAGCATATCCGAGTTTGTCGGAAAGATAACCCCAAAAGCCACCTATCATATCCCCAATATTGTCGGAACCTATTCCGAACAAAAGCGATGCATCACTGTCACACGCCTGCCACATTGCCTCGGCGTTATAGTACAGCGATAACGTTTGTTTGTCCATTTCGGGGCAAATAACAACGATATCACCACGTCTGACTCCGGACTTAGAAAGATCGAGCATAACCTTTGTTCCGAGCGTCGCATACAGTCCGAAATTGACGACGGGCATACCGAGCTGCTCCTCCATTGTCTTGCTGTCAACACCGAAAGCAAGGCTTGATCCACCGATGAGCACGACTTTATCCTCTTTTATGTTGCGAAGTCTGTCATATTTTTCAGAAAGCTCACCGAGAAATGTATCGCCATACTGTGACGGCGTTGCCGCACATACGGAAATAAGTGCAATAACAGGTACAACTACCGCAAGCGCAAGCGCGATTAATGATATTTTCAAATTTTTCATATTAGCGCCTCCGTCAGAACTGGAAATAAATAAATGTGCTTTCGCCGTCGCCCGAAGATATAACGAGCGCCGCCGCAATTACCATCCAAATCAGCTGTGCATAGCCGACAGTGGAGGTCACCGTATTGCCGTTTGTATCAAGTCCGAAGATATCATTTGTGCTTCTTCTGTCGAATCTTGTGAGAATATAAACAGAAATAACAATAGCAAATATCATTACAAGATCAAGTCCCATAAACGATACGGAACTTCTTATGTAATCAACACCCGTTCCCCAATCGGTAAACAGTTTTGATATGAGTATTCCGAGATCGGAAAAGCTGTTTGCGCGAAAGAATATCCATGCAAAACAGGTCAAAGCAAACGTTACAGCTCGCTTACCGAAATGGAACAGCTTCGAATCGGTGTTAATGCCGAGTTTTTTGTAAAGTTTTGCCTTTGGTCCTTTGGTAAGCTCACCGATTATCTGATACATTCCGTGGAGTGCGCCCCAAAGAACGAAAGTCCACGCCGCACCGTGCCACAGACCGGATACAAGGAAAACGATCATAACGTTAAGATGTTTTCTCCATTTGCCGCGCCTGTTTCCGCCGAGAGGGATATATATATAATCGCGGAACCACGTTGAAAGTGAAATATGCCATCTTGACCAAAATTCCTTTATCGACTCTGCTATGTACGGACGGTTGAAGTTTTGCATCAAGCCAATGCCCATCATTCTCGCACAACCGATCGCAATATCGGTATATCCGGAAAAGTCACAATAAATCTGAATCGCGAACAAAACGGTTGCCGCAAGTACGGCAAGACCCGTCGCATTCGACGCGTCATTATAAACGGCATTAACATAAACCGCAATAATATCCGCCGCAACTATCTTCTTGAAAAAGCCGACAAGAGCGATTCCGAGACCGTTTATAAATTCGTTTCTGTTAAATTTATGCTCCTCTTTGAGCTGAGGAAGCAAGTTTGACGGTCGCTCGATCGGTCCGGCAACAAGCTGAGGAAAGAACGAAACAAAAAGCGCATAATATCCGAAATGCGGTTCCGCCGGAATGTCTCCGCGGTAAACGTCAATAACATACGAAAGCGTTTGGAAGGTATAAAACGAAATTCCGACAGGCAGAATCAAATCAAGCGTAAGATCGAACTCTCCTCCGCCAAACGCGGAAATCACTCCTGTAACTGATCCGGCAAGAAAATTATAATACTTGAAGAACACGAGCACACCGAGCGATGTAACAAGCGTAGCCAAAAGATACAGCTTTTTGACAGTCTTTTTATCTGTTCGCTCTATAAGTATCGCGGAAAAATAAGACACCACCGTTGTGAAAAGGATCAACACGATGAGCTTTTTGTCCCAGTACATATAAAAATAGTAACTGAGAACAAGCAACGGTATCCAACGATATTTTGTAGGCGTGAAGAAGTGAAACAACAAAACTATCGGAAGAAATATCAAAAACTCAAGTGAATTAAATATCATACGAAGCCGTCCTCCTTATTCTTGCTCTGTCTTTTCGGCATCACAAGTTTCGTTTTTTGTATTATCGCGACAAAAAAAGTTTAGCACGACAGTAACACATCCGAAAGCGAGGATCGTCAAAAACAGCTCCTCAACGCTTGCGCCTTTGAAAAGCAAAATAATAACCGCGCAAAGCTCAAGCACCCCGGAAACGATTGCGGGAATAAGCTTTTTGCGCTTCATCACAAGGGAAAGATAGGTTGCCGCCGCAAATACGGCGAGTATCGCTATCAGCAAAATAAGATTGTCAAGTAGTACCATGTTATCAGCTCCTTACCTTAAAGTTTGCTTTTGTTCCACAAACGCATTTTTCTTGATGTAAGTATGTTCATTTCATTAAAAAACGACCGCGACTGCTTCGCCAAAGAAACAGCACATTCATAGTCGTCATAAATGTCGGTTTGAACTCCCTCAGGAAATTCGCCTTCATACACCTTGAACTTTTCAAGCTGTATTTTCAAATCCTCGATTCCGATGTAACTTTTCTTACCGAACGA
>CAZPJU010000037.1:0-12790 GCA_964586965.1 uncultured Lachnospiraceae bacterium | reverse complement strand
AAGAGCGTCCTTCGTTTTTTGCATTCCGCCTTTAAGTTTTTCAAAAAATCCCATACTTTTCTCCATTTTTTCGAGTTTTTACGAAGCCGATGAATCGGATGCGTATTTTGATTTAGCTTCCATATCGTTAACGTCGAGCGCAAGCACGCGTGATATACCGTGCTTCGGCATTGTGATACCGTAAAGCGAATCTGCTGTCTCCATTGTTCCGCGACGGTGCGTAACGATAACAAACTGCATATCCGAAGAATAGCGTTTGATATAATTCGCAAATCTGTCTACATTGACCTCGTCAAGCGCCGATTCTATCTCGTCGAAGATGCAGAACGGAGTCGGATTGACGTGTATCATCGCAAAGAGCAACGCGATCGCAACAAACGACTGCTCACCGCCGGAAAGCAACGAAAGATTCTTGATCACCTTGCCGGGAGGCGCCGCTTTTATTTCGATTCCGCTTGACAAGACATCTGTCGGATCGGAAAGATATATTTCAGCGTTACCGCCGCCGAAAAGTTCCTTAAACACTTCTCCGAAGCGAGTATTTATACGCACAAACGCATCAGAGAAGGCTTTTTCCATATCGGTATTCAAGTCATTGATAATAGCCGTGAGATCATCCTTGGATACACGAAGATCTTCCATTTGGCGCGAAAGGTAAAGATATCTTTCGCTGACTTCCTTGTATTCCTCGATGGCGTTAACGTTTACGGAGCCGAGCGCACGAAGCTTGTTCTTGTATTCCGTCAACGTTTTGTAGGTTTCGTTTCTGTTTTCGCTCGTGACTTCCGGATAATCAAGCTCTGCCGCCCCGGAGAAAGTAAGCTCATATTCGTCCCAAAGGTGAGAAACAAGCTTGTCGATTTCCGACGACAACGCTGACTTTTTTTGCTCATTTTTGAAATGAACGCGCACAATTTTTTCTTTTTCGTCCGTCTTTTCGCGTATTTTACGGCGAAGCTCTACCTGACGCTTTTCAAATTCGATTCCGCCGGATTCAAGTTCCGCTCTTTCCGACTCGACTGACTTCAAGCTCTTTTCGATATCGTCGAATTTTTCACGGTTTTCCGCTTGTTTTTCAAGCGAAGCTTTATTGTTTTCCGTCAATTCCGCTGCACGACGAACATACTGAGCCTTACGCTCACCTAACTCATCCAAGCGTCGAATTTTTTCTTCCAAAATAGCATTTGCAGAGCTTAGTTCCGCATCAAATCTGACAGACGCAACCTGAGCCTTGGATACCTCAGCGGCAATCGCAAGTCTTTCATCGTCCGCCTCATGACGAACAACATCAAGTTCCGCTCTTTCCTCCTTGACACGTCCGAGACGCATCTCCGCCTCCGAAAGCTTTTCCGTCATTGAGGACATATCCGTTTCATACAGATTTTTCTGTTCAAGTCTTGCATCATAATCCGAACGAAGTTGAGCTATCAAGGCTTCCGTTGCATCAAGCTGTGCTTTATAAGCATCACGTTCGGACATTGCAGCGCGCATCATCGTATCCATCATATCGCGTCTATCGACTTCCCCGACGCGACGTGAAATTTCCGACGCACGTTTTTTGATTTTATCAGCTATCATCTCGTCAAGCTGCTCGGTGCGTCGTTCGCAAAGCGATCTTTCCGCGCGCAGAGACTTGATTTCTCCGGCACGCGAAAGCATACCGCTGTCGCGACGTGTAGATCCGCCCGTAAACGATCCGCCCGCATTGATCTGCTGTCCGTCAAGTGTAACGGCACGGATTCTGTAGCCGGATGCTTTAGCGGCAGACGCCGCGTTATCAAGCGTATCAAATACGCAGACACGACCTATAAGATAGCCGATAACACCTGAATATTTTACATCATATTCCGTAAGTTCGGATGCAATTCCGATATAACCCACGGCACGCGAAGCTTCCGTAAGTTCACGTCCTTTTTCCGGCGCTTTCATTGCGGCAACGGGATAAAATGTACTACGTCCGGCATTTGCGTTTTTAAGTGCACGAATGGCTGATTTTGCAGTCGCGTCATCCTCAACTACAATATTCTGAAGATTGGCGCCAAACGCTGTTTCAATAGCCGTTATATATTCCGATTTAACGGAAATAAGCCGTGAAACGGGGCCGTAAACCTTACCGGATATTTCGCCTTTTCCGTAAGCATCCATTACAAATTTTACGCTTTTACCGTACCCCTCGAAATTTTCTTCGAGACGAACAAGCGCATCTATACGTTTATCATAAGCTTCAAGCGATGCGGCTGTCGAATTTCGCTTTACATTCAGTTCGGCAAGTTCCGAATCAAGCTTTTCGATTCGCACATCGGCCTCGGAAATAACGGCATTCGCTCGGTCTATCCCGTCCTTATAATCGCTCACATTACGTTCTTCGCGCTTCATTTGCGCGTCATATCCGTCTGCGGCATTTCTGTATCTGTCTATCTCACTTGAAACAGACGCGTTTTTTACATCATCCGCTTCATACGATGATTTAAGAACATTCAATCTGACTCGAAGATCTACCGTTTCTTCTTCATGTTTTTTCTGCTCGTTAAACAACTCATCAAGACGGCTTTCAAGTTCAGCTAACTTTTTTTCAGCCTCGTTTAAGCTTACCTTTTTTTCCGAAAGAACGCGCTCTGCACTCGCATATTCGTTTTTAATTGATTCAATGCGCTTTTCCACATCGGCTTTTTCGGCTTTTGCAGTTTCTACCGACTCATCGGTGCGCTTTGCGTTTTCTTCACATTCTTCGATCTGAAGCGAATTTCGCGCGGACTCGGTGACAAGCACCTTGTATTCACTGTCAAGACGTGATCTTTCGGCTGTAAGTTCTCGGATACGTTCGTATGCACGTTCTGAAGAAAGTTTATTATTCTGTGACGCTTCCGAAATACGTTCACTTTGAGCCTCGAGGCCTTCAATAGTGTCCTCGATCATTTCAAGTTCGTGCGTCGAAAGCAGGAACTCATCTTCCGCCTTTTTCTGCTCCGCTCTGACGCGTTTACTGTCGTAAACGGTCAACGAAATATCCGCCTTGCGCTTTTTTTCATAAAGATCAAGATATTTTTTAGCTTTTTCCGCTTCTTTTTCAAGCGGTCCCACTCTGCCCTCAATCTCAGAAAGAATATCGTTAACTCTAAGCATATTTTCTTCAGCTGAAACGAGCTGACGTTCCGCCTCATGGCGCTTATGTCTGTACTTTGATATTCCCGCCGCTTCCTCGAAAACAGTACGTCTGTCCTCGCTCTTACGGGACAGTATCTCCGATATTCTCCCCTGTCCCACAATAGAGTATCCTTCTCTGCCTATACCGGTATTCATGAAAAGCTCATGAATATCCTTCAATCGGCACGGACGTCTGTTTATGTAATACTCGCTCTCGCCGGCTCTGTAATATCGTCTTGTGACGGTAATCTCGTCGTAAGGCAGATTGATTTTTCCGTTATCGGGAGTATTATCAAATGTTACGGAAACTTCCGCGTATCCCATCGGATTTCTTCCGTCTGCTCCGGCAAAAACAACATCCTCCATCTTTGTCCCGCGAATATTTTTACTTGATATTTCGCCAAGCACCCATCTCATCGCGTCAGTAATATTGGATTTACCGCTTCCGTTCGGTCCGACTATGACAGTCGAACCGCTGTTGAATTCTATTTTTGTTTTGTCGGGGAACGATTTGAACCCCTGCATTTCAAGCGATTTTAAGTACACGTATTTTTCCTGTCTTTCTTTAACTTAACGTCTTACTTTTCACGTCCGTTCGCACTTCATATCCGCAAAGATCATCCGACTCACGAAAAACAATGCTATGCAAACCGTAACTATCCTTCAATTTTATCGCATTTTCGCGTTTATGTCCGACAGCCTTTGATACCGCGCCTCGCGGAACAAATACCGTTACGTCGTCTCCGATCGCTCCGTCAACAAGATCGGATATATTTTCGTAAAATATGCGTGATTCGCAAAGTTCTCCGATCGCGGGATGATTAGGGCCTGCGGAAAAGCGTGACGAATGAAGATTTTCGCTCTCGCAAAGCCCTACTCGCAAAACCTTTACACCACCGTCATGAAGTATCCGTAAAACGCCGGATGTTCTTCTGACCGCTTCTTCAAGCGTCAACGGAACGTAATTCCCGCTTTGCATCATTCGTTCAAGCTCTGTTCCGGCAAACACCAATGTCGGATACACTCTTGCTTCATTGCATCCGAGCTCCACTATTGCACGCGCGCACTCAAGCTCATCATCATCATACGACGCTCCGGGAAGTCCCGTCATCATCTGTCCTCCAACGGAAAATCCGCGTGATCGCAAAAGCTTGCAGGCACGAACGGAATCCTGCGGTGTATGACCGCGCAATGAACGCAGCAGCACATCCTCAGACATACTTTGTATTCCCAGCTCGACTGTTTTCATTGAATATTCCGACAAAATATCAACGATTTCCTCGTTTATATAATCGGGGCGCGTTGAGCATCTGATGCTTCCGACTTTGCCTTCGCGGACATATTTTTCGGCAATGTCAAGCAAATATATCATAAGCGATCTGTCTATTCCGGTAAATGATCCACCGAAAAAAGCTATTTCGCAATCGTCATCCGCGCCGACCGTCGAAAGCTGTGTTTCTATAATTTCCGTCACCGATTCGGGATCAAAACTCTCAGTACCGGAAATAATGCGTTGATTGCAAAAAACGCACGCATGAGGACATCCCAAATGCGGTATAAAAACCGGTATATTTATATGTTTCATTGATTTCCTACACCGAAAAGTTCAAGCGCTTCCTTTGCCGCCGCCTGTTCTGCCGCGCGCTTTGATCTGCCCGAACCGGTTCCGATGACATTGCTGTTCAATCTTGCCTCAACTTCGAACTGCTTTGCGTGATCGGGGCCGGTTTCGCCTACGACAACATAACAAAGCACCTCTCCCTCAACCTGCTGAATTACTTGCTGAAGCAATGTTTTATAATCAAAATAATCCGTTCTGTCGCTTATACGTTTAAGCTCATCCTTAACATACGGCAAAATAAAATTTCCGACAGTTGTTTTTCCGTCAAATCCTGATTTTTCGGAATCTATATACACAGCGGCGATAAGCGCTTCATACGCATCCGATATAATGGACTTACGGTGACGTCCGTTACTTTTTTCCTCTCCGCGACCGAGCAAAAGGAAGTCTCCGAGACCTATCTGCTCCGCATAATCGGCAAGTGCATTCTCACAAACGAGCGACGAGCGTATTCTCGTAAGCTCGCCCTCCTGCTTTTCCTCATTTCCGGTGAAAAGATACTCGCTCACAACAAGCGAAAGAATCGAATCACCGAAAAATTCAAGCCGTTCGTTAGAAGAAATGCTCTTATCTCGATTTTCATTTGCAAACGACGAATGTGTTAACGCGCGGTAAAGCAGCTCTTTGTCGGAAAATGTATATTTTATTCGATTTTCAAGTATTGTTTCGTCATACGGATACATGCCCGTCAACTCATTTTTTTCCATCATTTCTTTACTTCTTCCGATTTTTGTATTACTTCGAATTTTCAAGTTTACCGAGCTCTCGCTCCATTACACCGCAAACATCCTCCCTAACGCACAGTGCCGCCTGAATAACGGCATTGCATATCGTTCTTGCGTCAGCGCTTCCGTGCGCTTTGATAACAGGACGCTTAAGTCCGAGTATGGGTGCACCGCCGTGCTCCGAAGAATCAAAACTTTTCTTCAGTCCGCGAAGTTGCGGCTTCACAAAAAGATACGCAATCTTTGTCTTTATGTTTGCGGAAAAGATATTTTTGAGCGTTTTCATCATAAATCCGCCCATTCCTTCAACGAGCTTTAATACGATGTTTCCCGTAAATCCATCGGCAACAAGCACATCGCAAACACCATTCGGTATATCGCGCGCCTCCACATTGCCGACAAAACCGACATCAGCCTTCTTCATAAGCTGATGCGCTTCCTGATAAAGTTCTGTGCCTTTTGTTTCCTCTGCGCCGTTATTGACAAGTCCCACTCTCGGAGAATCGCATCCGATAACGTGTTTCATATATACTGAGCCGAGCACTGACCACGAAACGAAAAAGTCCGGTGTTACCACGGAATTTGCGCCGGAATCCAACAGTAAAACAGGCGTCGGAAACGGCAATAATGCCGCAATACACGAACGTTTTACGCCTTTTATTCTTCCGACGAGCACAGAACTCCCCACATGAAGCGCACCTGTGCTTCCTGCCGAAACAAAAGCATCACCGACTTCGCCGTAGCCGTTATCCGGCTTCAAAAGCTTCATTCCGACCGCCATAGAACATTCGGGTTTTCCTCTCACGACAAGCGACGGAGCTTCGTCCATTCCGATTGTTTCTTCGGTATGCACTATATCAATACCGTCCAAAGAGATGCAAAGCTCATCAGCGGCGGCATTTATCGCTTTTTCATTTCCGACAAGCGTTAAAGCTACCTCATCACCGAGCTTGCTTTTTGCTTTATACACGCCCTCAACAACAGCGCGCGGCGCGTTATCTCCGCCCATTGCATCTATAATAATTCTCATTTACGTTCTCCGTTAAGTATTTCTTTTATCCTTTCGATCGCGCGCTTTGAATATTCCTCGTTGCGAGCGCGTTTTCCGCCCTTGACCTTATAACCGAGCGGAGCGACAATACCGTAATTTGCATTCATCGGCTGAAAATTTTTCGAAGCCGAGCCTACGGAAACATAATTAGCCATAGCGCCAGTCATTGTTTCATCGGAAAGAACAAACGGTTCATGTCCGAGCACGCGCAAAGCGGCATTTATACCTGCATAAAGACCTGACGCGGCACTTTCCACGTATCCTTCAACTCCGGTTATCTGACCTGCAAAAAATACATTCGGATGATTTTTCATCGAATAATCGTTTGAGAGCACGCCGGGAGAATCAATGTAAGTATTACGATGCATAACACCGTAGCGCAAAAATTCGGCATTTTCAAGTCCCGGTATCATTGAAAAAACACGTCTTTGTTCGGGAAAAGCCAAATGCGTTTGGAATCCGACAAGATTATACATGGTTCCGTCCGTATTTTCACGTCTGAGCTGTACTGCCGCATAAGGTTCTTTTCCCGTTTTTGGGTCAGGAAGCCCCACCGGCTTGAGCGGTCCGAAAACGAGCGTTTCAAATCCGCGTGACGCCATTACCTCGACAGGCATACACCCCTCGAAAACCGTCAATTTGCCGCTGTCGTTGTCAAAATCGTGCAATTCAGCCGTTCTTGCTCCGATCAAAGCCTCGTAAAAGGATGTATATTCTTCTTTTGTCATCGGACAGTTGAGATAGTCCGTAGCATCGCCCTTTCCGTAGCGTGAAGCAAAATAAACCTTTTCAAAATCTATCGAATCGGCAGACACAATCGGAGCTGCCGCATCGAAAAAGTGAAGTCCGTCTATACCGAGACTTTCGCGTATATAATCGGAAAGTCCGTCCGAAGTCAGCGGACCTGTCGCAATAACGGTAACTCCGTCATCGGAATCAATTGAAGTTACCTCCTCATCAACGACGGTAATATGCGGATCTTCGGTTATTTTTTTCGTTACGTAATCGGAAAATTTTTGTCTGTCAACAGCAAGTGCCGAGCCGGCGGGAACGCGCGACGCCTCTGCCGCTTCCATGATCAAAGATCCGATCATACGCATTTCTTCTTTAAGCAATCCGACCGCATTTCCGACATCATCGGAACGAAGTGAATTACTGCAAACAAGCTCCGCAAAACCGTCAGATTTATGTGCGGGTGTACGTTTGTGCGGCTTCATTTCATAAAGTGTGACATCAACACCGAGACGCGAAGCTTGATACGCGGCTTCACAACCGGCAAGTCCGGCACCGATAACGGTAAGCTTACTCATTTTCCTTCTCCTTATGAGCGTCAAACTCTTTTTTATATCCGCAATTTTCGTTTTTGCAAACAAGAAGATTCTTGTTTTTCTTTTCGTAAAGTATCTCTCCGCATTCCGGGCATTTTTCGGAAACAGGCTTATCCCACGATGAAAAATCACATTCCGGATACTTCACGCAGCTGTAAAACACGGACTTATTTCGCCCCCATTTTGTAAGTATATCCGAACCGCATTTCGGGCATTTTACGTCAAGAACCTGACCGAAGGGACGTGTATACTTACACTCCGGATAATTGGAGCAAGCGTAAAAATTACCGTAACGTCCGTGACGGACGACCATATCCGAACCGCACTGCTCGCATTTATATTCAACCTTTTCCTCTGTATTTTCCGTCTTCGACGTGTCGGAAGCTTTTTCGAGAGGCTTGGTATTTTTACATTCCGGATAATTGGGGCAAGCCGCAAACTTACCGTAACGTCCGCTTTTCACCACCATTTTAGCTCCGCATTTTTCGCAGATCATGTCTGTTTCTTCAGGCGGAATCTCAAGTTTTGTTGCGTTTGCCGTTGCTTTTTCAAGCTCACGAGCAAATCCTTCATAAAATCCGCTGAGAACATCATTCATGGTGACAGTGCCGTCTTCGACCTCGTCAAGCTGATTTTCCATTGACGCAGTGAATTTATAATCGACAATATCCGGGAAGCTCTCCTTCATAAGTTTGGTTGTAGCTTCTCCGAGCGGAGTAGGTCTGAGAGATTTCCCTTCGCGCACAACATATTCGCGCTGAGTTATCGTAGGCACAATCAACAAATATGTGCTCGGACGGCCTATACCGAGTTCTTCAAGGAATTTAATAAGCGACGCTTCCGTATATCTCATAGGCGGCTCTGTAAAATGCTGTTCCGGATCAACGTCAAGCACATTCAACAGCTCGCCCTCGTTAATTTCGGGAAGCAAACGTTCGTTATCCTGCACGGATTCGTCATCTGTCGATTCCTCGTAAACGGCAAGGAATCCCTGGAACTTAATTGTGCTGCCGTTCGAATGGAAAATATATCCCGCAGCTTCCGTCTCAACAGCAACGGCGCTTATCTCCGCAGCAGCCATTTGGCTCGCGATATAGCGATTCCAAATGAGCTTATACAGCCTATACTGATCTACGGAAAGGAACTTTCTAACCTTTGCGGGATCAAGCGTTATATTTACCGGGCGGATCGCTTCGTGAGCATCTTGTGCGCCTGCCTTAGCCTTGAAAACTCTCGGCTCTGCGGGAGCATATTTCGCGCCGTATTTATCCTTGATAAAATCAAGCGTTGACTGCTGAACTTCGGAAGAAATACGTACAGAGTCGGTTCTCATATAGGTGATAAGACCTTGTACTCCGCCAAGCTCAGATCCTACGTCAATACCTTCGTAAAGCTCCTGCGCAGCTCTCATTGTACGTCCGGAATGGAAATTGAGCTTGCGGGATGCCTCCTGCTGAAGCGTAGAGGTTGTAAACGGAGGCGCAGGCTGGCGCTGTTTCACCGAATGACGACATGAAACAACGTCAAAACGGCTGTTTTTCACAGAATTGACTATCTTTTCCGCATCCGACTCGCTTTCAAGAGCGATTTTACCGTTTTTATCTCCGTAGAAATGCGCTGTAAGCTTATCATTACGAGGCGTAGAAAGAATTGCGTCCACTGTCCAATATTCTTTGGGCACAAATGCTCTTATTTCGTCCTCTCTGTCAACAATAACTCTTGTTGCAACTGACTGAACACGTCCCGCGGAAAGTCCGCTTCTGACCGTGCTCCAAAGGTAGGGACTGAGTTTATATCCTACGATTCTGTCGAGTATACGTCTTGCCTGCTGCGCATCGACAAGTCCCATATCTATACGTCTCGGATGCTTGATAGCCTCCTTGACGGCTGTTTTCGTAACTTCATTAAACGTAATTCGATGACTTTCATCCGGAGAAAGTCCGAGCGCCACGGAAAGATGCCATGCAATAGCTTCTCCTTCGCGGTCAGGGTCCGTTGCGATAAATATTTTATCGGCGCGTTTAGCTTCTTTTTTCAAATCCTTGATAAGATCTCCCTTGCCGCGTATATTTATATATTTCGGCTTAAAACCGTCTTCAATATCAACGCCGAGCGTACTTTTGGGAAGATCTCTGACGTGTCCCTTTGATGCAACGACGCGATAATTGCGTCCGAGATATCCTTCAACAGTCGCCGCCTTTGTAGGCGACTCCATAATTATAAGATTTGCCATAAATGTCCTTTGTTCTCTTGATTTTTCACTTTTTTATTCTAACATAACGTCCGCCAGGAACTGATGTAACGAAGCCGAGTATCTCAAGCACCGTCAACGAGCTCATTATATCCGACGCGGAAAATCCCTTTTCCATAAGTTCATCCGGAGTTACCGCCGCAGTTCCCATTGCATCAAGCAATTTACGTTCCTCATCCGTAATCGGAACATCCGATTTTTCAGCGAACTTATCCGACGATGCAACATTAGTTTTTTCGTTTTCTCGCTCTTTTGCAAATGAATAAGAATTATCCGGATCATTCGTTTTCTTTTTCTGTCGGTTCAGATCCTTTTTATATTCCTTCACCTCATTGCGTTTCCTGTCACGTTCCTCTTTCTTTTCTTCGGGAGCGACAACGGGACGCGACGCAATTCGTCTGAGTTTAGCAGAATCACGGAAACTTTTTTCGGTTATTTCTCTTTCAGCGCGCTCGCCCGCGGCAACAAATATTCTATGCGGATATATAAATTCATACATTCCGAGCACATCTGCCGCAGAAGTGACAACATGAGCTCCTCCTCTGATAAGCGCGTTACATCCTTCGCTGTTTTTATTTCCGAGTTCGCCCGGAACAGCATAAATATCGCGTCCCTGATAAAGAGCTGTTTTAGCTGTTATAAGCGCTCCGGATCCGAGAGGCGCTTCCACAACAACAGTCCCCTGCGAAAGACCCGATATGATCCTGTTACGCACAGGGAAATGCGGACCTTCGGGACGAGATCCCGGAGGATATTCCGTTATTATCATACCGCTTCTTGCGATATGTTCCGAAAGGATACGGTGCTGAGGCGGATAAACAACATCTATTCCGCAGCCGAGCACAGCAACAGTCGGCTTACCGGCATCAAGCGCACCGTTCGCCGCCATTGCATCGCAACCGAGCGCCATTCCGGATACGATAACGGCGCCACCCGAGGCCATGGCATAAGAAAGCGAATGAGCCTGACGTTCACCGTACTCCGTCATTGTTCTCGTTCCGACAACAGCGATACAAACCTGATCGTTAAGATCCAAAAATCTGCCCTTGTAATATAGCACAACCGGCGGATCAACAAGCGTTTTAAGTCGTTTCGGGTATGTTTTGTCGCCGTATGTCAGAACGCCCCAATGATTTTTTATGCACTGCGATAAAATAAATTCCGCGCGCGTCACATCCTTATCCGCCAACGCTTTTGCGGTAAGCTTATCTATTCCTTCAATCGCAAGAAAACGCTCCTCAGGCGCTTCATATATGTCACGAAGCGTATCAAACGAGCCGAAAAGCTTGTTATACATTGTACTGCCGGGGCCGCACGCAAGTGACAGCCATATCCAAATAAGTCTGTCTGACATAATATCCGCTCTCTTTCTCGGTGAATATTTTATAACATTTTGTTTACTTGTTGTATCTTCGTCTGTACATTTCGTAAAGCACAACCGATGCCGCAACAGCGGCATTAAGAGATTCCTGCTGTTTTTCCATCGGTATATACACCGCTTCGTTCGACAATGTCAAAAGTTCGTTCGAGATACCGTGACCTTCGTTTCCTATGACGATAATATCATCATCACGAAAATCAAAAAGCGGTGCGATACTCGCTCCTTCACGTGGCACAGTCGCAACAATACGTCTGCCGGACGCAGAAACGTCGCGGCAAAGCTCGGCAATGTCATCTGTATAAAAGCACCCGACTCGCAAAGCCGCCCCCATTGAGCCTCTCATGACACGTCTGCCGTAAACATCGGCACACCCTCTGCCGCAAATAACGCCGGAGATACCAAATGCAGCAGCGGAACGCAATATTGCTCCGAAATTGTCCGGATTTTGGACAGCGTCAAGCATCAAAAGCTGTCCTTTCGGCAGATCGAACGGCGACGAACACCAACGCTTGACACAATCACTGTATCTGACGGCGGCAACTATTCCCTGCGGTGCTTTTTCGTCTGTAACACGTTCAAATGCCGACTCCGAAAGCACGCTGATCCGTGCATTTGTCTGTGCGTTAAATACAAACTCACCGTAAAGTTTAACCGCATCTTCACGCAAAACTATATGTTCAATTGTCAACGGAGACTGAACAGCATCCTTGACAAGTTTGACACCGTCGAGCAAAAAAAGCTTCTCCGCGTCTCTGTATTTTTTCTCGGAAAGCTTCGAAAGATACGTCACAATGGGATTTTGACGGCTCGTTATTACCGCCGTTTCACTCGAAGCATTTGTAAAATTTGTCATGTGTTACCACCGTATTTCGTCCGTTTCACGGAGTTTGACGTTCAAAAATCGTAAAATAAACTTGCTTTATAATAGCACAAAAAACCGGTTGCAGCCGGTTTTTTGAAACAATAATTCAATTAAAGAGCAGCCTTTGCGCGTTCAACAATAGCTGCGAAAGCTTCCTTGTCGGAAACTGCGAGATCTGAAAGCATCTTTCTGTTGAGGTCAACACCTGCGAGCTTAAGGCCGTGCATAAATGTGGAATAGTTCATTCCGTAGGGCTTAACAGCAGCGGAGATACGTGTGATCCAAAGACGACGGAAATCTCTCTTTTTGAGCTTTCTGCCTGTGAATGCGTAGTTTCCGCTCTTCATTACGGCCTGCTTAGCCATCTTAAAGTGCTTGCTCTTTGCGCCCCAGTAACCCTTTGCGCTCTTCAGGACTTTATTTCTTC
>CAZPJU010000036.1:0-13163 GCA_964586965.1 uncultured Lachnospiraceae bacterium | reverse complement strand
GATTCAAACCTCACACATCGCTGCGCGATGGTCTGCGCCGCTTCGCGGAATGGTATAAAGAATTTTATAAAATATGAGCTTGCTTTTTGTGCAAAGTGTGTTCAATCAAGCGAGAGAAATGTGAGTTAATCCGCATTTCCCTCGCTTTTTTGCATGAATATTCACTAAATAAACAATTTTTATTTTAATTTCTCTTGAAGATACGATTTTACTGTGATATACTGAAAAAAGAATTCTTCATAAGACGAAAAGGAGATTATATAATGGCAAAAAACGTTAAAAGTTCAGCCGAAATCATACTGAATCCGGCATACGAGCTCGTTAAAGAAGAATATCTTCCCGATATAAAGAGCTGCGGTATGTTTTTCCGTCACAAAAAGAGCGGCGCACGCGTTTGCGTTTTCTCTAACGACGACGAAAATAAGGTTTTCTGTGCAGGATTCCGCACAACTCCCGAAAACAGCACCGGTGTTCCTCACATAATCGAGCACTCCGTGCTTAACGGCTCTGATCACTTTCCTTCAAGAGATCCTTTTATGTCACTCGTTAAGGGTTCTTTGCACACTTTCCTGAATGCAATGACATATCCGGATAAAACCATCTATCCCGTTGCAAGCTGCAACGATACGGATTTCAAAAATCTGATGCACGTTTATCTCGATTCTGTTTTCCATCCGCTGATTTACAAGCGCCCTGAGATCTTCATGCAGGAGGGCTGGCACTATGAAATGAACTCTCCCGAAGATGAGCTTATCATAAACGGCGTTGTATACAGCGAAATGAAGGGTGCTCTTTCAAGTCCCGATTCAGTTGTTTACGAAAACGTACAGCATCTTCTCTATCCAGATACAACCTACGGAGTTAACTCCGGCGGAGATCCCGATCACATCCCCGAACTGACCTACGAAAACTTCCTTGATTTCCACAGAAGATATTATCATCCCGTAAATTCGTATCTCTGCATTTACGGTGACGTCGATGTTGAAGAAAGACTTGCTTGGCTCGACGAAAATTATCTCTCTAATTTTGATATAATTCCGCTTGATTCTCATATCGACATTCAGAAAGAATGGAACGGTGTTCACGAAGAATCGGGGACTTATTCCGTTGGTGAGGACGATGAAACAGACGGAAAATCTTACTTCGCATATTCCACACTTTGCGGTGGCGTTTCCGCTGTTGAATCAGCGGCTTGGGATGCGATCTCAGATGTTCTTTTCGCCCCCGGTGCACCGCTTAAGCAGGCTCTCCTCGATGCCGGCATCGGTAACGATATTTACGGCGGATACGGTAACCATATGCTTCAGCCTATGTTCACCGTTGTCGCAAAAGAAGCAAAGGCAGAAGATAAGGACAAATTCTTCGAAATTATTGACCGTGTACTCCGTGAGCAAGTTGAAAACGGCATAAACAAGGATTCTCTCCTCTCTGCGATCAATTCCGCGGAATTCAGATGGCGCGAAGCTAACTTCGGCGGTCCTAAAGGTCTGAGCTACATTATCAGCTCCTACGCAAGCTGGATTTACGATGATAACGCACCTTTCGACAACCTCAAAAACAACGAAGTTTACGCTTTCCTTAAGGAACAGATAAACACTGGTTATTTCGAAAATCTTATAAAAACATATCTCGTTGAATCCAAGCACGTTCTGCACTATGCTCTGTATCCCGAAAAAGGTCTGCTTGATCGTCAGAACAATGCACTCAAAGAAAAACTTGCAGCTTATAAGGCTTCTCTCTCCGATGATGAGGTCAATGCCATCGTTGAAGCAACCAAAAATCTTCGCGCATATCAATCCGCACCGCCCACAGAGGAAGAACTCAACTGCATCCCCTCACTCAAGCGCACGGACATCAAGCGCGAAGCCGCAAAATTCAGCAATATCGAACGCAAGATCGGTAATGTTCCGGTAGTATTCCATGATGTCGGAGCAAACGGCATTGCATACGTCACATTTAATTTTGATGCAACGGGGCTCCCCACCGAGCTTATTCCCTACGCAGATCTGCTTTCGTCCGTTCTCGGCAATGTCGATACGGAAAAGCATTCTTACTTTGAGCTTTCCAATGATGTAGGTATCAACACCGGCGGCATGGGCTACTATTTCGGCGTAACTCGCACGGAAAATGATGCCGACTACAAGATTTCCGGAAATGTTTCCTTCTCTGCACTCTCGGAAAAGGTAAGCCATGCTATCGAGCTTTGCGCCGAGATCGTCTCATCATCAAAGCTTTCCGATAAAAAGCGTCTGCGTGACATCATCAGCGAGCGTCAGTCCAACAAGCTTTCCTCCATCTCCGGTAGCGGAAACACTTATGCATCTTGGCGTGCAGCTACATATTTCTCCAAGGCATCATTTGTTTCCGATCTTGCCGACGGTATAGGAAACTATCTTGCACTCAAAGAAGTTATGTCCGATTACGACACAACAGCCGATACGATCATCAAGAACCTCTCAGATGTTATCACTTACATCTTCCGCGCGGAAAATCTCACCGTCAGCGTTGCCGCAGACGAAACCGGTTATGCACAGCTTGAAGCTTCGCTCGGTTCGTTCGTAAGCGCGCTCCATACCGGCGAAAAGGTTACTGGATCCACCGAAGTTACTCCCGTAAAGAAGAATGAAGGCTTCGCAATGCCCATCCAAGTCCAGTACGTAACACGTGTTGGCGATATGAAAGCGACAGGATACGAATATTCCGGCGCTCTCGCAGTTCTTCGCACTTGCCTTTCCATAGACTATCTCTATCAGGAGATCCGCGTAAAGGGCGGCGCCTACGGTCAGGGATGCTCATTCGATCCTTACGGACGTGTAACCTTCACTTCATACCGCGATCCTCAGCTCCGTCAGACCGATAATGTTTACCTCAAGACGGGCGATTTCGTTCGCGCACTTAACCTTGACGAATCCGAACTCACAAAGCTTATCATCGGTACGTTCTCAAGTCTTGATTATCCCAGAAATGCAAAGCAGAAAGCATCCGCTTCCTTCAATGCGTATATCTCCGGACGCACCTACGAGGACGTTCAGCGTGAACGCAACGAAGCGCTCGATGTAACACTCGAAGATCTTAAATCTCAGGCAGATATGATTGACGCCGTTCTCGCTCAGGATTACGCCTGCACGATCGGTAACGCAACAAAGCTCCGTGAAAATGCGGATATGTTCGATACAATCGTAAGTCTTTCATAAATGACGAAAAAATTAAGCTGTGCCGCAGGCACAGCTTAATTTCTACGGAATTGAGGTAAAATTACATGGAAACTCGTAAATATTGGATCGACACAATGGTGTCCGTTGCCCGTCCCGTTTTGGCTGCGCTTGCAGAGGGGAAACTCCTCGAAACAATGAACGTTTTCCCGAAACGTGAGCAAAAATCAAAGCTCGATTCCACATATCTCGAAGCGTATTCACGCATGTTGGTCGGTATCGCTCCTTGGCTTGAACAAAAAGCAGAGGATGCAGATGAAGAAGCTCTCAGACTCGAATTTTGCGAGCTCGCACGCAAAGGTATGACCTACGCCGTTACTCCCGGATCTCCCGATGAGCTTAATTTCGAGTACGGTCATCAGGCTGTAGTTGATGCTGCATTTCTTGCGGAAGCTATTCTCCGCGCACCGACAGAGCTTTACGAAAAGCTCGATCCCGAAACTAAGAAAAATCTCGTCGTTAAAATGAAATCCACTCGCTCACGCAAGCCCTATGCGTGCAACTGGTTGCTTTTCTCCGCAATGACGGAATGTTTTCTGCGATTCGCGGGAGAATCCGACTGGGACAGAATGCGTATAGACTATGCTCTCCGTCAGCATATGCAGTGGTACAAGGGCGACTCCGTCTACGGTGACGGAGATGATCTGCACGTTGATTACTATAACAGCTTTGTAATTCAGCCTATGCTCGTGGACATCATCAATGCGGTCGGTGACGAGGAGTGGGAATGGAGGCAGCTGAAAGCTCCCATTTACAAACGCGCTTCACGTTACGCTTCAGTGCTTGAAATGCTGATTGCACCGGACGGAACATACCCCGTTGTCGGTCGCTCAGTTGCATACAGATACGGTGCGTTCCACGCGCTGTCCGCTGCAGCTTTAGGCGGTTATCTCGAAGAAAAGCTTTCTCCGGCGTCTGTTCGTTGCGCGCTTACCGCCGTAATAAAACGCGTCATGTCAGCTCCCGATGTTTTCGACAGCGACGGCTGGCTCAACATCGGCGTTTACGGTTATCAGCCGCGAATGAGCGAACATTATATCTCAACCGGCAGCCTTTATCTCTGTTGCGCCGTGTTCCTGCCGCTCGGACTTGCACAGTCACATCCGTTTTGGTCAACGCCGGATGAAAAATACACTTCCGAACGAATTTGGTCGGGAGAAGATACAGTTGTAGATCACGCAATGTGATCTGCAATAAATAATAATTGTAAAAAGAGTCACCGAAAGCTTCCGCTTTCGGTGACTCTTTTTTTCACATAATTTTCACGTTTCCTACACTCATATTCCATTGACTTACGTCAAAAATAATGTTACAATTTGAACAGTTCAAATTTGAACAGTTCAAATTTGCTTTTTTTCGGAGGGATATATGCAACCCCAAAACTTCTTTTATTCGATTCGTACTTTGATCGACAACTACGACGAATACATGAAATCAGCCTGTCGCGAGCTTGATATACCGCAAACATCACTTGCAATACTATTATTTCTCGCAAATAATCCCGAAACACCCACCGCAAGAGATATAGTCCGTCTCAGAGCTATAAAAGCGAATCTTGTCTCGCTTCATGTTGCCAAACTCGTGCATGACGGATATCTCGAACGCAAATCCGTTTCCGGAGACAGACGAAAGGTTCTCCTTTCCTGTACCCCGAAAGCCTATAATATCATCAAGCGCGGACGTGAATATCAAAACAAATTCGTCGAAAGCATAACCAAAGGACTGACTGACGCCGAGCTTTCAAGCGCGAAAGCTTGTGTTTGTCGTTTGATTGAAAATGCCGCCGACCTTACGCCTCCGGCGCCGGTAACTCTTTGATTTTTCGTCCAAACGGCATTCTCAAATATCTGACCAAACTAAAATATACATTCGCATAAAATATATTTACGCAAAGGAGATTTGACATGAAAGCATTTGTAAAAAAAATATCCGAGTTTATTATTGCAATTTCAATCGCCGCATCTATCGTGCTTGTTGCAATAGGATGTGCCATAATCGCCGTACCGGAACTTTTGCCGACAATATTGATTTACGGTATCGGTATTGGCTGCGTGCTTTTGGGAATAACTTTAATACTTTCGTTTCTGCGCTCCGCAGCTGAAAGCAGAGCACAAAAAATCAAGCAATAACTAATTTTTTAGGCTTTTCTACTATTAGTAGAGAAGCCTACTGTTCGTCTCTACCGGTAGAATCCGATCTGTATACACGAGAAAGCTCACGGTAGGTTGCAATTTTTGAGCAAAGCTGTATAATTACAATCGCATCGCAGCTTTCAAACGGAGAATATAACATGAACATTATGTTTTGCGGCGACAGCGGCATAGCAAACGGCGTCCTTTTATCGACACTGTCTATACTCAAGCACGTTTCCTCGCCAATACAATTTTACATTCTTACTCTTGACTGCAAAACCGAGGAAAAGCATTATATGCCGTTGCCGAAAAGCTTTGCGGAAATGCTCGACGCACTCGTAAAAGACAAAAATCCGAGCAGTTCTGTCCGACTTTTTGACTTGACAGAAGCTTTCGAAAGAGAAATCCCGGAAGCGAATATGTCAACCTCGTTTACCCCACCCTGTATGCTCAGACTTTTTGCGGATGACGTGGATGAAATTCCCGACAAGCTGCTTTACCTTGACACCGATGTCATGTGCAGAGGCGATTTTTCCGAATTTTATGACCGTGATATAAGTGAGTATGAGCTTGCCGGCGTGCTTGACTATTACGGTCAGTGGTTTTTCAGACGCAAACCCTTCAAACGCGATTATATCAACTCCGGAGTTTTGCTTTTGAACATGAAATTGATCCGTCAAACAAAATTGTTCAAGCGTGCACGAACAATGTGCAGCACGAAAAAAATGTTTATGCCGGATCAGTCGGCGCTGAACAAGCTCGCAAGCAAAAAATGCTTTGCCGAAAGAAAGTACAACGAACAGCGAAGAATGAAAACAGACACCGTATTTCGCCATTTTACAACACATTTCAGCCTGTTCCCCATCTTTCACACCGTTAAGGTCAAGCCATGGCAGACAGAAAAGCTTCATCAAACGTTGAAAATATACGAGTTTGATGATGTCTTGGAAGAATCCGAAAAGCTGATGCAACAATATCAAAGGAGTATATTAAAATGAACAACAAAGTGCAAATTTTCTTCACCGCAGACGAATCATACGCCCCCTTTTTGGCAACTGCAGTAAATTCTCTTGTAAAAAACACTTCACCCGACCGCGAATATGCAATAACGGTACTTCACGAAGACATCTCGCCTGAAAGTATGGCAAAAATTCTTTCGCTTGCAAAAGAAAATGTAGAAATCAGTTTCATACCGATGACAACGGGATTCGAAATGATAACAGACAAAATGTCCAACCGTCTGCGCTGTGATTACTTCACATTAACTATATATTTCCGTCTTTTCATTCCCGATATGTTCCCCGACATCGACAAATGCATCTACATCGACAGTGATGTAGTGCTTAATTCCGACGTTGCAGAACTTTACGACATTGACCTCGGTGACAATCTTTTCGGCGCTTGTGCAGATAAATCTGTATCTGACGTTCCCGAACTTGCGGCTTATATGGAAAAAGCAGTCGGCATAAACAGATACAAATACGTAAATTCCGGTGTGCTGCTCATGAACGCCAAAAAGCTTCGCGAACTCGGATTTAAGGATCATTTCCTTCACCTTCTCACAACCGAGGCTTTCGATTGTATTGCCCCCGACCAGGATTATATAAACGCAATCGCCAAAAATCGAATAGTTCATTTACCGGACGCTTGGGACACAATGCCAAATGATAATCTGCCCGAAGATCCGTCTCCGAAGCTGATTCACTACAATCTGTTCTCAAAGCCGTGGTGCTACGACAACATCCAATACGCGGATTATTTCTGGAAATATGCCGAAGATTCCGGCTTCATAAACGAAATCAATCAGTATAAAAATGATTATACCGATGAAAAGAAATCATCGGACGCCGATTGTCTTAAACTTATCATTCGTCGCGGATATGAAATATCCGAATCGTCGCACACATTCAAATCAGAAGAAGAAAACGGAGTCAAAATTGCTTTATGATTTTCGGTAACGACAGGGAGATCGTTATAGAAAATATTCGCAGTTCCGCCGAAACGGGAAACTTTCATGCCAAAGTCGAAACCGGCGACCCCGTTTTGACATTGGAACAGGAACGCACTATAACAGCCCGATACCTTTCAAGACTTGACAGTATCGAATATAAAGTAAAATCCGCAGCGGCAAGAAAAATTGCCGACAAAGCGGCAAAACTGATTAACAAAACAACGGAAATCGTCGGCATTGAAAAGCTTGACGGACTTGCCGGCGGCGCCGTCATTACAAGCAATCATTTTTCTCCTACGGAAAATACCGTTATCAGAACAATGACAAAAAAGCTCGGAAAGAAACTTAACATCGTCAGTCAGGTCTCAAATTTTGCCATGACGGGACCTGTCGGATTTTTGATGAATTACGCGGACGTTATTCCGATCTCGAAAAGCATACATTATCAGCGCGGTCCGTTCATGGATCGTTTATCAGACGTTTTCGAAAAGGGCGAATATGTTTTGATATACCCTGAAGCGGAAATGTGGTTCAATTATCGCAAACCGCGCCCTTCCCTCGGAGGTGCATATTATTATGCGGCAGCTCTCGACGTACCGGTAATTTCGTGTTTTGTTGAAATACGTGACCTTCCGGAACTTGACACGGAGACCTTTTATAAGGTAAAATATGTATTGCATATTCTTGACGTTATAGTACCGCCGTCCGAAGGCACGTTAAAGGAAAAATACACCGCAATGCAGGAAAAAGACGACGCCCTCAAACGCGAAGCATACGAAAGAATATATCAAAAACCCTTAAATTATACGTTTGAGCCTTCCGACATTGCCGGACTCGTACACTATCCGCTAAATGAAAAAAACTAAAGAAACTCGATATTACAATTCGTTTTCCGATGATTTTGAATTTACCCGTGATCAAAGCAAGCGTCTGCCCGACGGTTATCGTCGGATCAGACGCGATTTGCCGTCACGGGTACTTTCTGAGCTTGCATATTTGGCTGCGATCGCACTTTCTTGGATATATCTCAAATTTTTTCTCCATGTCAGATACAAAAAAAATGCAAAGATAAAGTCCGGAGCGTTTATTTACGGAAACCACACTCAGCCCGTCGGAGATGTGTTCATCCCGGCATACGCCGCTTTTCCGCGTCGTATTTACACTGTTGTAAGTCCCGCTAATTACGCAATTCCCGTTATCGGAAAGCTTTTGCCGTACTTGGGCGCAATTCCGACTCCGTCCGGAATCAGAGATTTAATCGACTTCGGTAATGCACTTAACACGAGAGCGTCGGAGGGGCATCCAATTGTCATCTTTCCGGAAGCTCATGTGTGGAAATACTGCTCATTTATCAGAGATTTTCCCGAAACATCGTTTGTTTATCCGATCAAATCGGAACTACCCGCATACGCGCTGACCGTAACTTATAAACCGCGTCGCTTCGGCTCAAAGCCGGCAGCAGAGGTCTTTTTAGACGGTCCGTTCTTCGCTCCTGCCGAGGGTTCGGACAGACAGCGCTCGGCTCAACTTAGAGACACAGTTTTACAGGCAATGAAAAAACGAGCCGAAAGCAGCTCATCTCACATTGAATACGTCAAAAACGACGCATAAATATAATTTTTCGCAAAGGAACAGTTTTTATGAAATGGAACATTGTTGCGGATTCGTCCTGCGACCTCAGAAGTACGGATATCGCCTGTGAAGCAACAGGCTTCTCCACCGTCCCCTTCATCTTCAATATTGACGGCAAAGATTACGTTGACTCGGAGGACGCCGACATCTCCGAAATAATCGAGGCAATGGAGGCTTCAAGCGAATCGAGCAGCTCCGCCTGCCCCTCTCCCGCAGCATGGGAAGATGAATTCAAAAAAGCAGATAATACAGTTGCAATAACTATATCATCCAATCTTTCCGGAAGCTACAACAGCGCACTCGCCGCTCGCGATATCACTTTTTCGGATTATCCCGAAAAAAATATAGTCGTTCTCGACTCAAAATCAACCGGTCCGGAAACAGCACTGACCATATATAGGATCGCAGAGCTGATTAAAGCCGGACATTCGATCGAAGCTGTTCGAGCAGAGGCTCAAAAATTCCTCGATAACATGAGAACCGCATTCGCACTCTGTTCCTTTGATAATCTCGTCAAGAACGGACGCATGAGCCGTTTTTCCGGATTTGTGGCGCGTAAGCTTGGTATGTGGGGCATAGGCATCGCCAGCGATGAGGGAACAATCGCAATCAAGGGCAAGTCTCGCGGACCGCAAAAAGCGCTTGCTTTTATACTTGAGGACATGATCGAACGCGGATTTGAAGGCGGCGTTGCCGCTATCAGCCATTGCAAAAATTCCGAAATGGCAAATCGTCTCAAAACGGCGATTACGGAACGTTGGAACGATGCAAAGGTAATGATCCTCGAAACTCGCGGGCTCGACAGTTACTACGCGGAACGCGGTGGATTGATAATCGCATTCTGATAAAACAAAAATCCTTCGTAAAACGAAGGATTTTTTATTTGCTTATTCGGATTTTGCCTTGAGAAGATCGCGTATTTCGGCAAGAAGTTCTTCCTGAGTGGGTTTCGGAGGTTCTTCCGCGACAACTTCTTCAACGATTTCATCTTCATCCGTTTTCTTTGATTTTACAGCCTCGGCAAGCGCATTTGCCTTGTTAAATGCCTTTATGATCGAAAAACAGATAAACGCAATAACGATAAAGTTGATAACTTCGGAAATAAACGTACCGAACCCGATAGTAACGCCGGGATCAACAACGGTGCCGAGCTCATCAACAGTGGGCGCTACAACTACCCAATTGAGCGTATCCGTAAAATCGTTGCCTCCGAGAATAAGACCGATAGCGGGCATAAACACATTGTTTATAAGTGCAGTTGTGATCTTACCGAATGCGTTGGCAACGATAACACCGATCGCCATGTCAAGCACATTACCACGGCTGATAAATGCCTTAAATTCAGCAAAAAATTTCTTCATTTTTGATTCTCCTTGATGTTTTGATTTATAATATTGTTTCAAATTGAAGCCAAAGATCAGATCATCACTCATTCGCAATGCCTGTGCTTGAGCGATTCGATTTTATCCGCATAAGCAATCGACATTATTTCGTTTATCCTATCGCGTTTTCCGTCAAGCCAAAGTGCCGCAAGAAGCGCTTCAAACCCCGTCGAGCGATGATAATCGGCAGGAGAAGCACTTTTGGGGACTGTAACATGTGCGTTTCTGCCGCGACGGAACACGTCTGCTTCCTCCTCTGTCAATTGATCGCATACAAGCTCATACGCTTCGCTTTGCGATTTCGCGGTAACAAACGAAAGCGCCTCAGATGACGCAACTGCAGACGAGGTTATTCCGCAAGAGAGCAAAAGCTCGCGAGTCCAAAGCTCAATCACCGCATCACCGAGATATGCAAGTACAGCTCCGTTAAATTCTTCTCTCATTAAAAGTCTCCGTCTACGGGATTTTCGTCGATCACGATACCCCGATTAGATTCAATATGCCGTGAAATGAAAACACAGATTCAAAGGGCTTTTTCAAGCATAAACCGCAATCACAGCGCCGTATTTTATCCGTCAAGGCATTGTTTACATTATATCATACCGGCAATATGAAAATCAACCGCTAACACAAAAAGAAGGCAACAATTCCCTCACGTTTTTCTCGGCATGACATTTTCCGCAAAGCGGAATATACTGTATCGAGAATGTTAAAATAACGGAGGCTAAAATGCTGCTCGTATCACTTGTTGCATTTGCCGTCGGGGGCGCAACCGTCCTCGGAGGCATTTTAGGTTTTATTTTCAAAGGGATCTCTCCCAAAACGGAAAACATAATTCTTTATTTCGCTTACGGAACAATGCTTTCCGCGGCCGTGCTCGGTCTTATCGTTCCGTCACTTGAATGTGGCGGAGCGCTTGCCTGCCCGATAACGCTGTCCGGAGTTTTCATCGGTGCTTTTGCCGTAAATTTGCTCGACAAACTCATCCCCGATGCAGATAAGCTGATCGGCAACTCCCACAATAGATCGGCGGAAGAAAACAGAGCGGCGGCTCGCGCCATGCTTTTTGTCATCGCGATCGCGGTGCACAATTTCCCGGAAGGACTTGCCGCAGGCGTCGGCTTCGGCGGAAATTTTGCAAACACCGTAAAAATCGCAGGCAGCATCGCCCTGCAAAATCTGCCGGAGGGGATGATCGTTATTCCTCCGCTGCTAAGCATCGGTATGAGTAAATCGCGGGCATTTCTTATTGCCGCACTCTCCGGTGCAGTTGAGGTGATCGGCACTTTCATCGGATATTTTGCCGTATCGTTGGCGTCAACGCTTCTTCCTTTCGCGCTTGCTTTCGCAGGCGGCACAATGCTGTACGTCGTAAGCAGTGAAATGCAAGCATCCGACGGAAACCTATCACACATTTCCATTTATTCGTTTCTTGTAGGCTTTTCACTGATGCTCGCAATCGACCATTATATTTGAAGCACGACATTTTATTCAATTGTGTAAGATTATTCGACAGTCTTATACAATTGAATAATTTGTTTTTAACGAAAAAATCAAATTATGCCTTGCCATTATCGGATTATTATATTAAAATAATATACAGAAAACTCCAAAACAAAGGATCACAGCAATGCTTAAAGACAAAATTCTCTCCGTTTACGGAAAAAACATCAAAAAATTCAATGTGCAAATAAACGATTCGGAAATCATAATTCCCGTCGTTCCGACGCACAAAAATGATATAAAGCCGGAGTTTGATCTCGTCCCCGGCTACACCGTCGAGCTTGACGAAAACGATCTTTCGCTCGGCGCAAACGCAACTCTGACATCAACCGACGGTGAAAAAACAACATTTACCGTCAAAACGGTTGAATGGGGCAACTCACCGCTCGGTGAGCACGGCGTTTTCGGCGATCCCGGCATCATCCCGCTTGACGGCAAATATTACATCTATCCGACAACAGACGGCATAAACGGTTGGCAAAGTACCCTTTTCCATGCATTTTCTTCGCCTGACCTCTTGCATTGGATGGATGAGGGCGTCATCCTCGACTTTGCGAACATCCCGTGGACAGGCGGCGTTATGGCTTGGGCGCCATCCGCAATCGAACGCAACGGTAAGTATTATTTCTATTATAGCGGCGGACGTTACGGCTGGAACGAAACCGGCAAGGACGGCGGAAGAAACATCGGCGTCGCTGTTTCGACCTCGCCGAGCGGCCCCTTCATCGACATCGGTCATCCGCTCGTCCCCGCCGGAACGAAACGCGGTCAAATGATAGACCCTCAGGTATATATTGACGATGACGGCACACCATATCTTTATTGGGGTAACGGCGGACTTTACGTCGCGAAACTCGCAGACGATATGATCTCTCTTGACGGAGAAATCCACACAATTACCCCCGATCATTTCACGGAGGGTGTGTTTGTCGTAAAGCGTAACGGTAAATATTATTTCACTTGGAGCGAGGGCAACACCGAGCGCGCCGATTATATCGTTCGTTGGGGCGTTTCCGACTCTCCCACAGAGCGTCCGCAAGGCTCGGATATACTGATCTCCCGCGACAATGCAAACGATCCGCGTATCATGTGCACCGGTCATCACAGCATACTCAATGTTCCCGGAACGGATGAATGGTACGTTTGCTACCACCGATTCAATATTCCCACAACCGTTGACGTCGGAGAAGGTCTCTACGCAGGAAGCCACCGTGAACCCGCGCTCGACAGACTTTATTTTGACGAAAACGGCAATATGCTTCCCGTAAAGCCTACGCTTGAGGGCGTTACCGAACCCGTGCATTACGGAATTGTGACAAGCGGAAACATTTCGCGCACAAGCGACGCAATT
>CAZPJU010000035.1:0-13244 GCA_964586965.1 uncultured Lachnospiraceae bacterium | reverse complement strand
AATTAACGAAAGGTATAAATAAAATGGCAAATAAGATCTTAGTAGAAACATCCGCCCGTCACGTACACCTCACACGTGAACATATCGACATTCTTTTCGGTAAGGGTCACGAGCTTACGGTAAAGAAAATGCTTTCTCAGCCCGGTCAGTTCGCTTGTGAGGAAAGAGTTGACGTTGTAGGTCCCAAAAAGACCATCGCAAAGGTGTCCATCCTCGGACCGGAACGCTCCGCGAGCCAGGTTGAAGTTTCCCTTACGGACGCAAGAACGCTCGGCGTTACCGCTCCCGTTCGCGAAAGCGGCGACGTTGAAGGCTCCGCGCCCTGCAAGCTTGTAGGCCCTGCCGGTGAGGTTGAGCTTGAATGCGGTGTGATTGCGGCAAAGCGTCACATCCACCTTACCCCCGCAGACGCAGAGGAATACGGCGTTGCAGACAAGGACGTTGTAAGCGTAAAGGTTGAATCCGACGGCAGAAGCCTCGTTTTCGGTGACGTTGTATGTCGCGTAAGCCCCAAGTTTGCGCTTGCAATGCACATCGACACGGACGAAGCGAACGCAGCTTGCGCTTTCGGTGAATGCTACGGCGAACTTATAAAGTAATTTTATATAAGAAAATCAGCAAGGCACAAGTCTTGCTGATTTTTTTGTAGTTGCAGTCATTTTTTTGCCTTTGCCTTGAATATCAGCGCGGCAATGTATCCGAAAACGATAGCGGCAGTGATGCCTGCCGCGCCTGCCGTAAGTCCTCCCGTGAGTGCGCCCAAAAGCCCGCTTTCGTCAACGGCTTCACGGACTCCTTTTCCGAGCAGACTGCCGAAACCGGTCAGCGGCGTTGTCGCACCTGCGCCGGCAAATTCGATCAGGGGCTCGTAAAGTCCGACGGCGTAGAGAATGACGCCTGCGGTGACGTAGGACACAAGTATGCGTGCCGGAGTCAGCTTGGTTTTGTCTATCAATATTTGCGCGATTACGGATATGCCGCCGCCAACTGCGAAAACTATCAAATAATCAATTATTTTGTCCATTTTTGTTCCTTTCTGGCGTACAAATACGCAAAAGATGGCATATCGCCGGGATGCTGTTCCCCTGCTGTACGGATGCGGGACTCATCATCGCGCCCGTCGCCGTGAACAGGATATCGTGAAGCTCCGTGCCCATTCTCGGAAGCAGTGACGCGGACAGAACCGACGCGGAACATCCGCAGCCGGAACCGCCTGCGTGCTTGTCGGAACCGTCACGGTCGTATATAAGAAGTCCGCAGTCGCAGTGGCGCGAGCGTATATCGTAACCTGCCGCCGACATAAATTCGCAGAGAATCCTGCTTCCTTCGGCGCCGAGATCGCCCGTTACGATGAGGTCAAAGTCATCGGGAACGTGCCCGGTCTCGTCAAAATAACGGCACAGTGTGTCAACTGCGGCAGGCGCCATGGCGGCGCCCATGTTGTTTAGATCGTTGACGCCTCTGTCAAAGCTGCGTCCGGGCAAAACTTCCGTTACGCAGGGGAGATTGCCGTACTTTTCGTCAGTTGAAAGAACGAAAGCGCCCGCGCCCGTTACCGTCCATTGCGAGGTAGGCGAGCGCTGGCCGCCGTATTCGACGGGATAACGAAACTGACGCTCTGCGGCGCAGTTGTGCGAGCTTGCAACTGTGGCTGTCGTCAGTCCGTAGGCAGACGAAATGAGCGAGGAAAGGAGCAGTCCCTCCGCTGAAGTTGAACACGCACCGTAAAGTCCGCAGTACGGGATATTGAAGCCGAGCAGACCGTACGCCGATCCGACACATTGATTTTGCAAGTCTCCGGCGAATATCATTGAAATATCGGCGTCCGTCAAGGACGCTTTTTTCATCGCGGACGAAAGAGCCAAACGTTGCATTTCTCCCTCCGCGGATTCCCAGGTGTCCGCGCCGAATTTGTCTGTGTCAGTCGGATCTGTGATGTCAAATCCGCCGCCGAGCGGGCCGTCATTTTCGTGCTTACCCGCAACCGATGCGTGCGAGACGACGTAAACGGGACACGGCAAGCTTATTGTTGATTTCATTCGTTTCCTCCCGAAAAAGCGGAAAAGCTCCGCAAACTTTTACGTAGTTTGCGGAGCAAATGCCGAATTTATTCATTTTATTCAAATGATTTCACCGCCGCCGAGAAGTATGTCTCCGTTATAGAAAACACAGTGCTGACCGCGTGTGGCGGCGCGCTGAGGTTCGTCGAAAACGAGGCGCAACTTACCGTCTGTATCGGGATAAAGCGTCGCATCGGCTTCGTGCGGTGTGTAACGCAACTTTGCCCTGACTCTGAGCGGAGCGGATACAGACTCGATCGCCGTCAGATTGACGTTTTCGATAGTGACTTCGCGCCCGAAAAGCGCAGATTCGTCCGCAAGCGTAACCGTGTTTGCGGAGGCGTCCTTGCCCGTAACGTAAACGGGATGTCCGAATGCAACTCCGAGTCCCTTGCGCTGACCTCTTGTGTATCGTGCGAAGCCTTTGTGCCGACCGATAACGTTTCCGTCAAGATCGAGGAAATTTCCGTCAAGATGAACAAATCCGCAATTTTCCATATACGCGGCGTAGTCGCCGTCGGGAATAAAGCAGATGTCCTGACTGTCCGCGGTGCTTCCGCAGGCGATGAAACCTTTTTCGGTTACGAGCTTGCGGATTTCGGGTTTTGTAAAGCCGCCGAGCGGCAGGATCAGACGCGAAAGCATTTCCTGAGTCAGCATATATAGCATATAGCTTTGATCTTTTTTTGTGTCTGCGGCTTTTTTTATGCTTGAACGCCCGTTTTCGAGTGTAACCGGCACTGCGTAATGCCCTGTTGCGATGAAATCACAGCCAAGCTCATCCGCGAGCTCGATGAGACAGCGTATTTTGACGTGTCTGTTGCAAACGACGCACGGGTTCGGTGTTTTTCCGCACGCGTAATCGGAAACGAAGCGTTCGGTGACGCAACTGCGAAATTCGGATCGTTTGTCGATCGCGAGATGAGGAACGGAAAGCGCAGAGGTGACTTCTTTTGCTTTTGCGGAAGCCGATCCGTCTGCGTAAGCGAGAAAATCCGCGGCTTCTTCGTCTGTGCCGTTGAAGAAAAACGTAACTCCCGTGACGTCGAAACCGTCACGCTTGAGAAGTATTGCTGCGGCGGCGCTGTCAACGCCGCCCGACATTGCGAGTAAAACCTTTTTTGACATAAAAGCTCCGAATTAAGTTGGTAAAGTTGTTTTGTCGGCAGGCGTGAAAGCGTAGCGTAAGCCTGCATAGCGACGCAAAAAGTCATCTGTACGGGCGAGATATCTTTGCGGTTCACGATAAAATGAAAATCCGTGTGATGCTCCGTCAACGAGCATTATCTCGCTTTTTCCGTTGCTTGCTTCGAAAATACTGACGGAAAAGTCCGCAGGAACGTATCTGTCGGCTGTTCCGTGTATTAAAAGTATCGGAACCGTAGTGTTTTTAACCGCATCGGATGCGGAGAATTCGTCAAATGACCAACCGACTCTTTTTTTGCACATGAGACTTGTGACTCCGAGCAGAGGAAATGCCGGCAGATGATAATCCTTTGAAAGAATATACTTGAATTGTTCTTCGGGAGAATCGTACGGACAGTCTGCAATGATGGCGGAGACGTGCGTTTTCACGTAAGTCAATTCTGACGCGGCAAGTACTGTCGATGATCCCATGGAGCATCCGAAAAGTACGAGTTTTTGCGTGCTTGCGGTACTGTCGTTAATAAAACGACACCATGTCTCAACATCGTATCGTTCGAGCGCACCGAAACAGTAATATTTGCCCTCGCTTTTTCCGGACGCACGTTGATCTATCGTTAGAATATTAAAACCTTCGCGAAAAAAACGCATTGTAAGCACGGGGAAGTCGATGTCGGGCGCGCTTTTGTGATCGTGAACGAAAATGATCGTCGTGTCGGCATTTTCGTGCTTATAAAGCTTGCCGCAGAGTTTGAGCCCGTCATGTGATGTAACAGAGACGTCGGCGTGCGGCTGTTCGCGCAGAAAACGCTTGCCGTGTGAGATCTCGGAAAGCAGATATTCTCTGTCCGTTCCCGAAAGCAGACGTTTGAACGCGCCTGAAAAATCGTTTGGCGGAGCGGATGTACGTTTGAACGCAAATGCGAAAAAATATTCTGCGGAAATATATATAACAGCGGCGCAAATCAGCAATATCCCTGCCGAAATGTAAAGAAAAGTCACATCTGCCCTCCTTTCGGGGTTTACTTTTGAGTTTGAATGAGGTAATATATAAGTATAAAATATAAATGTTGGAGATGGAAATGAAAAACGATAAGAATTTCACAGTTAAGCTTTCGGAAGATCTTCTTCGCCGTTTGATTTATATATCAGCCGCGGAAAAACGCACTCCGAATAACCATATCATATATATGCTCCGTCAAAATATCGCGTATTACGAGCGTGTGCACGGAAAAATTCCGGAAGCGGAGCTTCGCAAGATCGAGCTTCCGACTGAGGAAAAAGCGGATAACGATTAATCGACTTTGCTTGTCAGCTCTATCAGCAGATCAATGTCATCCGGCTGAACTGACGCCTCGTGAGCCGCTTTGTTTCTGCCGACAGCTCCGCATTTTTCGCATTTGTGAATGATGATGTATCCGCGCTTTGCATCGGGTTCAACGCGAACGGGACGCATTATGCCTCCGCAATCGGCGGCTCTGTCGCCGGGGTTTACGTCAAGATGAAGCGAGCAGAGACAACGCGGACAGTGATTTCGCGAGGTATATCCGAGAGGGTGCACCTCAAGACCGCAGTTGGCGCATATAAAGCCGGAATCGTTTTTTCTGAATCTTTTTTCGTCCATAATTAAAAGCCTTTTTAATATTTTTATAAGCGGGATCATTTGATCCTGCTTTTTGTTTTTTTCAAAAGCCGCAATGCTTCGTCACGGCTGACGGCGGCGAGATTCGAGAGCTCTGCGAGCTTCGGTGAAGCACCGCAATGAAGCGCACGTTCGACGGCGTCGACCAAGCTTTCAACAGAGAGTGCGTCCGCCGATACAAATGAGTCGAGTCCGGCGTGACGCATAAATCCCGAAACCTTTTTGTCGTATGAAACTGCGGCAACGGGTACACTTGCACCGACGGCGAATATCGCGGCATGAAGCCTTGTTGCGATAACGAGAGATGCACGTTCGAAAATATTGCGAGCCGCGGCGACATTTGCGGGGCATACGACATCGCAACCGATCAGAGAAGCGCATTTTTTTGATATGCCGACATCCTCGGTTTGATGCATAACAACAAACACGGCTCGCATACGGTATCGCGCGCAAAGCTCTTTTACTGCCTTGACGATGATGTCGGTTAGTCTTTCGAAACCGTCAACATCCCTGACGGAAACGGCAATGAAGTCGGTTTCGCACCGAGAAGCCAAATGAAGAGTCTCGCCCGGTAAATACAGTGTCGGATCGGCGGACAGCAGCGTTCCGGATTTTACGCCGATACTGGAAAATTCGTCAAGCGTGTCCGCGTCACGCACCGTTACAACATCAACGAATTCGTTGATCGCCTTTACGGTATCGGTAAGCGCGCGTTTGCTTTTGATGGGGCCGAATCCGTTTGCGTATTGCATCACGGCAAGACCTTGCGTCTTTGCCTTTTTTATAACCGAAAGATAGTATCGAAGCGAACGTGAGCTTGTCTTGTCCTGCATTAGCGTCCCTCCTCCGGAAAGAAGAACACGCGACCTTTTCAGAGCTGAGACCGCGGAGATGCCGTAACGAAAGCGTGCGTCAACGTTGAAAGTCATCCGAGTTTGCTTCGGATGACACGACAGCACCGTGAAGGTGGTATCCGGCTTTTTTTCGCGGATAGCGTCAATGATCGAACCGAGAACGGCTTCGTCACCGATGTTTCCGTATCCGTAATAACCGGAAATGACGAAATCACAGGTTTTTTTGTCGGTGCGGTATGCTTTTTCTTTCGAAAGTATGCTTTTGTAAATGTCGGCGTGTGATTCAACTATGCGTTCGGGAGAAAAATTCTCGCAAAGACGGATGTTTGAAGCGTGACCTAAAGCGGCTCTTTCTGCATCGGAAAGACTTGCAAAACGGATCATACCGTCGGCAAGAGCGTTGCTGTCGCCGCGCGGAAAAAGCAATCCGTTTTTTTCGTGAATGACAAATTCCGGTATTCCGCCAACATCTGCGGCAATGACGGGAAGTGAGTAAGCAGCGCTTTCGAGCATCGAATACGGGAAGCTTTCCGAGCGTGACGGAATGACGGTCACGTCAATTGCGGAATAAAACGATGACATATCACTGATGTGGCCGAGAAAATGAACATTTTTCGATATACCGAGACGGTGCGCGTATGAAACGAGCCGCGAACGCTCAGCTCCGTCTCCCGCTATAAGAAAAAGAGAGGACGGAAGCACCGCCAAAACATTCGGAATCGCTTTCAGCAGTATGTCAACGCCTTTGACGCGGTCGAGCCGAGCGGCGCATCCGAAAACGATCGCCTCCCCGGTCGGAGGCACTATACCGTGGTTTTCGAAAAAAAGCCTGCGGGCACAGCCTTTTTTTACGCACGAAGCGTCAAATCCGTTGTAGACGGTATAGATAGAGTCAGGCGCGAAACCGCGACGTATAAGCATACGTCGGAAGTTGTCGGAAACGGCGATGCGATGCTTTATTTTGTGAAGTGAAATAATGTTTAGCGATGTAAAAACAAGCTTTTTGACAGGGCTGTCGAAATCGCGAAGATAGTCGCTGTGGATCGTTGTGACAACGGGAACGGATATGTGTTTTTTTATGAGAGCCGCAATGAAGTTTGCTCGTGCACCGTGTGCGTGAAGCAGATCGAAACCGTCGTGTTCGATCATGTCGGCTATTTTGGGGGCGACGGAAAGATCAAATCGGCTTTTCTGACGAAACAGCACCTTGTCGATTCCGATTTTGTCAAGTTCGCGGTAAAAAACGCCGTCAGTAAGACATGCAACGCGATTGTACACGCCATCGACAGGATGAGAAAACAGCGAAAAAAGCGCAGTCTTTGCGCCGCCGCTGTCACCGCCCGATATAAGATGAAGAACCTTCATAACGTGCTCCGTATCGAAGTTAAGATATAATATTATATCACCGTTTTGATGAAAAATAAATACACGACACGTATTTTTGCGCGCAGACAGCTTGTTTTTCCGAATTTCGCCTCGGCGTAATGCCGATCGGAGCGAGAAAAAACAAAAGCGCCGCAGAAAAAGACTGCGACGCTTTTTGAATCAGCGGCATTTTTTGTCGAATGCCGGATTGTAGCCGTAAAAGTTTTTGTAGTTCATGTTGTCCTGCGCTTCACGTAACGCCTCACCGAAACGCTGATAATGCACGATTTCGCGCTCTCTGAGGAAACGTATCGGATCGCACACGTCGGGATCGTCTATCATCCTGAGCAAATTGTCGTAGGTCACCCTCGCCTTTTGCTCTGCTGCAAGGTCCTCGTTGAGGTCTGCGATTACATCACCCTTTGAGGCGAACGAGATCGCGTTATACGGCACGCCGGAGGCGGCAACGGGATACAGACCGACGGTATGATCGACAAAATAAGGTGCGAAACTTGAGCCGGCGATTTGTTCGGGAGTTAAATTACGTGTCAGTTGGTGCACAATGGCGGAAACGATCTCCATGTGCGCCAATTCTTCCGTGCCGATATCCGTCAGTATTCCGACGATTTCTCGGTACGGCATGGTATAACGTTGAGATAAATATCTCATAGACGCTCCCAGTTCACCGTCAGGACCTCCGAATTGCGATAGGATAAGTGTTGCGAGGTCGGGGTTCGGATTTTTGATCTTAACGGGATATTGCAGTTTCTTTTCGTAGCTCCACATTGCTCATTCCTCCTCGTAGCTGCCCATCCACGGCCAGCCGCCCTCAATCCACATCCAACTTTCGCCGACTGCATTTGCGTTTGCGGTGAGCGGGCCGAACAGTGATTCATATTCTTTTTTTGCTTCGTCGTACAGTGCGCTGTATTTTTTATAATATGCGAGCGCATCTTTGTTGTTTGGGTGAGTATCTAGAAACAGACGTGCTTCGTCCAAAACAAAGCCGTACATCTGAAGTTCATGCATAAGATTTTCGAATTTTTTATCTGTCATTTTTTCATACCTCCGCATACACGTGGCGGATAAAACGGCAGATCAAGTTCCGCAAACATAGTTCCACGCGAAAGAGCTTCCTCCGGTGAGTAAGCGTTGCGCCATTTTTGACGCGGCACATACGCCATGGCGAGCGGTAATCCGTCAACAACGGCGGGGTTGAATCCAACGCCGTTGCGGTTGTCATCGGCGCGATCGAGGGATTCGCGCATCTCGTCGTTTATTCGGTCGCGCGGTGTTCTTGTATCATTTTCGAGTTCCAAAATATATTTTCTCCGTGTTTGTTTTTTCGGGCACTTGCCCAATCTCAGTATATGATAAAATTTCACGTCCGTGACAGGTCAAGTTTTCGGCGTCGGTTGACATAACGGAGATATGTGTGATAAAATATAAAAAGATGAAATGTCCGCTTGCGCGGAGAACCGAAAGGAATAAAAATATGCTTGAAAAATTAAAAGAACAGGTTTATCTTGCTAATATGATGCTTGTTGAATACAAGCTCATAACCTTTACTTGGGGTAATGTCAGCGGAATAGATCGCGAAAAAGGACTCGTTGTAATTAAGCCTTCGGGAGTTGAATATTCCGAACTTAAACCGTCCGATCTTCCCGTGCTCGACCTTGACGGAAACATAGTTGAGGGAGATCTTAAACCTTCGTCCGACACCCCCACTCATCTCGAACTCTACCGTAAATTCCCCACGATCGGCGGCGTAACGCATACGCATTCTCAGTGGGCAACCTCATTTGCTCAGGCAGGCAGAGGAATTATCCCCTACGGAACGACTCACGGTGACTATTTTGACGGTCTCATTCCTTGCACAAGACGCATGACACCTGAAGAAATCGCCGGCGAATACGAGCTTAACACAGGTAAGGTCATCGTTGAAACCTTCGAGGGCAAGGATCCCGACAGAATGCACGCCGTTTTGGTTAATTCGCACGCGCCCTTTACATGGGGTAAGGACGCAAAGGGAAGCGTTGAAGCGGCAGTTGTTCTCGAACAAGTCGCAATGATGGCGCTTCACACCGAAATTCTTGCCGGTAACGTTGCGGGAGCCGAACCTATGCAGGAAGAACTTCTTCGCAAGCACTTTGACAGAAAGCACGGCCCGAACGCATACTACGGTCAAACTAAGAAATAAGCATCTGTAGGCGAAAATATTGAAAAAAACAGGCATGACCAAAGTCATGCCTGTTTTTTATTCAGTTATCGAGTACGTCTCCGTTTTTGTTGAAAAGAGGGAGCTTTTCAAGGTAAATGAGGTCATCTCGATCCGCTGCGTCACCCTCTGCGAGGATGCACATACGTCCGCAGATCTCTCCGCCTGCTGCTGTTACAAGCTTTTCGAGCGCTGCTTCGGATTCTCCCGTGGAAACGACATCGTCTACGATGAGGATTCGCTTGCCCTTGATCATATCGGCTTCCGCTTTGTCGAGATAAAGCTTCTGAGCTTTTGCCGTTGTGATGGAGCGTACATCAACTTCGAAAACGCCTGTCATATAGAGCTTGGGTGTCTTTCTTGCGAGAAAATAGCGTTTGTTGCCTGCAAGTCTTGCCATTTCGTGAGTTATCGGAATACCTTTTGATTCGGCTGTGAGCATATAGTCGAATTCGGGAGCGCGCTTGAGCAACTCCTCGGCACAGGCGGTAACAAGTTCGGGGTCACCGAACGTTACAAACGCGCCGATGTAAAGATCGTCCGTGATTGGACATAAGGGAAGGGATCTTTCAAGACCCGCAATGGTCATCTTGTAGTGGTTCATATCAGTCTCCGTTCTTTGCCGAAGTGAAACGCCAACGGCATATTAATTAATATGGCATTTGTAGAAATGTTTCGACGTTGTTTGCCAACCACACAATATAATAATGAATAAGAAGCGAATTGTCAAGAAGAAACATAAGGATTCCTGCAATATAGTTGACTTTAACGTCGAATTATTATATAATTAAATCGGTTTGGAGGTATAAAATGATAGGCTATTACAACTACACCGTTATATTAACTTACCTCGGTTTTCTGTCGTCGATGTTCGGTGTCGCGGCGGCTTTGTCGGGGCATCCTGTCGTTTCCGTTATTTGCTTGCTTGTTTCCGGCATCGCGGATATGTTTGACGGACCTGTCGCAAGACATAAAAAGGACAGAACAAAAGAAGAATGTCGGTTTGGTATTCAAATAGATTCTCTTTCGGATATGGTGTGCTTCGGTGTGCTTCCGTCTGTTATCGGATATTCGCTCGGACTTAAAGAGTGGTACTGGATGATAGTGCTCGGTGCGTTTTCACTTTCGGCGCTGATCCGCCTTGCTTATTTTAATGTGAGCGAGGAGATGCGTCAGGATCAGACCGCGGAAACGAGAAAGGTTTATGCAGGTATGCCTGTTACGACATCCGCATATATTTTTCCGATACTGTTTTTGCTGAGAGGTGTGCTGAAGGCGGCATTCCCGTGCGTTTACGGAGTTTTGATCGCAGTGTGTGCGGTGCTTTTTATTGCGCCGATAAAGGTTAAAAAGCCGAGCAAAAACATAAGACATCTCATTGCCGTTGTCGGTTTGGCGGTTATTGTTTTGCTTATCGTAACGCTTCGACACAGAATCCATTTTTAATCGAATCCCCAATACCGCGAAATAAAAACAAAAATTTTCGTTTTTTTGTAACTTTTATCGTTTTCGCGGTATTAACTTATAAAACATCAAAGAAAGGAACGAGATTTTATGTGTGTCCCGACGGGGAGGTCGGATATGCATAATAAGGGTTGATATGAACGCTCCTGACATCGAATTCGAGCGAATATACCGCGATCATTATCGCAGGATATATTCCTTCCTCTACAAGCTTTGCCGTAACACGGATCTTGCCGAAGAACTCACGCAGGAAACCTTTTATCAGGCGTATATTTCTCTCGGAAGATACAACGGAAGTTGTGAAATGTTCACATGGCTTGCGTCGATTGCGAAGAATATTTTCTTTAAGCATCTCCGCAAAGCGAAAAACGAATCAATGATAATTGACCTTTACATCACGGATCTTGAGGCTCCGCTTTCGGATGAACCCGGATACCGCCTTGTAAAAGAGGTTGAAATTGAGGACGTAAAGCGCGTTATTGCACTTATGCCTAAAAAATACAGCGAAGTGCTTGTGCTTCGCATTTACGGTGAATTACCGTATGACGAGATCGCAAAAAAACTCGGAATTTCCGAAAACTCCGCGAAGGTCATCTTCCATCGCGCAAAGAAATATATCAAGGAGGCACTGCTTAAATGAATTGCAATGTAGTTAAGGATCTTCTTCCTCTTTACGAAGACCGCGAAACAAGTCCGAAAACAACAGCCGAAATAAGAGAGCATCTTGCGGACTGTGAGGATTGCCGCGAATATTATAAAAATATATGCCATATCGCCCGTTCACTCAAAACACCGCCGGCAGGCACGGGCAAATATCGCTACACAGTTATAGCTAATCGTATCCGTCGCAGAAACACACTCGCGCTTTCCGCCGCTTGCCTTTCTTTCTTGGCAGTAGGCTACGTTGCCGGAAACGTGCTTTTCTCGGGAAAGGAATAAGATGGGTACAACTTCAGTTACAGGTGCGCTCTATCAGCAGCTCCTTTTGTCTGCATCGCTTTGCCTCGACAACAATCGTGATGCGGTCAATAATCTGAATGTGTTTCCCGTTCCGGACGGAGACACAGGCACGAATATGAGCTTGACAATGAGCGCTGTTACGACAAATCACGGTCATGACACGGATTCGATAAGCGAATATTCCGCAAATGTTGCGCGCGATATGATGCGTGCGGCAAGAGGTAACTCCGGAGTTATCCTTTCGCTGTTTTTTCGCGGAATGGCGAGAGCTTTCAGCGGTCATGAGGCGGCAGATGTAAATACTTTCCGTGACGCTTTTCGCGCAGGCGCGGTGGCGGCAGCCTCCGCGGTGGAAAAGCCCGTTGAGGGAACTATACTTACCGTTATGCGTGAGTGCTGCGCGGGAGACTGCGAGGCGGAGGATATAGAGTCCTTGCTCGATATATTTTATGAAAAAGCGTCCGAAACGCTTGCAAAAACACCGGAAATGCTTCCCGTTCTCAAGCGCGCGAGAGTTGTCGATTCGGGCGGATGCGGATTTGTTCATATCGTTGACGGTATGAGAAAGGCGCTTTCGGGCGAGCCGATAGAGGTGGCGCCGATTACGGAATACACTATCAATGAAGCAGCTGATTTTTCGGAGTTTTCCGATGAGGAGATAACGTTCACGTTCTGTACGGAATGCCTGCTTGATCTCGAAGCACCCGTTCCCGCCGTCATCCTTTCAAATATACGTTCATGGCTTTCTTCGGTCGGTGACAGCATGGTGCTGACAACGGACGAGGAGATATTTAAGCTTCATATTCATACAAACGATCCGATGGAGGTGCTTGCGCGCGTTACAAAGCTTGGTACGCTTCGCTTCTCGAAGATCGAGAACATGAGGCTTCAGCATGATGGTATTGCCGTCAATTCCGGTTCCAAAAAGAAAGAAAAGATCGTTGAACGCGAGCCGTACGGTATCTTCGCCGTCTCTCCCGGAGACGGATTCTCCGATCTTCTTTGCGAGCTCGGTGCTGACCGCATAATCGCCGGCGGCCAGAGCATGAACCCCTCCGCAGACGATATTATCGAGGCGATCAAGTCTTTCCCCTGTGAAACAGCAATCATTCTCCCGAATAATTCAAACATCATCCTTACCGCAAAACAAGTGGCACGTCTTATGGACGACGTGAACGTGCTTTCAGTTGATACACGCACGTTGCCTCAGGGAATTACATCGTTGATCGCTTTTAACAAAGCACGTACTCCCGAAGAAAATATTTCCGTTATGCAAAGCGTGCTTTCCGACGTGAAAACTCTTTCGGTAACAACGGCAGTCCGCGATGCGGAAACGGACGGAGTTACCGTACACAAGGATCAGCTCCTCGGCCTCTTGGACGGAAAAATCAAGGTTTCTTCCGATTCGCTTGAGGAAGTTATCGAAACTCTCGTTGCCGAAGCGGGCGAAGGAGAGATCATTTCCGTTTATTACGGAGAGGATGCAACCGAGGAATCCGCAGAAGATGTTGCCGCGATCATTTCAGAAAAGCTTCCGT
>CAZPJU010000034.1:0-13300 GCA_964586965.1 uncultured Lachnospiraceae bacterium | reverse complement strand
GCGTGTTGTTGACGTTCAGGGGATAAACCGACTCCACTCCGCCGACAGGCTTTCCTCCGTCACGACCTATCAGCTCCCACGCCGTCATGGGGGTGTAGCTTTCGTTGTCCACGTCACAGAATTCAAACGAACGGTTGCGAACAAGCTCCGCATAAAGTCCGCCGTCTGCGGCGTGGTTTATATCTTCGAAAAAGATACCGTACAGATCATTTGTCGGATAAAGCTTTTTTTCGGCATTCACAAAAATGCGAGACATTGTTGACATAATCTTCTCCGTTAATAAATTGCACATTGCACTAATACAAGGTGCAATTTGGCTGATTTTTTCGTAAAAATGCTTATATTATGATTATAATTCAATGCATATTGCAATGTCAAGGATAAATTGCCGATATCGAAAAAAACCGAAATTTTTCACGCAATATACACTGTTCACTCCGCTAAAAAGACCTCGACGGTGTCTCCGAGCGGCAGCGAATACAGATAGACGTGCTCCGGTTGCTTGCCGAACATCGACTCAAGTGCCGCCGCATAATACGAGAGCTGACGTGCGTGACGAGAGAGCAGCTTTTCCGCCGCCGCGTTCTTGTGCGCTTTTTCGTAAGCCGAAAGTCTGTCCGTTTTATAGTCAAGGATCGTGATTTCGCCGTTTTGATCAATGAAGAAGCAGTCAATCACGCCCTGAACAAGCAGCTTCTCACCCGCATAAAGCTCGCGAGCCTCGTCAGAAAACGTAAAATCCGACGATGGCATCCGTACATTGAAGCGCATTTCGCGCCTGATTTCGGCGGATTTTCGCATTTTTTTATATATGTCCGAACGGAAAAACAGCTCCGCTTCGTCGTAACGTATTATTTTTGCATCGGCATCGCACATAAAGCCATCGCGCACAAGACGCGCCGCTTCCTCGCGCACTCCGTGCGCTTCCACGAGATCAAAATCGCAGAATTGCATAAAGACGTGCGTCGCCGTGCCCGCCTTTGCCGCCGCTTCCGCTTCGGGAGTGAGCGTTTTTTTCGAAGTAAGTTCCGTTGTGTCCTCGTCAAGCACATCTGGGGAGAGAGCTGAGACGGAAAGCTTTGCCGGAAGCGAGCCGAGTTTTGCGTACGGATACGAAAATGAGATCGACTTTCTCAGTGTTTCCTTTATTTCATTAATCTTTTCTCTGTCGAGTTCCGCATTTTCATTCGTTGACGGCTCTGTTTCGTGCGACATAACATAGGCGCTATCGTCACCGGAAGCCGAAACTATCCGCACATTGCAATGTGCGTCGCGCCCCGCCGCTTCTTCCGCAAACACCGCCGACAATATCCAAGAAATATACGTCTTTTGCGAATAGACGGAATGTGCACAATAAAATTCCGCGTCTGCACGGAGCGTTTCAACCGTATCGGCGGCTTTTCGCATTCCCGCCGTTATTATAAGTCTTTCCTCCGCTCTTGTCAGAGCAACGTATAAAATACGCATCTCCTCCGCGGCAAGCGTTTCATCCGCCGCAGCCGCCACCGATTTATGCGGCAACGTTTCAAGCATTACGGAGCTTTCCCCGCCGTCGTCCTCGCGAAGCATCATCGCAACGCCCGCATTTTTGTCGTAGAGCAGCTTTTCACGCAAATCCTGCTCATTGCGCTTGGATGCCGAATACGCAAGCACCGTAACCGGGAACTCAAGCCCCTTCGACTGATGCACCGTCATTATCCTGACGGCTTCCGTCGCATTAGATGCGCTTTCGCCTACGCTTGCCGTCACACCGCGTTCTATGAGTGAATTTATAAAATCGAGAAATTTATGAAGTCCGCGAAATGCGGAAGCTTCATACCCTCTTGCGTAATCGTACAAAAGCGAAAGATTCTCGGCACGCACCTCCGGCGGCACAGATCCGTTTTTTTTGTTCGCTTCGGAAAAAACGAGAGCTTCGATACCGGTTTCTTCATAAAGCAAAGCAATTATATCCGATGCTGTGCTTTTCTTCGCCTCCGTTCGCCAACGAAGGATCGTTTCCGCGGCGTATCTGCACTTTTCCGCCGTCTCACCTATCTCATCTGACTCGGCAACGGCGCAAAGACCGCGGTAAAGCGGATCCTTTCTTCCGCCTCCTATCTTAATCAGATCATCGAGCGTAAACCCGAAAACGGGTGAGCGAAGCGCACCGGCAAGATATATATCGCGAAGCGGATTGTCTATCACATTTAACAGACACAGCACAAGAAGCACCTCAGGACACTCGAAAAGATTCTGCTTTGCGCCGTTTTCAACGGGAATTCCATGGCGCTTCAGCGCATTTTCTATGCGCTCTGCGCGCCCCGACGTCAGCGAACGCAAAAGCACAGCTATATCCGACGGACGGATCCTCTCTCCGGATTGCTTTTTTTCCTCACGGAGAAGCCGTTCGATTTCGCGTGCGATAAGCTCCGGCTCCGCGTCTGCGGAATCAAGCTCCGAATCCGGATCGACATCCGTATCCGCTATCAACACCGAAACAGGCGTATAATTCGGCTCATCGGCAAGTTTACTGTGACGAAGCGCATCATCATCGGTATAGCTTACGTTTCCGTAAGGCATTATTCTGCCACATACAGCGTTTGTGAATCCGACAACGGACGCGTCACAGCGAAAATTATCGGACATATATACAGCGGCTCCGTCACCGTCAATTTCCGTTTTAGGGGAGGTTATTTTTTCAAAGCTTGATCTGAGTGAATCAAACAAAGTCGGATCCGCGCCTCTGAAAGCGTATATCGACTGTTTTACGTCACCTACCATAAAGCGATTTTTTCTTGATATCGCCGCAAAGATCTCGTTTTGAACCTCGTTGACGTCCTGATATTCGTCTATATATATCTCGTCATAATCGGCGCTTATTATGCTTGAACGATTCGTATCGGACAAAAGTTCAAGCGCGTAATGTTCGAGATCATCGTAATCGAGCAAACCGCGGCGACGTTTTTCTTCATTATATCTGCGATCGAATTCATCGAGAACACGAACGATTCCGAGCGTGACGGACGCAGTCCTCATAAGAGTATTCGAAAGTCCGTCTCCTCCCAAATAGAGATATTTCTCACGCACAGACTTTACGAAAACTCCGAATTCGCTCTTTTTTTTCTTAAAATACTCTGTCCTTGCCGTCCTCTCGCTTTTTGTCCTTCCCAAATTCGGCGCGGACAGCGATGCAAAATGATCGGCAAGACCGTCAAAATCACCGTCCCGCAAAAGTCTGCGTGCGTAAACCGTGAACTCCGAAAGATATTCAAATGCGGGACAATACTTGATATCAAACTCCGGCATCACAGCAAGCTCATTCACGGCGGCATCGAAAACCGAGCCGTAAAACTCAAGTCCGCGCTCGATGCTGCGTCGAACGGCGCTTCCACAGTCCGAAAGCAAAAAATCACCGTTTTCCGCACTTTTTCTCATCGCCTCGGCAGATGAAGCAAGGCTTTTGTAGCGCTTCGGCAGGCACGAGGTCTTTTCATAAAGCGAAAGCAGCTTAGACGCAAGTGCGTCGTCAGTCTCTCCGCCGAGCAAGTGATCCGTAAGCGCAACAAAATCGTGTTCGGGATCGCGTCCCTCACCCGCTTTTTCCGCAAAGAAAAAGTCGATTGTATCGTCCATACATTCGTTACGCATAAGCTTTGCTTCCGCATCGTCGGCAACTCGCATTTTAGCAGGCAAACCGAGCTCTCCGTAATTACGACGCAAAAGCGAAAGGCAAAAGCTGTGTATCGTTCCGATACGCGCCGACGGAAGCGCCGTCAACGCGCGCTGTATGATTTTATCGTCCGGAGCTTCCGAGGCGGCGCGACGAAGCTCGCGTGTCAATTTCGCCTTCATGTCCGAGGCTGCCGCACGTGAAAATGTAACAATAAGTATACGGTCAAGCTCCGTTCCGGCTTTCAATCGGCGTATGATCCGTTCCGTCAACGAAGCGGTTTTTCCGGATCCGGCAGCGGCGCTTACAAGTATATCCTTACCGTCGGCTTCGATCGCGGTAAGCTGCGCTTTTGTCCATTCGGGCATATAAAGAAACTCCTTTCTATGCTTATTTCGCACATGATTTATCAACTGCTGTGGAAAACTTTTTGAATAAATAATTCATTTTACAAAGTGACGGAAAGGAGGGGATTACCCCTCCTTTTTGAAATATATAACGGTACTTTCGGCATCATGCCAACCGCGCGTCATGTTAAGGCCCGCGTTCATAAGCGTTGAACCGAAGAAACGTCTGCCGAAATTGTCAACATATACGGCATCGGGATCGAGTCCGCGCAAATGCAGGAAATAAACGGGCGCGATTCGCGCGTTTACCGCAACAAATGTAACGAGTGCCTCAGAACCGTCCTCTGAAACGTACTCCCATGCCGTCACGTCTCCTGTCGGCGGAATCAAACGGTACAAATCTCCGTTATTTACGATATGGCTGTATTTTTTATACATCTTGACCTGCTCGCGAACAAGTTCGCGTTCATGTTCCGTAAGCTTGTTCAGGTCAAGCTCATAGCCGAACGTTCCCGCAAACGCAACGTTTCCTCTTGTCTCGAATGAGGTTCGTCTGCCTGTTTGATGGTTGGGTGACGCCGAAACGTGACAACTCATCGTCGATGCCGGGTACGCCATGGACGTGCCGTACTGTATGTTCAGACGCTCGATCGGATCTGTATCGTCGCTCGTCCAATACTGCGGGAAATAATACAAAAGCGCAGGATCATAACGACCTCCTCCCGACGAACAGCCTTCAAGCAGCACGTCCGGGAAATCGTGAGTCAAACGTTCGAGAATCGAGTAAAGTCCGAGCACATAACGGTGCGTTACCTCGCCCTGTCTGTCGCTCGGAAGCGACGCAGACGCAACCTCGGTAAGATTGCGGTTGAAGTCCCACTTGATGTATTTGATGTTTGCACTGTTCAGCGCGGATGCGATCGAATCGTAAATATAGTCGCAGACGTCTTTTCGTGTGAGGTCGAGTACATACTGATGACGCGCTATAGACGGCTTTCTGCCTTCCGTATGAAGTATCCATTCCGGATGGCGACGATAAAGCTCGGAATCGCGGCTTGCCATCTCGGGTTCAAACCAGATACCGAATTCAACGCCTGCCTCATTCACACGTGAAACAAGCGAAGGAAGCCCGCCTTTGAGCTTTTCCTCGTTTGTATTCCAATCTCCGAGAGATGATCTGTCATCGTTTCTCTTGCCGAACCAACCATCATCCATAACGAGCATATCTATTCCGAGTTCGGCTGCATCCTTGGCGATCGAAACGAGTTTTTCATCGTCAAACGCAAAATATGTAGCCTCCCAGTTGTTGACGAGAACGGGACGCGGAGCTCTTGCCCATCTTTGATTTATCAAATGCTCGCGATAGAAGCGATGCAGCGCACGGCTCATTCCGCCGAGACCGTCTGCGGAATAAACAAGCACCGTTTCGGGCGTGAAAAATTCCTCGCCGGCATCAAGCTTCCATTCGAAGCCCTCGTGATTCAAGCCGCAAATTATTCTCGTCAAGCCGAACGCGTCAACCTCCGCGGTGATCGCGTAGTTTCCGCTGTAAACAACGTTAAATCCGTATGCATCACCGTGTTCCTCCGTCGTTTCCGGGGGCAAAAGCGCGGCAAAGGGATTGTGATAATGTCCGGACGCTCCGCGAACGCTCGAAAAGCTTGTAATTCCGTGAGCAAGCTTATTTCTTTCAACCTTGCGTTCGCGTCCCCAGCATCCCCAAAGACCGAGCATATCAAATTCGGGATGGGTAAAGTCAACGCATGAACTGTACACACGTTCGAGGAACATCGGCTTATCCGATGTGTTTTTAACCGAAACACGACGTGTGATTACGGGATGTGACTTGAAAACGGTATAGTAAAGCGTTATTTCGGCGCCTGTGATGTCCGTTCCGACAAGTTCGAGCGTTTCCGCTTCATCGTCTGTCGCAAAGCTGGACGGCATACCGGGAATCGGCTTTTTGCCGGCAACTATTCTGTGCGATTTATATCTGAAATCCGTTGAATTATGATTTTCGGAATCCTTTATTTCAAGCGCGGAAATACGGTAATCTCCCGTACCGAAGCAAGGATACTCCATTGCAACCGTATCCGGTGAGAATCTCCAGTCATCAACGTCTGCGGAAAGCGGAACGCTTGAATCGTGTCCCTCACGCACGCCGAGATATGAAACATCATAGTCCGCAATGCGGGCACCGTAGTAATAATGAGTCAGATATCCGCCCTTATCAATACCTAAAATATAGGACGATCCCGACGTATCGAGCTTGAAGATCTTTTTTTCTTCATAAAATGAAATAGAGCTTGTCATATAAAAACCTCGCTTCAATGTGTTCGTGCAAATGAACAAATTAAGTTTCTTTCTTTATGAATATATCATACCTTACTCCTTCAAGTCAATATATTACGTCATTTTTACCGTGATAAGGCGCAAAAATCCGTCATCATGATCGTTTTGGGACAAAAATATAAAAAAAACCTATTGCACAACGTGAAATAATCGTGTATAATAGACAAGTACGATGTTTATCAACACCGAAATCAATTCAAAATTTTTTAACATCAATCACATATATTTTAGGAGAATTTTAAGATGGCAACCTACAAAACAACAAACATTCGTAACATCGCCTTCCTTGGGCACGGCGGCAGCGGTAAAACTTCACTCGTTGAAGCAATGCTTTATGTTACCGGTGCCGTAGACAGAATGGGTAAAACAACAGACGGAAACACAGTCAGCGACTATGATCCCGAAGAAATAAAGCGCGGTTATTCGCTCTCTGCTTCGCTCGTTCCCGTTGAAACAAAGGGCACCAAGCTCAACGTTATCGACGCTCCCGGCTATCTCGAATTCGTCGGTGAAGTTAAAGAGGCACTTGCAGCGGCAGACAGCGCGGTCATCCTCGTAGACGCAAAGGCAGGCGTCGAAGTCGGCACCGAACTTTCTTGGGACCATGCTACCGAAGCGGATGTTCCGAGAGCTTTCTTCGTAAACAAGTCCGACGACTCGGAAGCTAACTTCAAAAAAGTGTTCGATCAGCTCCGCGAGATGTTCGGCATCTCCGTTTGCCCTATCCTTGTTCCCGTTACCGGAAGTAAGGGTATGTTCGCTGATCTCATCGAGATGAAAGCGTACACATACGACGCTAAGAAGGGCACCGCTACGGTTTGCGACATTCCCGCTTCATTCGCAGATGAAGCTGAAGAATATAAAACCATCCTTTACGATTCACTCTCCATGACAAGCGAAGATCTTATGGAAAAGATCCTCATGGAAGAACCTATCACACGTGAAGAAGCGTTCGAAGCTATCCATCAGGGTATCATCGACGAAACAATTACTCCCGTTTATGCAGGCTCCGCCGTCAACCTCTGGGGCGTAACTTCACTTATCGACGCTCTCATCGGATCTTTCCCCGCTCCTAAGGAAATCGCGGGAGATACTTCCGTATTCGTTTATAAAACAGTTGCCGATTCCTTCGGTAAACAGTCTTTCTTCCGCGTAACAAGCGGCACGCTGAAGCGCGATACAACTCTCCGTAATATTGATACGGATACATCCGAAAAGTTCTCCCACATATACACAATGAGAGGCAAAAAGCAGACTGAAGTCGATGAACTCGCTTGCGGCGATATCGGTATGATCTCCAAGCTCGTTAACACCGGCACAAACAATGTTCTCGCAGTCGGCGCAGCTCCCGAAGTTAAGAAGATCAAGTTCCCCACTCCTTTCCTTTGCCAGGCAATCGTTCCTTCCTCAAAGGGCGACGAGGACAAGATCTCATCAGGTATCACTCGTTTGCTTGAAGAAGACCTCACACTTAAATACGAAAATAATCCCGAAACAAAGCAGATGGTCATCTACGGTATGTCGGATATTCATCTTGACATCGTTGTTTCAAAGCTTAAGAACCGTTACGGTGTTTCCGTACTTCTCTCCGCTCCCAAGATCGCGTACCGCGAAACTATCAAGGGTCGCGCTTCCGTTGAAGGTAAGCACAAAAAGCAGTCCGGCGGATCCGGTCAGTACGGTCACGTTAAGATGACATTCAGCCACGGCGAATCCGAAGGTCTTACATTCACTCAGTCCGTTGTAGGCGGTACTGTTCCGAAGAACTTCTATCCCGCAGTCGAAAAAGGTCTTCTCGAAGCAATGCAGCACGGCGTCCTCGCAGGCTATCCTGTCGTTAACCTCGCCGCTGACCTCTTTGACGGTTCGTACCACCCCGTAGACAGTAACGAAATCTCCTTCAAGCTCGCAGCTCGTCTCGCTTATAAGGCAGGTTTGCCTCAGGCTAAACCCGTTATCCTTGAGCCGATAGGCGATCTTAAAGTATACGTTCCGGACGCTCTCGTCGGTGACGTTATCGGTGACCTTAACAAGCGTCGCGGCAGAGTCCTCGGTATGAATCCTTGGGACGGCAAGAAAGGTTACACCGTTGTCGAAGCAGAAGCTCCCAAGGCGGAAATGATGGACTATACCGTTGCTCTCCGCGCTATGTCGCAGGGACGCGGTTCGTTCGATTTCGAATTCAACCGTTACGATGAAGTTCCCGCCGCTATCGCACAGAAGATCATCGCTGATGCTAAGGTCGAGGACGACGATTGATCACTCAAAATACCATCAAAAAAAGCACCCGAAAGGGTGCTTTTTTATTATCATTTAGAGTCTTAACCGTTTGATAGGTTATTTCATCAATTTTGCATATCCTACAATATAATTGATACCGCTCCATGCCGTCATAACCGTCATAAATGCCATTGTTGCATATGTTAAAACGGAATATTCGGCAAGGAAAGAAGCAAAAGTAAACACTTCACCGAACAGCACAGGCTCAAGCAGTGCCGTCATGATAAATACGATCTGTGACACAGTTTTTATCTTGCCGAGTATGTTTGCGGCAAGTCCCGTAGCATTGGTCTTTCCGGACACGATAAGTCTCATCGACGTTACCGCAAGCTCGCGAAGAATGACTATAAGTGTAGCCCACAGAAGCACGGGGCGAAGATGCTCGAATCCATCCGCAACCAAAAGTGCGATCATAGAAGCAAAAACCATAAACTTATCCGCTAACGGATCCATTATCTTACCGAAATCGGACACAAGACCGTATTTTCTTGCTAACTTTCCGTCAAGCATATCTGTCAATGCCGTTATAAGAAAAATTGCGGCGGCAACAATATTCACAACGGGATAGGAAATTCCTACCGTCATGACGATTACAAATACGGGAACAAGTATCACACGCAAAACTGTTAAATAATTCGGTAGCTGTTTGGGAATGCTCATATTATTTTTCCTTTGTTATCAAGTTATATTCTTTATATTTATGCAATAACCTCACCGAAAAGATCATAATCAAGCGTTTCGGTGATCTTCACCTTGATGTGTGTGCCCTCCTTAGGTCTGAGGGACTCATCAAGCATAAAATAAACCTTACCGTCAATATCGGGAGCGTCCGCGTCGCTTCTGCCATAGCATGAATCAGATACGTAATCATAGCCCTCGTATATAACGTCAAGCGTTTTTCCGAGCTTCTTTTCGTTGAGCTCCGTAACAATGTCAAGCTGAATCGACATTATTCTGTCAAGTCTGTCCTGCTTGATCTGCTCGTCTATCTGATCGGGGAAATTGTACGCGGGCGTTCCTTCCTCACGTGAATATGTAAACGCACCGAAACGATCGAATTTCGCTTCTTTGATAAATTCGCAAAGCTCCGTAAATTCTTCCTCGGTCTCACCGGGGAAGCCTACTATCGCAGTTGTGCGGATCGTAATTCCGGGCACTTCGCGACGCAAACGGGAAACAGACTCACGAACAGCGCTTTCACCGCCGTGACGGTTCATTCTTTTAAGCACGGAATCACTGACGTGCTGTATGGGAAGGTCAATATACTTAACAACGCGGTCATTATCTCTGAGCACCTCAATAAGACCGTCCGTTATCTTATCGGGATAGCAATAAAGAATACGGAACCACGGGACATTAGTTTCCTCAGTCAATCTCGTGAGCAGCTCCGCAAGCTTATATTCGCCGTAAAGATCAACTCCGTAACGTGTTGTATCCTGTGCCACAAGAATAATCTCACCTACTCCGAGCGCTTCAACGGATTTTGCCTCAGCGATGATATCCTCCATCGGACGAGAACGGTGACATCCGCGTATATCGGGAATCGCACAATATGTGCATCTGTTGTCACATCCCTCCGCGATCTTTATGTACGCATACGAATCGGTAGTTACAACACGCTCGCCGCCGAGTTCGGCGCAGTTCTTATCTGCATAAGCGGAATATTTTTTACCGTTTTCAACAGCCTTTACCGCATTAACGATATCATGAACGCTTCCGACACCCAAAAGTGCGTCAACTTCCGGAAGTTCGGCAAATATCTCATCGCGATAACGCTCAGGCAAGCATCCCGTAACAACGATTCCCTTCAAACTGCGATGCTTTTTCAACCACGCAACGTCAAGAATATTGTCAATAGCCTCTTTCTTTGCGGATTCGAGGAAAGCGCAGGTATTTACAACTATAATATCCGCCTCGGTGTCCTCCGGAGTGATTTCGTACCCCGCATCGACGAGCAATTTAAGCATTACCTCGGTATCCATCAAATTTTTCGGGCATCCGAGCGAAATAAAACCGACCTTTGTCGGCGCTTTTACTTTTTTCATAGATTTTCCTTATATACAATTATTGATTTTCGGTCTTTTCGCGAAGTATTGTAACCGCTTCTTTTACGTCAGACGAAGTAAATCCTCGCCTCGCCAAATATTGAAGCAGTTTGCGTCTGCCGTCAATATCATCGTGCTCAGGCATACCGCCTTTTTTTTCGATTGCACGGGCACAAAGCTCACCGTAGTCTGTCGTATCACTCTCGCTCCACGACAAGATTGCGTCCTTACCGTATCCGTCCTCATAAAGCGCGGACACTATAAGACGCTTTCCTTTAAGCTTAGACGCGTGCACGCGCGCACGTCGCGTCACCTGTTCTTTTTCATTTATATATCCGAGCGATTCTATCGCTTTAGCGGCGGAATCGGATATTATTTTATCATATCCCTTTCTTCTCAGCTTCAAAGCAAGCGCTCTGACAGACTGATCGGAATATCCAAGCAGTTTAAGTCCGTGCACGACGGCGCGAAAAACATCACCCTCCGATTTAAGCACATCTACATCATCTTCCGTAAGCTCCTCACCGACACAAAACGGAAATGACTGTTTAAGGAGTGTAATTTTTTCTTCTTCACAGCTACTATTATATACTATTGTGACCTCAAATGCAATCGAAAGTGCGCCCGTATGCACATCTTTTACATAAGCAATTTGCATAAGGGCGCTCCTTTCATTATTTTCAGACTTAATTATACGTCCTCTTCCATTTCAAGCAAACGGATATCGAGCTCGTCGTCAAGCTCATCCGGATCAATATCATCTATCGAACATTCGCCCGGATCAATATAATGCTGCTTGATTTTTTCTTCTATTTCCGCGCAAAGCTCGGAATCACTTTCGAGCAATCTGCGTACTGCGTCGCGTCCCTGTGCGAGTCTGTTGCCGTCGTATGAGAACCACGAACCGGACTTATTGATAACACCTGCTTCAACGCCGATATCTACGATCTCGCCGTACTTGGAGATTCCCTTACCGTACAAAATATCAAATTCGGCAACTCTGAACGGAGGTGCAACCTTGTTCTTAACCACCTTTACTTTTGTACGGCTTCCGTAAACGTCGGAACCGGTTTTGAGCGTTTCTGTTTTTCTGATATCAAGACGAACAGACGAATAGAATTTAAGCGCACGACCGCCCGTTGTCGTTTCGGGGTTACCGTAGGAAACGTTGATTTTTTCGCGAAGCTGGTTAATGAAGATGACAATGCAGTTTGTCTTTGCAACAGATCCGGAGAGCTTACGAAGCGCCTGTGACATAAGACGCGCCTGCAAGCCTACCGTAACAGCGCCCATTTCGCCCTCGATTTCCTGCTGAGGAACGAGTGCCGCAACGGAGTCTATTACTATAATGTCGATCGCGCCGGAAAGCACAAGTGCTTCCGTGATCGCGAGCGCCTGTTCGCCAGAATCCGGCTGAGAAACGAGAAGCGAATCAATGTCAACACCGAGTGCGGATGCATAAACGGGATCTAACGCGTGTTCCGCGTCGATGAAAGCGGCTTCGCCGCCCGTTTTCTGAACTTCAGCGATCGCGTGAAGCGCAACCGTTGTTTTACCGGACGATTCGGGACCGTATATCTCAATGATTCTTCCCTTAGGATAACCGCCGATTCCGAGCGCAAGGTCAAGAGAAAGCGAACCGGACGATGACGCGCTGACGTTCATCGTCTTTGTTTCACCGAGCTTCATAATAGCGCCGGAACCGTAATCCTTTGTTATCTTATCAAGCGCCGCCGTAAGAGCCTTTTTTTTATCCTCCGCGGGAGCGGCTTTTACTACTGTTTTCTTTGCTTTTGCTGCCATTTTTTATCCTTTCGAGTTCACTTACGAACATTTGTTTGTATTTGATATTGCAATTATATCAAACATTCAAATATATGTCAAGAGATTTCTCCACGCAAACGAACATTTTTTCGCATTTTAATATGTCGGAGAATCTATTCTCCAAACCATGCCGGATTCGGTATCGGAAAGCACTAATGTCACCTCAACTTTAACATCGGCAACTCCGTCAACGAAAGTATCATACGACACAACTATTTTTTTACGTTTCAACTTAACGATCTCTGCCGAATCAAGATCATAAGTACGCGTTTTTTCGACAAGAGGCTCCGCTTGAATATTAACGGTCAGTCTTTCGCCGTTATCGACGTAACGCGCGTAAATAACACCGCCGTCATCGTCGGAATAGCCGGTCAAATACATTGCAAATATCGAATTTGAGTAATTTTCGGTAAAAACGGAAAGCGTAGCTTTTTTCAGTTCTTCTTCCGTTAAATATTTTGCCTCATCGGTAACAGGCGCATATACGACCGCCATGGAATTATCCGTTGAATACGGCAAACCTTCGCCGTAATATATCTCATTAAGCTCAACAGACGCAGAAACAAGCTCGTTTGCAACCGCTATCGCCTCCTCCTGTGTCAATTTTTCGACACAGGAAGAAAGGCAAAGTATTGATAATGCAAGAATCAATATAAGAAGCTTTTTCATTTTAATCTCATTCAGCCTCATTTACGGGCGTATTTTCTTCGATTTCGGAAACTTCCGAACTTTCCTCGGAAACGGTATTCTTTATCGTAGTGAAGTTAACGACTCTGTCATTTTCATCCGTTCTCATAACG
>CAZPJU010000033.1:0-13862 GCA_964586965.1 uncultured Lachnospiraceae bacterium | reverse complement strand
TGACGTTGAGGAATTCCGCCGCCTGCATACGAAGCGCAACGGTGATTCCGAGGAAAAGAGTTACAAGGTTTGCAAGCACCTTCTGCGCCGTGTCGGAAAGTGAATTGAGCACGCCGCATTCGCGAATAAGGTTACCGAACATCAGGCAGCCGACGAGCATGACCGAGCTTGGAGCGACAAGTCCGGCAACAACTGTTATTATGATCGGGAAGAGGATTCTCGTAAGCTTGGAAACGTCCTTAGGCTCATAAGGCATACGTATCATGCGCTCTTTTTTCGTTGTCAAAAGCTTGATAACGGGCGGCTGAATGATAGGCACGAGCGCCATATACGAATAAGCCGCAACCATGATTGCGCCGAGATACTGCGAACCGAGCTTGTTTGCAACAACAATCGAAGTCGGGCCGTCGGCAGCGCCGATGATCGCGATGGAAGCCGCGTCGTTGATGTCAAAGAAGACGGACGCGAGGCATAGCGTGAAGAAAATGCCGAACTGCGCCGCCGCTCCGAAGATCATCAGCTTCGGGTTTGACAAGATCGGGCCGAAGTCTATCATCGCGCCGATACCGATAAAAAGGATAAGCGGAAACAGCTCCGTTATAATACCTGCATCAAAAAGTGTTTCGAGCATACCGAGCTCCGCAAACGGAAGATTGACTATAATAGCGCCGAAACCCATCGGCAAAAGCAGCGTCGGCTCCATATCCTTTGCGATTGCAAGATAGATCAATACGCCGCCGATTATCCACATCACCACCATTTGCCAAGTAACGTTAAGTAAGTTTTCATACAATATCTCCATAAGATATTCAAAAGCTCCTTTTCTTTATTGATTTTCGGGCAACAAAAAAGACTGCTCCCGACAATGTCGACAACAGTCTCGCCATCACAAAAAAATTTGCTTATACGCGTGCGGATACCAATCAAGGTACCGTACTGACGCAACGCGTCGCGGTAATCCGCCGGCTACTCCCCGTATTTTTCACGCGTATATTATAATATTTCCGCCTCACCGTTGTCAAGAGCAAGGCGGAAATTAATTACACACTTCTTCCGTTATCTTCAGCGACTCCACGCAAAAAGGTCGGCACAAACGTTTCGGACGCCGCCGCAAACCTTTCCATTTCGGATTTTGAAGCAGCGTGCATTGTCGCTCCGTCACCGATGAGTGCTCCCGAATCGAGAAACTGCTGTAAAAAGTAGCGTTTTGCGCCGGAAAGTCTTTTCCCGATCTCGGCAAAATCGGAAACTTCGTGAAACTCGGAAACGACAGTCGTTCTGAACTCGTGATCGACACCGGAATTTATTATCACCCTAACGGACTCGTCGATTTTGTCAACATCGACGGAAACGCCGACGGTTTTTGCGTATTTATAGCGGCTGTTTTTGACATCCATCGCAACATAATCGACGTTTCCTGAGGAAAGTATCTCCGAAAGGCGATCCGGGTGCGTTCCGTTCGTGTCAAGCTTGACCGCAAACCCCATTGACTTTATCTTTACAATAAAATCATAAAGCTCTGTTTGCAGAAGCGGTTCTCCTCCCGTAACAGCGACACCGTCAAGTATGCCTCGGCGCTTTTCGAGGAAGGCGAAAAACTCATCCTCGTCCATGCCGTCGCGCGCATCTATATCTGTCACAAGCGGAGCATTATGACAAAACGGGCATCGTAAATCGCACCCCGCAAAGAAAACGGTGCAGGCAATATGTCCCGGAAAATCAAGCAATGTCAGCTTTTGAAGTCCCGAAATTCTCATTTTTCCGTCTCCATATACTCATCGAGAATTCGTGCGGCACAACCTACAAGCTCAGAGCAAGGGCGACGCTGATAGTATTCCTTTGTCCGCTGTTCGGGCTCGCCGCCGACCTGACCTACCGGCAGCTCAAGCAGCTCCCTGCATATATACGATCCGTTTTCGGACTTAAATCGCTCCATAAGCAAGCGAACACGGGCATAATGTGCGGATTTATCGGCACCGCCGTTCGAATTTGCATTACAATCGCCTCCGAAAAGAACTCCCGCAGCCATAATCATCCCCGAAACGGCCCCGCAAACCTCACGCATACGTCCCATACCGCCTCCAAACGATGACGACAGCGCCTTTGACATCGCTTCATCAATACCCGTTACGTCCGAAAATGCGGCAAACACCGCCTGAGCGCAATTGTATCCGCCCTCAAACAATTCCACTGCCTTTTTTTCATGAACAGTCATATTTTGAGATCCTTTCTTTTTATCTTACAAAAGAGAATCACCGCCACGCTCCGCTGTTTAAGCAGGACGGGACGGTGATGTTTGTTTTAATTTTTGTCGTATGAATCGACACTTTCGCCTATACTTACCTTTTGTGCATCGGAAATTATCTTTTGCACCGCATCAACGAGAACATAGAAATTTCCTTTTCCGTTAACGGTTACGAGCGCACGACGAGTTGAATATCGATAGAATGAATACTCCGTTTCGTTACCGCCGTTTGTCGTTACCTTGAACGTAAGTATCAGCTTGCCGTCCTTTTCGTAGTCCTCTCCTTCGGGCACTTCGCCCTCATACGCTGTCAAAAGCAACGTTTTATAGAGTTCGCGGAAGTTTCTGACGTCATCCACCTGACCGCAGGAATCACCGACAACAACGAGGTTGGGATCCTCTGTGGGATAGTGCTTCAATCTGAACACTTCGTTAAACTCAGGGCTGATGATACTGATATCCTTAACAAACGTAATATTGCGAGAGAATATCGCCTCATCTATCCAAGTCATCAATCCCCATTCGAGGAATTCGAAATCCGCAGCGGGAACCTTTACGATAATTCTGAACAACGAAGTAGACGCGTAATAATATCCGTCATCTGTTTTTTCGCTGATATTCAGCGTTATCTTCGCTCCTCCGTATTCATACGACACTGTATACGCGGGATCCGAAAGTCCGAATTTTTCGAGATTTTCGGCAGTAAGCCCCACCGCCGCAACAGACTCGCCCGAATAATAGCAAATCGCCTGAAGCGTTGTATCATACATCATCGAAAGATTATATTCGGCAGGGAACACCGCGATCGACTTTGCGATAGCGGTCGTTTCCATTTCACCGAGCTCCTCCGTCGTCAAATTTCTGCAAACGAGGAAATCTTCGCCTTTACGCTTTATCGTGAAATTATCAATAAGATAATAGCTTGTTGTCTCTATTCCCGCCGTAAGCAACGGTGAGAGAAGCGTTTCCACCGGCTGAAGAATCGTGTCCTCAGCGCCAACGTCTATGATATAGACAGTATTTCTGCCCTCATACATCGCGTAATACGCGCCTCCGGAGATAATCTTTTTGCCGATTATAACTTTATGCGTTTGACCGGATGTAGTTGTAAGGATGTAATACGCCGGTTCAACGCCGTCACCGGCGAAGCCGTAATCGATAAGCTCCTGCTCCGTCGGTTTTTCGGTAACCTTTTGAGGCGCCATCGGATATCCGGCGGAAACGACAAGCTGCGAGAACAGCTCTTGGTCATAAGCAAGAGTTTCATGTCCCTCGACTGCAAAATCGCTCTCCGCCTCGCCTGTGCGAACGAATTTATACTCGCCGTACTCGTTATGCACCTCAATGGACTGAATATTTTTACGTTCAACCTGAGGGAATATCAAAAAATAATCGCCGTAGGTAAGTCCCTCTCCAACGTCTGTTTCGGGGGGAGTTGCGTCGGTTTCGTCATTATCCGCCGTAAGCGGTCTGACAACGACAAGGTATGCAACAAGCATAACGGCAAAAAGCACGAGAAGCGAGATTATAAATACACTTTGTCTTTTTATCATTTGTACTTTCTCCTGACAGTGACAACCACACAAACCGCAACGGTAACAAGAGGCATAACGGAGATGAACGCACGTGTCCAGCTGTTAGCCTGCTCCGTCGTAATATCGAGATCGTTGTCGTTAAAGACTTTATAGTCTATATCTGCGGGAACTCTTTCCTTACCGAATGCTCTCATGCAAGCGTAAAGCACATCGGAGTTTGCATAAACATTGCTGAGAAGGTAAGATGACGCCGTAAAGTCGGTACAACCGGATGCAAGTACATAGCTTGTATAGTATTCGTTATCTCTTACGCGAGTTTCCTGAGAAATCGTCATAAGGCTGTATACACCGGATTCCTCCGCAACGGAACTGTTCGAAACTTTATGCGCCGTATCAGCCGTCATAAACACATCGGAAACGGTTCTGTTATCAACACCGAACGACTTAGAGGTATAAACCTTATTAATGGGGCAAGCATTACGGAAAATGACCTTAGGCCAGTTCGACATTGACGTAACCTGCTTATATATCGAAGAAGCAAGCTCCTCCTCGTTTGTATTATACTGTCCGACGAGCGCAGATCCGTCAACGGAAATTGCGTGCTCCTCATCAACAAGCGATGTTCCCGCCTCAAACTCGATTCCCCACTCATAGAGGAACTCATTGAGGTTTGTAAGATCGCCCACCGTTTTGGGATCGACAAACACGAACAGCGAGCCGAGGCCGTCGAGGAATTTATCTATCTTTTCGATCTCGGAATCACCTACAGATTCGTCCGTATATCCGCCGAAGTCGTATTTGGGATCGTTAATGACCAAAACGCGAGCTGCGGGGTCAATATCTTCCTCTGAAAGGTCGATTGATCTCACATCGTAACCTGCGTTATAGAAAAGCTGTATGAGAGCTACCGCATCCTCATCGGAATTAAGCGCCTCACCATGACCGGCGGTGAAGTATGCGATCGGCATTTCATCCGCGGTTACCTGAAGGATCGCGGAAACGAACTGTTCCTCGCCCTTATACGCCCAAACATAATCGGTATCGTCCGTATCCGTTATAAAAAAGCTTGTATACGAGAAAAGACGGAACTCGGTGCCGCTTTCGACGATAACGGACGTAGTCGGAACGTGTGGGGACGAGGTTGTCGTATACTTTTCGAGATACACGTTATTCGTAAGTACATCTCTGTAATCTATCGTTACGTTATCGAACTCTTTTTCAAGCAAACGTGCCGTATTGAGGATATAATGCATTGAGCCGTCCGCTTCAAGTTCGTCCTTTTCCATGCAGAACGTGATAACGATATCGTCCTTAACGTCCTTTAAAAGTTCGTATGTCGCATCCGAAAGAGAGTATATTTCCGAATCGGTCATATCTATATACCACATATATTTTGACGCAAGTGCGGAAAATATCACGTTAAAGATAATGACAAACGCCACAAATGCAACAGTAAACATAACGGAATAACTGCCGTACTTGACCTTTTTCGTTTTGAGCGAATGTTTAACATTAAAATTCATCTCGTCACCTCCGATTAGGCCCAACGGCGCTTTTCATACACACGAACGGTGAGGAAAACGGAAACGGCAGAGATCGAAGCATAATAAACAACAGCGCCGAAATCGAAAATACCGTTTGTGAAGTTACCGAAACGCGAGAAGATGGAAACCCAATTGAGGATAGAGCGGATGAAATACGAATTAATATAGCTGTTTCCGAAGCTGATAACAAGGAAAAGAAGCAGCACAAGGATAGTTACGACGCACGCAACCATCTGATTTTCCGTCAATGAAGAAATGAGCAGTCCGATGCCGACAAACGCCGAACCGATAAGAAACAGCGCAATCATATCTCCGACGAGGATCGCCAAATGAGATGTATCGTAATCGCCTTTGTAAAGTGCAAACGGAATATAGTAAACGACGGTAAGGAGCATTGTGCCCATAAGCATCGTCATTGCAGCCAGAAACTTTGCCATAACCATACCGATAAGGCTGACGGGAGACGTAAGGAGCATCTGCTCTGTACGTGTACGTCTTTCCTCAGAGAAGGATTTCATCGTAAGTACCGGAACGAGGATGATAAACACAAATATCATCAGCGTGAAATATGTTTTTGTCGATCTCGTTGCCGATTGAATAGTTGTATATGAGAACGCAACCGCGGATATGAGCAGGAGGGCTGCCGCAAAAATATATCCGATTGGAGTTGTAAAGTACGTTCGCATTTCCTTTTTATAGATAGCGCCCATTTGAAAATTCCTTTCTTTGTCCTTTACTGTTTATCGCCGTTTTCATTATCGTCGGGAATAAGCGCTTTACGCTGCTTTTTGCCCGCATTTTTCTTTATCTCGGCTCTGTCAACAAGCTTGATGAATACATCTTCAAGATCCTCACCGACAGGCTCAAGTCCGACAAGCGGCCAATTGTTCTGTGCAAGGGCGAAGAACAGAGACTTTCTGATATCTACGCCTGATTCGCTTTCGATCACATAAGAATATGCGTCGCCGTCGCGCTCGCTGCGCCTCTCGACGCGCTTAACACCGGGGCGTGAACGCAGAAGCGCGGTTACCTCGCGAGTAGGTCCGCAGATCTTTGCAACAAACGCACGTCCGTCCGCCGCTGCCGCCGCGATCTCATCACGTTTTTCGTCCGCAATGATCTTACCCTTATTGATAATAACGATCCTGTCGCAAACAGCCTGCACCTCGGAAAGGATATGTGTGCTGAGAAGGACTGTATGATTTGCACCGAGCGCACGAATAAGCGAACGCACCTCAATAACCTGCTTAGGGTCAAGACCTACGGTAGGCTCGTCAAGTATAATGATCGGCGGATTTCCCACCAACGCCTGTGCAATGCCGACTCTCTGACGATATCCCTTGGAGAGGTTCTTGATAAGTCTGCCTCTTACGTCCGAGATCTTTGTAATATCGCACACCTCATCAAGATGCTTTTTACGGTTGTACTCGCATTTTTTCAGATCATAAGCGAAGTTCAGATATTCATCAACCGTCATATCAATATACAGCGGAGGCTGTTCCGGAAGGTATCCGATCATTTTTTTCGCTTTTTCGGGATAGTCAAGCACATCGCTTCCCGCAACTTTACAGCTTCCCGCCGTTGACGAAAGGAAACCTGTAATGATATTGATCGTTGTTGATTTACCTGCGCCGTTAGGCCCGAGGAAGCCTACAACTTCACCCTTGGCAACCTTAAAGCTTATATCGTCAACGGCATATTTTGCACCGTAACGCTTAACAAGGTTTTCAACCTCAATCATATATTCGGTTTCGCTTGACTGTTTTGTGTCTTTTTCTTTTATTTCTTCGGTTTTTCCCATAAGGTTTTCTCCTGACTGAAAAATCTTGGTTTTGGCAGTACCTTTGCGACTTACGAAGCCGTCCTTTGCCGTAGCCTGCGATGCGAATTGCTGAGCAGGGTATAACGTATATATTATACCATACATTTTGTCAAATGTGTTGAATAATTTATGTGAACGGGGTGTTTTTGTCGAATTTTATGTGATTTATGCGTGAACTTTCGCCGCCGGAGCAATAGCAGACAGCATCACTCCGCGATTCGTTCCCTGACGTCTGTGCGAATAGAACAGTTCGCCGTTTTCGAAGGTCGATATGTCGCAAACGTCGATGTTTTCCGCTTTCACTCCAACCGCCGTCAAAATATCGCGATTCAAAGCCGGCAAATCGCAATGTTTGCCGTCCGCAAATTCGTAAATTTGCCTTTGCGAAAGCTCCCTTGCGCATTGGGCAACGTATTTTGATCGGCTCTTTGACATAAGCTCGAACAAGAGCGCGTCAAAATCATCCCCGACCTTGTACTCCGCTTTCTGCACGGCAGGTCCCGTCGCCGCAACAATATCCGACGGTGAAAATCCCAAAGAGCAAAGTCTCTCTACCGCAAGCGCCGCAATGCCCATTGCGGTCCCTCTCCAACCGGCATGAACCGCCGCGACAGCCTCGCCGCCGCGCGTCGCCAACAGCACGGGAACGCAGTCTGCGGTCTTTACCGCAACCGAAACGCCGACGGAATCGGTGTAAAGACCATCGCCTCGAAGTTCCGATGACGAATCCGCCTCCGTCACACAAAAAATAATATCAGAATGGATCTGCTCCGCCGCCGAAACGAAGATTTCCCTCCCCAAAGTCGGCAGTCCTGCCGCGGACGCAAACCTGCGTCTGTTTTCGAGTACGATTTCGTCCGGCTCCTTGCCGAAACCCATGTTGGCGGTTCCAAGCGCGTCTCCCGACGAAACGCCACCGAGCCTTGTCGAAAACCCGTGCGGAACGTGATCCAAAAGCATTGACTTATATACCGTCACGCCGCAATATGTATGTGCGTAAAACATATTCTTACCTAAAGTACGAAGAATTTAATGCACTTGACCGTGCCGTGCTTCGCCTCACCAAGCCCGAAGAAAACGCCCTCATCGTCATAAAGACGCACTCTTTCGCTGTCTTTTACGCCGTCAACGGAAACGGCAACTCCGTTTTTTACGGCGCCGAGCCTTTTTCCCGAAAGCTTCACTACCGCAAGCTCGGAAAACAGCACGTCTGTCTTCAAAAGATGCTTTTCAGGCGCTTCCGCTATCTCCTCTATTGTCGCCGCGTCGGCAAGCGTAAATCCGCCGGTTTCTCCACGACGCAGTGACGCCATACATCCGCCGCAGCCGAGCTTTTGACCGATATCGGCACAAAGCGTGCGTATATATGTTCCGTGCGAGCATTCAACGTCAAGCTCGTAATCCGTATCCGTGAATTTTTTGGCAGACAGCGCGTATATCTCCACGCGTCTCGCTTCTCTTTCGACCGTGATCCCTCGCCGCGCAAGATCAACGAGCTTTTCGCCGTCTCGCTTGAGCGCGGAATACATCGGCGGAACCTGCATATATTCGCCTTTGAAGCTTTCTGCCGCACAAATCACTTCCGATTCGGTCGGTATTTGATCGCACACCGTTAATATCTTGCCGGAAATGTCCTCCGTATCCGTAGTAATTCCGAGACGTAATGTTGCGATATAGCGTTTTTTGCCTACGGTGATATACTCAGCCGCCTTTGCCGCACGTCCGACAAGCACAACAAGCACACCCGTTGCATCCGGATCAAGTGTTCCCGTATGACCGACACGACGCGTGCCGTAGATACGTCTGATCTTGGCAACAACGTCAAATGACGTCATACCGATCGGCTTATCGACAACGACAACACCGCAAGGTTCTGCTGCGGTATTCTCAAGCTTCATCACTTTTTCTCATCCTTGATCTTTTTCAAGACCTCGGCTATATGCGCGCCGTTTTCGATAGAAGTATCCTCCTCAAAAGTCAGCTCCGGCGTTACTCTCAGGTTGAGTCTTTCCGCAAGGCGACTTCTGATGAAGCCGGTAGCGGAAACGAGACCGCGCTTTATTTCTTTCTTGTCGCCCGTTAAGGACGAGAACCAAAGCTTGGCATATTTCAGATCGGGACTCACTCTTGCTGCCGTGATCGTAACGAACGAATCCGCAACTCTGGGATCTTTTATTTCACGCAGAATGGACGCCATCTCCGTCTCAACTGCGCTGTTTATCTTGTTTTGTCTGTTGTTTGCCACGGTTTTACCTCCGTACATTATTTTATCAAGCAATAATTGCCTGATTTTATATTATACTATATAAAATTCGCACTTTCAATGATAATTTTGCCGCGTACATCAAAAATCCGCGTTTATTTCTTTGCAAAATGTGAATTTTCATCTTTTTACTCGACAACACCACGTCCGTGTGATATAATTTATTATGTCTACTCTTATGCAATGCCATAAGCGGTTATTTTTGTGCAATTTCCGATAACGGATATCAATATAAGGAGCGTGATATCGCTATGAAAAAGCTTTTTGCGATCTTGCTGATCCTGCTTTCCGTCCTTTTTGCAGGTTGTTCAAGCGTTGATCTTTCAACAGAATATAAAATTCTTTCCCCTTCCGTCAATCCCGGAGATTCTCTCGATCTCTCCGAATTTATAATGGTATCGGCTTTCTCGGATACGGAATTCAGCGTTTCATCCGACGAAAAGCTCGACACGGAAACTCCCGGTATACATAAAGCCACTATAACCGTGTCCGACGGCAAGGATTATTCCATGAAGCACTCGGTCACATACACTGTGCGCTCGTATTTGAAGGACTCGCTTCGCCTTGAGGCGGGCACATCGGAAGTAACAATCGAAAACTTTATCAACACCTCCGTTGTCACCGCCGAAATGAACATAGATTTCAAATTTGCCGATCCGGACGCCGTCGCCGCAGCTGCGGTAACGATCGGTTCACATCAAATCGGCATTTACGTCGATGACATACTCATGACATCGACCCTTATCATCGAGGACACCGTCCCCCCAACCGCAACACCGAATACCGTTTACATTACAAGCGCAACCGGAACCCCCGACGCTTCCGCTTTCGTCACAGATATCGTTGACGCAACGGAGGTTACCTGTGAATTCAAAGAAAGTTACAATTTTAACACAACAGATGATATCTATGTCGTAATCGTTCTTACCGACGCGGCAGGCAACTCCGCGGAAATCACTTCTTTCGCAACCTGCTCGGTTGACACTGTTCCTCCCGTTATTTCCGGTGTAAAGGATATAACTGTTGTTGTCGGAGGCAAAATCGAAAACTATCTCGACGGCGTTACAGTAACGGACAATTCCGGCGAGAAGCTCAAAATCAGCGTTGATAAAAAGAGAGTTAACCTAAACGAAGTCGGTACGTACGAAATTTCGTACAGCGCGACAGATTCGTCCGGAAACAACACCATCGTCAGAGCAAGCGTTATAGTTACGGAACCGCCCACAGTTACCGAGGATGATCTTAACAAGCTCGCTAAATCCATTTTCAAGCTTGAGATTAAAACCTCATCAATCATGACGGATTATGAAGTTGCCCGCGCCATTTACGACTGGGTATACAATAATATCGCAATCGGCAAAACAGCAACAGATACAGACAATCCCGTACAAGCCGCATACGACGGAATAAGCAACAAAACGGGCGATTCTTTCACAACGATGACTGTTGCCGAAGTATTCTTCAACATAGCCGGCATACCGACAAAGAGAATCGAACGTCTTGTTTACGGCAAGGAAACCGCTCATTATTGGTTGCTCGTTGATATAGGTGACGGTTGGTATCATTTCGACGCCTGCAAACGCACAATAGGCACTTCATTTGAAACATTTATGCGTACCGACACCGAAATTACCGATTTCTGCACGTCGAACAAAGTCGAATATTATTATCGTTACGATAAATCCAAGTATCCAGCACGTGCAACAAAATCATACTATGACGTTGATCCGGAACCTACCCCAAACGATCCGGACACCGAAACAACAGCTGCCGCAGAATAATATCAACCGAGGTGAAAAATGCACGACGAACTGACCGAAATAGACATAAAAAAAATGAAAGAGGAGATCGAGCAGCGCATCGCGCTTCGCCCTCATCTGAAAGAGCAGGTTAAAGCGGCGCGCGAGCTCGGAGATCTTTCCGAAAACGATGAATACCGTTCCGCAAAGCGCGAAATGAACAGAAATAACAGTAGGATACGTTATCTCGAAAACATGATTCGTACCGCTGTAATAATCTCCGCCGATTCCGACTCCGATAAGGCGGGGCTGTTCGACAAGCTCACAATATACTACCCCGAAGATGACGAAACCCGCGTAATCCGCATCGTTACGACGCTCAGAAACGATATCTTCAATGACTGCATATCCAAAGAATCCCCCGTCGGCAAGGCATTGCTCGGCAAAAAAGCGGGGCAGACAGTTACAGTACGCGTCAACGACACATATTCGTATCAGATCAAGCTCGTTTCGATTGAAAAAGGCGACGACGACGCATCCCTTCCCATCTCCGAATATTGATCTTAAATAAAAAAAGAGAAGCCGAAAGCTTGACCGAAGGTAATAAAGGAAAAATTAATATGAAACAATCAAAATGGATTTGGCATCCCGGAGATTTTGAACTTTACCACAGTATGCTTCTGCACAACAGACGCACAAAATGCGGCATCTATTACTCACCGATGTGGCGCATAGATGCACCTCACAGAAATCTTCGCCTTTATAAAACCGCAAATCTTGAAAAAGAAGAACAGCTCACCGTATATTCCAACGCGAAAGACGCGAGTTTTTCTGTCAACGGCACTTGCTATCCAACCGGAACGACCGTAACACTGCAAACCGGACACAATATAGTTGAAATAGCCGCATTCAAGGACGGAGGCTTTCCTGCTTTTTACTGCGTAGGAGAAAGCTTTGCTTCTGATGAAACCTGGAAACTTCATTCTTGGGGGGCTGAAGACCTCCCCGCCGGCACAAACGATATGTATACCGAGCTTACCGACAATCCGGAAATATTCAAATTTTCTTATAAACGTGTTTTCCCCGTCAATGTGGAAAACATAAACCACGGAAAGCTTTATGATTTCGGCAAGGAATTGTTCGGCAAGCTGATATTTGAACACATTACCGACACAAACGAAAAATGCACCGTTATTTGCGGAGAGTCCCGCGAAGAAGCTTTAGATGCCAAAAACGCCGTTGTGCATATTTTTCTTACGGCAGAAAACGGTGCTTTCACATCCACATCCGTTGCTTTTCGTTATGTTTTCGTGCCCGACAACCTTGGTTCATATGACTTTTACGCAAATTTTGAATATCTGCCTTTAGAAGATATAGGTGCGTTTCATTCCGATGACGAACTTATCAATCGAATTTGGGATACATCGGTATATACTCTTCATCTAAACGCCAGAGAAGGATTTTTCGACGGCATTAAGCGCGATCGCTGGATATGGAGCGGCGACGCTTATCAAAGTTATTTTGTTAATTATTATTTGATGAACGACAAAGATATTGTTCGCCGTACACAGCGTATTTTGCGTGGGGCAGATCCAATGACCATGCATATCAATACAATCAGTGACTACACATTCTATTGGATAGCCGCTACCTGGGAATACTATTTTTACACGGGAGACATAGACTTTGTAAAATCCATATACCCCTCGATGCTTTCTGCGATGAATTTCGTTTTGGGTAGACTTGGCAATGACGGACTTTATGAAAGACGCAACGGAGATTGGGTGTTCATTGATTGGTCAACACATTTTGACCGTGATTCAGGTCCGCTTTGTGCGGAACAGATGCTTCTTTGCCGAGCATACGATTGCATGAAAAAATGTGCCAAACTGCTTGGTGACGATAAAACTGAAGAAAAATTCAGATTGCTTTACTGCATCCTAAATGAAAAAATCAATGCACTCTATTGGGATGAAGAAAAATGCGCTTTTATCGACGATTACAAGTCAGGTAATCGAAACGTAACACGACACGCCAACATATTCGCGTTGCTTTATCATTTGACAAGCGATGACAGGCAAGCCAAAATTGTAGATAATGTCATAAAAAATCCGGAAATCCCCGCAATCACGACACCGTATTTTGAATTTTTCGAACTTGATGCAATGTGTAGCATTGGGGAATATGATTATATGATTAATATGCTTCACAGCTATTGGGGTGGCATGCTTGAACATGGGGCAACCGCTATATGGGAAGAATATTTCCCCGATAAGAGCCGTATTGATAACTATGCAATGTACGGTCAGCCATATGATAAGAGCCTTTGCCACGCATGGGGCGCCTCGCCTATTTATCTCGTTGGAAAATATGTGTTGGGAGTTCGTCCCACATCACCTGCTTACGCGACCTATGAAGTGAAACCGAATCCGATGTGTTTCGGCTCATTTGAAGGCAAAGTTCCCGCAATGGATGGCGTAATTTCCGTAAAAATGAGCAAAAACAAAATTACCGTGCTCTCGGACATTGAAGGAGGCACACTCATCATCAAGGATAAAACATATCCGATTGAAAAAGGCAAATCTCTTTGCATAGATTTATAAAGCAAAAAAACGATGGAACTGAATCCATCGTTTTTTGTTTTATTAAAAAAGTCCCTGCGTTGACAAATATCGCATACCCGTATCCGGGAACACCGTCACAATCGTTTTACC
>CAZPJU010000032.1:9716-13863 GCA_964586965.1 uncultured Lachnospiraceae bacterium | reverse complement strand
GAAAATACCGACGCGAAAGCGGGGTTTGTTCATATTCCTTATATTCCCGAACAGATTGAGGGGAAAAAGGACGGAACTCCTTCCCTGCCGCTCGATGAGGCGGTGCGTGCCGTCGAAATAATTATAAATGAGCTGGAAAAGCTCGATTAAACAATGAAAAACGAGAGAAAACTTACAATACTTCATTCAAACGATCTTCACGGAGATTTTCTTCCGGATACAAGGGGTGAACACCCCGTCGGCGGAGTTGCGCTTCTATCCGGTTATGTTGAAAAAGTAAGACGTGAAGAAGAAAATGTGATTTATACGATTTCCGGCGATATGTTTCGCGGATCTGTAATAGACGAAGAATACAGAGGAATGTCCACGGTTGAGATAATCAACAAACTGTCGCCCGATGTCGTTACGATAGGAAATCACGAACTCGATTACGGAGTTCCGCATCTTCTTTTTATTGACAAATGCGCGAAATTTCCGATAATCAACTCAAATATGCGTATAAAACCGAACGGAATACATCTTTTTATTCCGTATACCGTTATCGAACGAGACGGAATGCGGATACTGTTTGTCGGTATTATCACGGAGGATGTGCTTGCACAGACAAAGCAGGATCCCATTATAGGCAATATGATAGAGATATCGGACGCTGTCGAGGAGATAGGAAAGATCTGTACCGTAAACGAAAGCGTAGGCGCCGTGGATCTGACTGTACTTTTGACGCATATAGGTATAGAGGCGGATAAAAAACTTGCCGCCGCACTTGATCCTGCGTGGGGAGTTGATGTTATACTCGGCGGTCATTCGCATACGTTTATGAGCGAGCCTGTAACGGTGAACAACATTTTGATCGCTCATGCGGGAACGGGTACCGGTATAGTCGGCAGATTCGATTTTGTGGTAGATACGAACAAAGCATCGGTCAAGACTTATGAGTGGCAGTGTGTCTCCGTCACCGGGGAGAATATTGTTCGTGATCGCGAGATTGAAAAGACGGTTGAGGCATACAAGGCGGCAACGGACAGAAAATATGAGCGCATCGTTACGAAATTCAACGGCGCGTTTACGCATCCCGTCCGAAATGCCGAGACGGAACTCGGCAATCTGTTTGCGGACGTTTTTTGCGAAGCGCTCGATCTTGATGTGATGTTGCTCGGCTCCGGAAGTATTAGAAGCGGCGAACTCGGCCCGACTGTCGCCTACGGCGGACTTGCCGAGGCGTTTCCGTTTGATGACGGCGTATATATGTTCCGCGTGACGGGTAAGCTTTTCAGGCGGATGATGCTTTATATGCTTCGTGAGGAAGCGTTTGTGGGACATACCGAGTTTTATCAGCTTTCACGAGGAATGAAGCTTGTGTATTCGAGAAAAGAACGACAATTCCGCGAATTCAGCTATTTCGGACGCGAAATAAGCGATACCGATGTGTTTAAGATCGGTATGCAGACCTTTCACTTTACGAATATAGAAGCGTTCCTTAACGTGACTTATGATGAGATCGGAGAGATCGAAAAGCCTCGTATTGTCGCTGTTTCGTGCATAGATGTTTTGGATGATTATCTTTCATCACACGATGAGATAGACTGCTTTATCGAAGGCAGGATAGTTATAGAATAAAAAAAGCAGTCCGCACGGACTGCTTTTTTTGCTTTGCGTGATTATTGTTCGTCTGAGGGCTTTTTGCCTGAAAGGATGACGTTGACGATGATACCGAGGATGAGCGCGCAAGCAACGGATGTGAGCGTTACCTTGCCGATTGCCATAGCCATGCCGCCGATACCGGAAATAAGGATAACGGAAACGGTAAATAGGTTTGCGTTATCTTCGAGATCAACTTTCTGGATCATTTTAAGTCCGGAAACGGCGATGAAGCCGTAAAGCGTTACGCAAACGCCGCCCATTACGCATCCGGGAATGGAATCGAGGAATGCAACGAAGGGCGAAATGAAGGAAATGAGGATTGTGAGAACAGCGGTAGCTGTGATGGTAACAACGGAAGCGTTCTTTGTGATCGCAACGCAACCTACCGATTCACCGTATGTTGTGTTGGGGCAACCGCCGAAGATGGCGCCTGCGAAAGAACCTATGCCGTCACCGAGGAGAGTTCTGTGCAGACCGGGATCTTCAAGAAGATCCTTTTCAATGATGCTGGAGAGGTTCTTGTGGTCTGCGATGTGTTCTGCGAAAACAACGAACGCAACGGGAACGTATGCAACAGCGATCGTTGCGAGATAGGAGGGTGTGAACTCACCGATACCCTTGATAGCCTGAACGAATGTGAATTCGGGTACGGATACGAATGTAGAAAGCGTAACTCCGTTTGCAACAAGTGCTTTGAAGGGGGCAAAATCAATGATAACGAGAGAGGGGATATCGGCGGCAATGCCGATAACGGTGAAAATAAGACCTACCGCATATCCGGCGAGAATACCGATGATGAAAGGAATGAGTCTTACCATTTTCTTGCCGTATGTGGAAGCAAGAACGACAACGATCAGGGTTACCATAGCGCAAATGAATGATACCCAAATGTTAGCGGACATTATGAAAGAACCGTTGGAATCCTGAGGGCCGTAGGAGAAAACGTCCTTTACTGCGGCACCTGCGAGAGAAAGACCGATAAGAGCAACGGTGGGGCCGATAACGACGGGGGGCATGAGCTTGTTGATCCAGTTGACACCGGCAAGCTTAACGATCAGCGCGAGTATAACGTAAACAAGTCCTGCAAAAGCGGCTCCGATGATGAGACCGAGGAAGCCGAGTTGCATGGAAACGCCGCCTGCGAATGCGGCAAGCATTGATCCGATGAAAGCGAAGGAGGAACCGAGGAAGACGGGACTTCTGAACTTTGTGAAAAGCTGATAAACGAGCGTACCTACGCCTGCACCGAAAAGAGCCGCAGAAGCGGTCATTCCGTTTCCTACGATAGCGGGAACTGCGATCGTAGCGGCCATGATAGCGAGAAGCTGCTGAAAAGCAAACACGATGATCTCACCGAATTTCGGCTTATCATCAACATTGTAGATTAGTTTCATTGAAAACTATCCTCCGTTAAAATTTATATTAATAATCTCCGTCGCAATCGGTGGAGAAGATTATCCTTGGTGTGAATCGCAGAGAAGAACTCCCGTGTCACCGTCGAATTCGGGAATTCGAACGGCGATGAACTCGGATTTTGATGTCGGTATGTTTTTTCCGACGAAATCGGGGCGCAGAGGAAGTTCTCTGTGACCTCTGTCAATCAAAACCGCAAGTCCTATCGAGTCCGGGCGACCGTGCGCGAAGATACATTCGATGGCGGCGCGCGCCGTTCTGCCTGTGTAAATTACATCGTCAACTAAAATTACGCATTTTCCGTTTATGTCTACCGGTATGCTTGAATCGGACGTTTCCGGTTCGGTATTTGCCTCGGATATGTCGTCACGATAAAGCGTGATGTCTATATATCCGACCGGAACGGATGCATTTTCAAAGCGATTGATATTTTCCGCGATCATTTTCGCGATCGGCAACCCGCGACGCTTGATCCCTATCAAAACGAGATTTTCGACTCCGCGGTAACGCTCGATAATTTCATGAGTTATCCTTGCTATTGAACGCTTAACGGCTGATTCATCCATAAGCTCTGCTTTAACTGACATCGCGAAGTTCTCCTTTAGGGCAAAAATAAAGACCCGCACAGAGCGAGCCGACTTTTTCATAAACGCGTGTGTACGGAACAAAATGGCGCTTCCGTACGGCGTGACTTTTCAAAAGACCTTCTCGGTATCTCTGTACCATGTTAAAAATCTCATCAGCACATGATAACACGATAAACCGAAAAAGTAAATAGTTTTTGTCGAAAAAATGAGTATTGTTTACTGAAAATAAGGCTCACGTTCGAAAAATCGGACGTGAGCCGTGTTTTTTATCAGAAAGCGGAACGAATCTGATTGATGATTTCGTTGATATCTACATTGAGGTGTTCGAGAAGCATACCGCCGAGCCAATAAGCGGCTCCGGCAAGTGCTGCGGAAACAACAAGACCGATAACAATCCAAATCATAGCGGCGCGGGAGTAATTCTTCAGATTTTGCTTCTTGGGGGCGAAGCAAAGAATGAGACAAACGAGCCAACCTATGACGGGTATCGAGTAGAGGAACATGAG
>CAZPJU010000032.1:4415-9616 GCA_964586965.1 uncultured Lachnospiraceae bacterium | reverse complement strand
AAAGAATGAGACAAACGAGCCAACCTATGACGGGTATCGAGTAGAGGAACATGAGCCCGAAAAACGTTCCGGTCGAAACAATACCGTTTTGAGGCGGAATCTCGGTTACAACCGAAACTTCTTTGATAACGGTCGGAGCGATTCCTTCGACGACGGGAGTTTCCTCAACAACGGGAGTTTCCTCAACAACGGGAGTTTCCTCGACGACGGGAGTTTCCTCAACAACGGGAGCCTCCTCAACAACGGGAGTTTCCTCAACGACGGGCGTATCCTCAACAACGGGAGTTTCCTCAACGACGGGCGTATCCTCAACAACGGGCGTATCCTCAACAACGGGAGTTTCCTCGACGACGGGCGTATCCTCAACAACGGGAGTTTCCTCAACAACGGGAGCTTCCTCGATGACAGGAGCTTTTTCAACTACGGGAGCTTTTGTTCCGCACTCTGTGCAGAACTGCATATAATCTTCGAGCTTGTGACCGCAGGCAGGACAAAAATGAGCCATATATTACCTCCGATATGCCAAAGGCATAAATTTTAATTATGCGGCACTGTCCGTACTGCGGAATCATCGGAATTTTACGGCACCGCAAGTACATTTTAACTTATGAGTTCGGAATAGTCAAGGAAAAATGTCCATTTTATTGTCAATTTCCGCTTTCGGAGAGTAAACGTTCTAAAAATGCGCCTCCTATGACGGCGAGAGTTGCGGTGAGCGCAGATGCCTCTGTCAGCATTGGCAACAGACGTGTTGTAAGATGATAGTCGCAGTACCCGTTAAGCGAGGCAAAGCGGAGAAAAAACACGGAGACGAGCATACCGAGCGCACAAACGAGAAAGAATACGGAAAAATTTGACGGAAAGCGCGGAGATCGGATTTGATTATGTATATATTTATGAATATTAGAATAAAAAAATATCTTATTCACCGTTGTTCACCTTTTATAAAAACAGTTGTACCGAATTTATTATACATCATATCTAAAATATCGGCAATGCACAAATATTTCCTCGAAAAAACGAAAAAATAAATTACTTTGGAATAATTGCGAATTATATTGCATAATGTTTGAAAAACAATTGTCTGCGCGGCGAAAAAGTGTACCTTAAAACAATTATTATGTTTGTATTTACGATAAAATATACCGATTTTATGCATAACGAAAACGCGCAATCCGTCATTTTTTGCACACAAAATATAATTTTATATTCACTCGACACATTTCAGCAGAAAATTTGAGTTAAAAAATGGTAAAATTGACCCCTAAAAAACGATTTTCAAGAAGGAGATAACGTTGTGACAGAAACATTTTCAAGTAAAATTAACGGCATCGTTACCGATACTGCTGTGACGACCAAGGAGGGCGTTACTTGCTTTTATCAGCTTATCAGAGAGTCGGTTTTTGATGAGGAAACGGGTTTGTTTCGATTCGCGTATACTTGTTTTATTGTTACCGTTGCGAACGGCGAGAGTGATTTTGCTCTTGTCCGCGACATTTCTTCACAAAGGGAGAGGGCAAGGCTGCTTTTTTCCATGTTGGTTCACGGTTCCGTCACTCCTGTGACTGTTTATGACGTGATCGAAGATGCGATCACGTAAAAAAGCACGCATAGCGTGCTTTTTTTGTGCTGTTGTTTATTAAAAAACGCACGTTTACTTGAATAATCGGTTATTGTATGGTAAAATATTTATTGTATATGCAAAAAGAAGGTGATAAAGTGGACAAGAGCGGCATCAGTCGTATGGTTGAACAGAAAATCGAACAAGCTATAAGAGATTTCGGAATGGATCGTAAGCTTAACGGAATTCTTGTCGGATATTCCGGCGGTGCGGATTCGGGCGCGTTGCTTCATTATCTGCATAAGTATTCTCTCGCGCATAACATACATATCGCAGCGGTTCACGTTCATCACGGAATACGCGGAGAGGAAGCGGACAGAGACGAGGAGTTTTGCAGAAATGTCTGCGAAAAGCTCGGAGTTAAGCTTTATGTTGAGCATTATGATGTCCCTGCTATGGCAAAGGAACGCGGTAAGGGTATAGAGGAAATGGCAAGAGATGTTCGTTATTGGACGTTTCATAAGCTTATAGACGAACACGAGGAGCTTCGACATATCGCTCTTGCGCATCATGCCGAGGACAATATGGAGACTGTTATTTTCAATATGCTCCGAGGCGCCGGAACGAGAGGACTTGCCGGAATACCGCCCGTGCGCGGAGAGCGCGTTATAAGACCGCTTATATACTGCACACGAAGCGAAGTTATCGGTTACTGTATCGCAAACGATATCGAATATGTAACGGACTCGACAAACGCAAATACGGATTATACGAGAAATTATATCCGTAAGGAGATATTGCCGAGGCTTTCGTATATCAATCCGTCGCCTGAAATGGCTATATCGCAACTTTGTACCCTTCTTCGCAATGACGATGTGTACATACAAAATCAGGCGATGAAGTTCATAAAGGAAAACGGTATCGAAACTTCGTGTGACAGAAAACTGCTGGCTTCTCAGGAACCGGCTATATCCTCAAGAGTTATTCGGTATATGTACGACAGAGCGGCGGAGGCTATGTACGGCAGGTCGCGTCCTTACATAACTCTTGATTTTACTCATATAAGATCCGTTTCGCGTATCATTTGGTGCGGAGGTGCACATTCGCGCATTTCCCTGCCGCAAAGAATCTGTGCCGCAGTCGAAAGTGACGAGTTTTTCTTTATCGGCGAGGAGGAGTACGAGGGGAAATACAGATACACTCCCGAATTTTGGATCCCTCTCGGAGACGGTTTGCATGATATTCCTGAGCTGAACAACGCGAAACTCCTGATTTCTCATGCTCCGGATAAAGAATTTGAGCTAAAAAACAAGAATATTTACAAAATATTTATACACAAACGAATTGCCTTTGATAAAATTTGTGGTAATCTCTATATTAGGAACCGCAATCCCGGTGATAAGATCACTCTCGGAGGAATGTCAAAGCTGACTAAAAAGCTGTACTGCGAATACAAGATACCGCTCGACGTGCGTAATTTCCTGCCGGTTTTCTGCGACTGTGAGGGAATTGTGTGGATTCCTTACATGGATGCAAGAGACGGCGTTGAGATAAAGGACGGAGACGGACACGAAAAAGAGCTGAATATTTATTTTGCTTGCTCGGAAAAATCAATTGACTGAAATAAAACAGTAAAAAAACGGCAAAGGCGGATATGACCATGCATAACAATGACAAAAAAAGATCACCCGAAGCGGATATCGCTAAAATACTCATAACAGAGGAAGAAATATCAAAGAAGGTCGAGGAGATCGCAAGACAGATCGAAGAAGCATACGCAAACTCCGAAAACAATCTCGTGCTTTTGTGCATACTCAAGGGCTCGGTAGTGTTCATGGCGGAGCTTATGAAGCGCATCAAGTTGCCCGTTGAGATCGATTTTATGAAGGTTTCCTCTTACGGCAGTGGCACGGAATCGTCAAAGACAATCTCGATTTTGCTCGATATCAGAAGAAAAGATATGGAAAAGAGCGATATTTTGATCGTTGAGGATATTATCGACAGCGGACGAACGCTTTCTTACCTGATTGAGTACCTGTATCTTAAGGGTGCGGCGTCTGTTAAAACTTGCACGCTGCTCGATAAGCCGAGCCGCCGTGTTGTGGATCTTGAGCCGGATTTTTGCGGCTTCATTATTCCCGATGAGTTCGTTGTTGGATTCGGACTCGATTTTGACGAAAAATTCAGAGCGCTTCCCTATATCGGCGTCCTTTCGCCGGAGTGCTACGAATAAATAAAGAAAAATAAACCGGAGAACGTTATTTAGGAATGAAAAAAAACAACCTTAAAGTAATTTTGTTCTATGTTGCGCTTATCGCAGTGATCATCGTTGCGACAGCGGCGCTTTTCGACAGCGCGTCGAATGACGGCGTAACATACAGTGAAATCCTTGACTATTTCCATAATGAAAAAGTTGTTAAGTTCGTTGTTGACGGCGACAATCTTTTGACTATGGAAGTTCGCAAGGAACTTGCGGACGGAAGCGTCGGCGTCGGTTACGTCGAATATAAGCTGCGCGATCTGTCCCTGTTTTATTCGGATCTGAACGATCTTATCTCGGAACAGTATGAGAAAGGTATTATCGAGGCGTATGACTTCCCGCCTCCGACGGAAATCCCGTGGTGGGTAAGCTTCCTGCCTTATCTTATCGTGATCGGACTTTTCATCTTCTCTTGGATCTTTATGATGGGTCAGGCGGGAGGAAAAGGCTCGAAGATAGGTAACTTTGGCAGAAGCCGTGCGAGACTTGTTACAAATGACAGAAATAAAGTGACTTTTAAGGACGTAGCTGGTGCCGACGAGGAAAAAGAAGAGCTTCGCGAAATCGTTGAGTTTCTCAGAGATCCCTCTCATTTCACTAAGCTCGGTGCGAGAATTCCGCATGGTGTATTGCTCGTAGGCCCTCCCGGTACAGGTAAAACGTTGCTTGCGAAAGCGGTTGCAGGAGAAGCGGGAGTTCCCTTCTTCTCGATTTCGGGTTCGGACTTTGTCGAAATGTACGTAGGTGTGGGCGCGTCTCGTGTGCGTGACCTTTTCGAAACCGCAAAGAAAAACCCCGCAAGTATCATCTTTATAGACGAAATCGACGCTGTGGGACGTCACAGAGGCGCAGGTCTCGGCGGCGGTCACGATGAAAGAGAGCAGACGCTTAACCAGCTCCTCGTTGAGATGGACGGCTTCGGCTCGAATGACGGCGTTATCGTTATGGCAGCGACAAACCGTCCCGATATCCTTGACCCCGCTCTCCTTCGTCCGGGCAGATTCGACCGCGAAATCACGGTCAATTACCCCGATGTCAAGGGCAGAGAGGCTATCCTCAAGGTTCACGGACGCGGCAAACCCTTCGAAGCTGACGTAAGCTTTGAAACAATCGCAAAAACAACAGTCGGCTTCACGGGAGCCGATCTTGAAAATCTCCTTAACGAAGCGGCGCTTCTTGCTGCACGAAAAGGAAAAACTCTTATCGGTATGACCGATATGGAGGAGGCGATGATAAAGGTCATCGTCGGCCCCGCAAAGCATTCCAAGGTAATTTCCGAAAAGGAAAAGCGCCTTACCGCATATCACGAGGCAGGACACGCGATCGTTACGAAGTTCGTTCAGTCCGAAACGCCCGTTCATCAGATTTCGATCGTTCCGG
>CAZPJU010000032.1:2471-4315 GCA_964586965.1 uncultured Lachnospiraceae bacterium | reverse complement strand
GTTACGAAGTTCGTTCAGTCCGAAACGCCCGTTCATCAGATTTCGATCGTTCCGGCAGGACGCGCAGGCGGATATACGCTCTCGCTTCCCAAGGACGACAGATCGTATATGTCTAAAAATGAGATGAAGTCCGAAATCGTGACACTTCTCGGCGGCAGAGTTGCAGAGGCGCTTATTCTTGATGATATTTCCACGGGTGCCTCCAACGACATCCAGCGCGCAACTTCGATTGCGAGAGATATGGTCACCAGGTACGGTATGACCGAGGCTCTCGGCCCGATCGTGTACGGTAGCGAACACAGCAGCGATGAGGTTTTCCTCGGCAGAGATTTCTCGTCCGCGAGAAATTATTCCGAAGAAACCGCGTATAAGATTGATGTTGAGATCAAAAATATCGTCGAAACCGCGTACGCAGAGGCAGAACGTATACTCTCGAAAAATAAGGATAAGCTTCATTTTGTCGCAGGATATCTCATTGAGCATGAGATTATGGATGCGGAGCAGTTTGATCTTGCAATGACGGGCGAAAACGTTACCTACGAGGATCTTGATGCGCTTGTTGCGGACAAGAAGAAAAAGAGCGAGGAAGAAAACGAAGCGCGTCGTAAGTATTTGTCCGAGCTTGAACGTAAGGAACGTGAGCGCCATGCCGAGGAAGAACGCAGATACCGCGAGCAGGCGGCACGTCACGGATCAAATAACGGAAACGGCTTCCCTCCCGAAGGAAATCAATGAAATAATATGTAACACACAATGGTCGCAGGTAATTCGAAAATTACCTGCGATCTGTTTTTTGTTAATTCTTAAAACTTCAAAAAAATTGAAATTTTGTTGTAAAAAAATCGAAAAGGGGTTGACACCTTGTGACGAAAATGATATAATAATGCTGAAATAAGGAAACATTACAGTCACAGTACTGCAATGTAAAAAAATTCTACCATGGAGGCAAAAAATGAAAGCTACAGGTATTGTAAGAAAAGTTGACGAGCTTGGAAGAATCGTTCTTCCCGTTGAAACGAGAAATGTTCTCGGAATCAAAACAAAGGATGCACTTGAGATCTACATGGATAAAGACACAATAGTGCTCCGTAAGTATGAGCCCGCTTGTATGTTCTGCGGAAACGCTGCGGAAACAACACGTTTCGGCGGTAAGCTCATTTGCAAGGAATGCTTCGAGAAGATCAAGGAGCAGTTCGACAACGGCAATATCGAGAACCTCGGTTTCTAATTAAAAAGAAAAAAGCACGCGAAAGCGTGCTTTTTTTGTGCTTTGTCGCGGCAGTTAATCCTCTTGATGTTTTTTTGAATATGTGATATATTATATAATGGATGTTTGGTGCACGGCACCGATGGAGGAATAAATGGCAAAAAATAAAACTCAGGCTTATGATGACAGAAGTATCGTGATCTTGAAAGGTCCGGACAGAGTTCGGAAGCGCCCTTCGGTTATGTTCGGTTCGGACGGACTTGACGGCACAGAGCACGCTTTTTTCGAAATACTTGCGAATTCCGTTGACGAGGCTCGTGAGGGGTACGGCAACGAGATCATAGTTACCGTTTTTGCGGATCGCTCGCTTGAAGTCGAGGACACGGGACGCGGTGTTCCGCTCGGATGGAACGAGAAGGAAAACAGATACAATTGGGATTTGGTGTTCTGCGAACTTTACGCAGGTGGAAAATATAATAACAACGAGGACGGCTCAAACTACGAGTATTCGCTCGGTATGAACGGCCTCGGCGCGTGCGCGACGCAGTATGCGTCCGAATATATGAACGTTCGCTCTTATTCGGGCGGAAACGTCTCGGAAATAGACTTCGAAAAAGGTTTCGCCGTTACGGAGCTG
>CAZPJU010000032.1:0-2371 GCA_964586965.1 uncultured Lachnospiraceae bacterium | reverse complement strand
GTTCTTTGGAAGTACGAGGACTACGGCAGAGACAGAGCGGACAAGCCCGACTATAAGCTTAAAGCGGAGATTGCGTTTGCAACCTCAAATAAAGTCAACATGCTTGAATATTACCATAATTCGAGCTTTCTTGTGCACGGCGGTTCACCGGATAAAGCGGTTAAGAGCGCGTTCGTCTACGCTATTGACAAATATCTCAAGGATTCGGGCAAATATACGAAAAACGAGGCGCATATTACTTTTTCGGATGTTGAGGATTGTCTTGTCCTTGTAACAAATACGTATTCGACGATCACCTCGTTCTCCGATCAGACGAAGGAGGCTGTGTCGAATAAGTTTATCGCAGACTCGATGACGGCGTTTTTGAAGCGTCAGCTCGAATATTATTTCGCGGAAAATAAGCAGTTCGCGGAGGAGCTTTCGCGTCAGGTACTTGTCAATAAACGTTCGCGAGAGCAGGCGGAGACTGCGAGAGTCAATTTGAAAAAGAAGCTGACAGGGCAAAACGATGTCGCTTCGCGAGTGGAAAAGTTTGTGGGTTGCCGTTCGAAAGACCCCAAGCAAAGAGAACTTTATATTGTTGAGGGAGATTCCGCGCTTACATCATGTAAACTTGCGCGAGATGCGGAATTTCAGGCAATCATGCCTGTTCGCGGTAAGACTTTGAACTGCTTAAAGAGCACGTATGAGAAGATCTTCAAAAACGAGATCATCACGGATCTGCTCAAGGTTATCGGTTGCGGAGTCGAGATACAGACAAAGGGCAGACACAACAACGAATTCGATATTGATGCGCTTCGTTGGGATAAGATCATTATATGCACAGATGCCGACGAGGACGGTTTCCAGATCAGAACTCTGCTTTTGACGATGTTTTACCGTCTGCTTCCGACGCTGATCGAAACGGGCAAGATTTACATTGCCGAATCACCGCTTTTTGAAATAACGACAAGAGAAAAAAATCCGGAGACGTATTTCGCGTATAATGAGCCGGAAAAGGCGGAGATAACGGCGGAGCTTGATGCCAAGGGAAAAAAATATACGCTTCAGCGCAGTAAGGGTCTCGGTGAAAACGAGCCGGAAATGATGTCCAAAACGACTATGAGTCCTGCGACAAGACGGTTGATCCGCGTTTCCCCTGCCGATGCCGTTCAAACGGCGGTCATTTTCGAGACGCTTTTGGGCGACGATCTTCCGGCGCGTAAAATATTCATCACAGAGCATGGCGTTGATTATATTTCCGCTGCGGATATATAAATTTAACTTCAAAGGAGATTTATTACATGGAAGAACTGAGGGAATTAATCGAAAGCATGAAGGATGAGATTGTTTCCGAGCTCATGGATACCGTCGAGCGCGCCGTGACGGAGGCTGTCGAGGACGCGATCGGTGATACTTTGGAAGATGTGCTTGAAGATGCCCTTGAGGATGCTCTTGAGGATACCCTTAAGGACGCTGTGGCTGAGGCAATTGAGGACGGTCATGGTAAGCTGTGGGTGCTTTCTCAGAACAAAAAGATACTTGCGCCGATATCATATGCTTTGGTGAGGAAAAGAGACTCTGATGAACTTCCGTTTGTGATAATTGTCAACATGGGTAGTCACGGAGGCGAGAGAGTGTTCGGCGTATATGAAAGCGAAGAAGCGGCGGCGGATGAGCTGAAACGTATGCTTGATGCGCTCAAATGCCTTTCCGAGAATGCACATGTGACATACGAAATGAACTGAAAACGAAAAAAACAGCACCGAAAGGTGCTGTTTTGTCATATATATGCCCTGTCTATGTTTATAACGGTGAAGTAGGTTTCGTTTATGCCGCGAACAGACTGCGATATTTGATCGCGCAGCTCGCGGTCGCTGATGCCGATGTCAAACGGGACAACAATATCAAAGATGACGTTTGTGTGCGTCGGGCCTGAGACGATACGGAAATCATGTATTGTCAGTCTTTCGTCGAGTCCTTGAACGATCTCAATGACGGCTTCCTTGAGCGCAAGCACGCTTTCGTCGTCCGTTACGATCGGATCCATATGGATCACGGCATCACAGCCGAGCTTTTCGCGAAGCTCCTTTTCAATATTATCGATCATGTCATGCGTCGTAAGCAGATCCGCGTCGGCGGAAACTTCGGCGTGAAGCGAGATCATGGCGCGTCCCGGACCGTAATCGTGCACAACGAGGTCATGTATGCCCTCGACCTCGTCGCGTGACAATACGATCGTTTCGATTTTTTCGATCGTTTCCTTGCTCGGAGGTGAACCGAGGAGAGGGTCTACGGTTTCCTTTACGGAGCGCAGACCTGAATAAAGGATGAAAACGGATACGGCAAGACCGCAGTACGCGTCGATGTTGACGCTTGTGAAATGCGTGAT
>CAZPJU010000031.1:3135-14549 GCA_964586965.1 uncultured Lachnospiraceae bacterium | reverse complement strand
GGTTCGAGCCCCGTAATCCGCTGAAAAGCACTTACTTTTGTAAGTGCTTTTTTCTTTTTCTCGAGAAAAATTAATTTGTAAATTTCAAAAAATCCGTATTGACAAAACAAAATATAGTGTGGTATAATCGAGTCCTCACCACAATATGTAGTGCATAATAGGCAAATACCGTTAATGTTTCGGCCACCGCCGAAATTTATGTTTATCCCTTGTAATACAAGGATTTTTTATTGTTTATACTAACACCATAACGCTATACGGGAGAAATCGAAATGTATCAGGTAATCAAAAGAGACGGCAAGATCGCAGAGTTCGACCTTGCGAAGATCACAGTTGCAATCAGAAAAGCTTTTGACGCTCAAAAAGTAAATTATCACCCCACCGTCATTGATATGCTTGCGCTCAAAGTCACCGCAGACTTTGAACCCAAGGTCAAGGACGGAAAGATCTCCGTTGAGGATATCCAAGACAGCGTTGAGGAGGTGCTCGGACAGGCAGGCTACTCGGAAGTCGCGAAAGCTTATATCCTTTACCGCCGCCAGAGAGAAAAAATCAGAAACATGGGCGCAACGATCCTCGACTACAAGGAAATCGTGGACAATTACGTAAAGGTCAGCGATTGGCGCGTTAAGGAAAACAGCACTGTCACTTATTCCGTCGGCGGTCTTATTCTTTCCAATTCCGGCGCGATAACTTCAAATTACTGGCTTTCCGAAGTTTACGACAAAGAGATCGAAGAAGCGCACAGACAAGCCGATATTCATTTGCACGATCTTTCGATGCTTACCGGCTACTGCGCGGGTTGGTCTCTCAAGCAGCTCATCCGTGAAGGTCTCGGAGGTGTAACCGGACGTATCACATCCGCTCCCGCAAGTCACCTTTCCACGCTCTGCAATCAAATGGTCAACTTCCTCGGAATTATGCAAAACGAATGGGCAGGCGCACAGGCGTTTTCTTCGTTCGACACATATCTTGCTCCGTTCGTAAAGGTTGACAATCTCACATACAAAGAAGTTAAGCAGTGCATTCAAAGCTTCATATTCGGCGTAAATACACCCTCTCGTTGGGGCACGCAGGCGCCTTTCTCTAATATAACACTCGACTGGACAGTTCCCTCAGACCTCGAAAATATCCCCGCTATCGTAGGCGGCAAAGATATGGACTTCACATACGGCGATTGCAAAGCCGAAATGGATCTCGTTAACCGTGCGTTTATCGACGTCATGATCGAGGGCGACGCTAACGGACGCGGCTTCCAGTATCCCATCCCCACTTATTCAATCACACGCGATTTCGACTGGTCAGAAACCGAAAACAACAAGCGTCTTTTCGAAATGACGGCAAAATACGGTACGCCTTATTTTTCCAACTATATCAACAGCGATATGGAACCCTCCGACGTTCGCTCGATGTGCTGCCGTCTGCGTCTTGACCTCCGCGAACTTCGCAAAAAAACAGGCGGCTACTTCGGTTCTGGTGAATCTACCGGCTCCATCGGCGTTGTAACGATCAATATGCCGAGAATCGCTTATCTTTCAAAGGACGAAGCCGATTTCTACGCACGCCTCGATCACATGATGGATATTTCCGCACGTTCGCTCAAAACAAAACGAACAGTTGTATCCAAGCTTCTTGACGCCGGTCTCTATCCTTACACAAAGAGATACCTCGGTTCCTTCGATAATCACTTCTCTACGATCGGTCTCGTCGGCATGAACGAAGCTTGCCTCAACGCAAATTGGCTCAAAAAGAACCTCACTCACAAGGAATCTCAGGAATTCACGAAGAATGTCCTCAATCATATGCGCGAACGTCTTTCCGACTATCAGGAAATGTACGGCGACCTCTACAACCTCGAAGCAACTCCCGCAGAATCAACCTCTTACCGTCTTGCAAAGCACGATAAGGCGCGTTACCCCGATATAATCACCGCAAACGAAGCCTCAGGTGTTCCTTATTACACAAACAGCTCTCATTTGCCCGTCGGATACACGGATGATGTGTTCACCGCACTCGACATTCAGGACGAGCTTCAGACGCTTTACACTTCAGGCACCGTATTTCACGCGTTCCTCGGTGAACGTTTACCCGATTGGAAATCCACGGCGGCTCTCGTTCGTAAAATCGCGGAAAATTACAAGCTTCCCTATTATACGATGTCGCCTACGTATTCTATCTGCCCCGATCATGGCTACATCTCCGGAGAGCATTTCAATTGTCCCGATTGCGGCAAAGATACAGAGGTTTACAGCCGCATAACAGGTTATTACCGTCCCGTTCGCAACTGGAACGACGGCAAAGCACAGGAATTCAAGGACAGACTCGAATATGACGTTTCCTCCGTAATCGCTCCTGCGGTAGAGGAAATGAATTCTGTTTCCGAAGATGGCAAAAACGTTGAGAAAACCGTCTCTACTCCCACATCAGAAAGCAACAGCGACGTCATTTATCTTTTCGCAACGGCAACCTGCCCTAACTGCAAGATCGCAGCTGCGATGCTTGACCGTGCGGATGTAAAATACGAAAAACTGCTTGCAGAGGAAAATCCCGACGCAGCAAAGGAATTCGGAATCAGACAAGCTCCCACGCTCGTTGTCATAAAGGGAGACACGGTTGAAAAATACACCGGTGTAGCCAACGTCAAACGTTATATCGCGGGCGAATCCGCAAAGTAAATTCAACAAAAAACGCACTCACGCAAAAAACACGCGAGAGTGCGTTTTGACACTGACACGAAAACCAAAGAAGGCAAAGGAAAAAATATATGTACGATATAATCATAATCGGTGCGGGTCCGGCAGGGCTCACCGCCGCAATATATGCAAGACGTGCGAAAAAATCCGTCCTGATCATCGAAAAAGAAGCCTTCGGCGGTCAGATGGCGTACTCCCCCTGCATCGAAAATTATCCCGGATTCGAGTCGGTTTCCGGATCGGAGCTTGCAGACAAAATGGTCTCTCAGGCCCTTTCGCTCGGTGCGGAAATCGAGCTTGCGGAGGTCACAAGCGTGACCGAAAGCGGAGCACCCGACTACGCAAAGATCGTCCGTTGCGGAGACGACAGTTTCGAAGCGAAAGCTGTCATCATTGCGGTAGGTGCACGCCACAGACGCCTCGGAATCGACCGTGAAGAAGATTTCATCGGTAACGGCATATCATTTTGCGCGACCTGCGACGGTGCTTTTTACAGCGGAAAAAGCGTCATCGTGATCGGCGGCGGCAACTCCGCGCTCATTGAGGCGCTTTCCCTCTCGGATATATGCACAAGCGTAACTATACTTCAAAATCTCGATTTTCTCACCGGAGAAGCCAAGCTGCGCGATGCTATCAATGCAAGAGAAAACATCAAGGTCATCACCGGCGTTACGGTTGAAAGCATCATCGGTGATGATGAATTCAAAGGTGTCAATATTAAGCACACAAATACCGCCGAAATCGAAAGCATATTCGCAGACGGCGCGTTTGTCGCAATAGGTCTCGAACCAAAAAACGAGCCGTTCGAATCCCTTTCGAGCCTCGACGACGCCGGATATCTCATCACGGACGAATCCTGTTCCGGCGAAACTCCCGGCGTATTCATTGCAGGCGATTGCAGAACAAAAAGCGTCCGTCAGATTGCAACGGCAGTCGCAGACGGCGCATCGGCGGCGCTTGCCGCTGTCAGATTTTTAAGCTGACTCGATATCACAACCTTTTACGGCGCGAAAGCTTCTTTTCGAAGCTTTCGCGCCCTCTTTTTCGATATTTACAATTTGTTAACAATCTGTCGTTTGCTTCGGGAAAAGCGCTTAAATTAAAAAATAGCGAATTATCGCTTTGAAAATGCGTCTGTCTATACATTCGAAGCACATATAATCGCCCATAATTTTGTATATCATCACCAAGCGAAACCGTATTATATTTTTTCGCAAAATATTGCTTCGAAAAATCCCGAACTCTTGACAAAACCCGCGATATATGATATAAAATAAATGCAATTTTTAAGACGGTACCGTGATGCCGCAAGATTCAAAAAGCTTAACATAGGCACGCTGGACGCTGTGCCGCCTTTGACACGCATTTAAGGGGTCTTGCACGTCGGCGTTTTGCCCGTCTGCAAGGCTTTTGTTCTATAAAGGAGCTGTTATGAAAAAAAACCGTTTTGTTTTGAATGCAATAAAAAACACCGACGTCAAAAACGCTGTTGCTTCATTCCTCGATAACGGCGGAAAAGCTCCCGTTATTTTCAATAAGAACGGTAATTCTTTTGCCGTTATGCCCGGCTTTTGTGATGTGCACGTACACTTCCGCGAACCGGGCTTTACTTATAAAGAAACGATACTCTCCGGCTCGCGTGCCGCCGCTCACGGCGGATACACCACAGTCTGCACGATGCCGAATTTGTCTCCCGTTCCCGATTCACTTGATCATCTGAAGCTTCAACTCAACGCAATCGCGGAAGCGGACGTTGAGATTTTACCGTACGGTGCCATCACCGTCAACGAGGACGGAAAAAAGCTTGCCGCGCTTGATGAACTCGCTCCGCTCGTTGTCGGCTTTTCCGACGACGGCAGAGGCGTGACGGACAAACATTTAATGCGTGAGGCAATGATCGAAGCCAAACGTCTCGGCAAGCCGATCTCCGCTCACTGCGAAGATAAATCACTGATCGAACCGGGCGGATGCATCCACAGCGGAAATTACGCAAAATCTCACGGTCTGCCCGCAATTTCAAGCGAAAGCGAATACGCGGAGATAGAACGAGATCTGCCGCTCGCAAGAGAAACGGGTGTCGATTATCATGTTTGTCACGTTTCGACAAAGGAAAGCGTTGAGATCATACGCCGAGCAAAAGCCGAAGGCGTTAATATCACCGCAGAAACGGGACCTCATTATCTCGTGCTCACAGACGCAGATTTATCAAATGACGGACGCTTTAAGATGAACCCGCCGCTCAGATCGTCAGATGACAGAAAAGCTCTGATAGAAGGAATTATCGACGGCACAATAGACATGATAGCAACCGATCACGCTCCGCATTCCGCAGAAGAAAAAGCCAAAGGACTTCTCGGCAGTGTATTCGGCGTCGTCGGACTTGAAACCGCTTTCGCCGTCATGTACACAAATCTCGTCATGACGGGAATAATAACACCTGAAAAACTCGCACAGCTCATGTCGGATGCGCCCAGAAAGCGTTTCAACATCAATGGTGACGCGGGTTTCACTGTCTTTGACATAACTTCCCCGTATACAGTTACCCCGGAAAGTTTTCTTTCCATGGGCAAGAGCTCGCCTTTTTCAGGCAAAACCGTATACGGCAAATGTATTTTGACCGTCAAGGACGAAAACATACTTTACACAGATTCATCAATTTTTGAATAAGAGAGGGTAAAACCGTGGCAAAAAGAACAGATCTCAAAAAAATTATGATCATAGGCTCAGGTCCCATCGTTATCGGACAGGCTGCCGAATTTGACTATGCGGGCACTCAGGCTTGCCTCGCACTTAAGGAGGAGGGCTACGAAGTCGTACTTTGTAACTCCAACCCCGCAACATTTATGACCGACACTTCAATGGCAGACAAAGTCTACATGGAACCGCTGACTCTTGAATACATCGCAAAAATTCTTCGCTACGAACGTCCGAACGCAATAATCCCCGGTATTGGCGGTCAAACGGGACTCAACCTCGCCATGCAGCTTGAGCGCAAGGGCATCCTCAAAGAATGTCAGGTAGAGCTAATCGGTACCAGCAGTCGCTCAATTGAGCTTGCGGAGGACAGAGAACTGTTCAAGGAGCTTTGTCAGTCCATCGGTGAGCCTACAATCCCGTCAGAGATCACATACTCCATCGAAGAGGCAAAAAAAGCCGCTCTCGATATCGGCTATCCCGTTGTTTTGCGTCCCGCGTTCACCCTCGGCGGCACAGGCGGCGGCTTCGCAAACGACGAAAACGAGCTTTGTGAGATCGCTCAAAACGCTTTTGTTCTTTCTCCCACGCATCAGGTACTTATAGAAAAGAGCGTCCGCGGATATAAAGAAATCGAATTCGAAATGATGCGCGACGCAGAGGACAATGTAATAACGATCTGCGGCATGGAAAACATCGACCCCGTCGGAGTTCACACCGGCGACTCCGCCGTTGTCGCTCCTATACTTACGCTCAGCGAACATGACAATAAAATGCTGAACGACAGCGCAATAAAGCTCATTCGCGCACTTAAGATCGAGGGTGGATGCAATGTTCAGTTCGCTCTCAACCCTTACACAAGCGAATATTTCCTTATCGAAGTCAATCCGCGAGTTTCGCGTTCGTCTGCGCTTGCTTCGAAGGCAAGCGGATATCCGATCGCCAAAGTAACAGCTAAGATCGCAGTCGGTATGTCGCTCGACGAGATCAAAATCGCCAACACAACAGCGCATACAGCGCCTAAGCTCGACTATTTCGTTGCAAAGCTTCCCCGTTTCCCCTTTGATAAATTCGCGTCCGCCACAAATACGCTCGGAACGCAGATGAAGGCAACGGGAGAGGTCATGGGCATAGGCTCTTGCCTTGAAGAAAGCTTGCTCAAGTCCGTCAGATCGCTCGAAATCGGTGCAGATCATTTTTATCTCTCCAAATTCGGCTCGATGACAAAGGAACAGATCACAAACTACATATCCGATTTCAAGGATGACACGCTTTTCGCGGTCGCTCAGCTTTTCCGCCTCGGTTCAACTGTCGAGGAACTTCATGAGTTGACAAAGATCACCCCCTTCTTCCTCGAATCAATCAAAAAAATCATCAACGAAGAAGCAGCGCTCAGCAAAAACATCGGTTCGCTCGATGAACTTACGCGCGCAAAGAAAATGGGGTTTGCGGACACCGTGATCGCAAAGATTTGGAATATGCCCGAAATTGACATATTCAATCTGCGCCGCGATAACGGAATCATGCCAGTTTACAGAATGGCGGACACTCTGCACACCGGTGCTTATATTCCGTACTTTTATTCCTCTTACACCGGTGAGAACCGCTCGGTAGTAACAGATAAAAAGAAAATCATAGTTCTCGGAGCCGGACCGATCAGAATAGGTCAGGGCGTTGAGTTCGATTACTCTACCGTTCACGCAGTTAAAACCATTAAGCGCGCCGGCTATGAAGCGATTATCATAAACAACAACCCGGAAACAGTGTCCACAGATTATACAACAGCCGATAAGCTTTATTTTGAGCCGCTTACTCCCGAAGATGTTATGAACATACTTGCGCTTGAACCATGCGAGGGTGTCATAGCGTCGCTCGGCGGTCAGACGGCGATCAACCTTGCTGCTCCGCTTTCGTCTCGCGGCGTTAAGATCATCGGTACGGACACAGAAGCAATCGACAGAGCGGAAAACAGAGATGAATTCGAACGTCTGCTCTCCGAACTCGGAATTCCCCAGCCCGTCGGCAAAGCAGTCACAGACATTGAGGAAGGCGTAAGAGTTGCATCCGAAATCGGATATCCCGTGCTCGTTCGCCCCTCGTTCGTCCTCGGCGGACGCGCAATGCAAATCGTAGGCAACGAAGAACAGCTCAGACATTATCTCCGCACGGCAGTTGAGATCGACACGGACAAGCCCGTCCTCGTTGACAAATACATCATCGGTAAAGAAGTTGAGATCGACGCCGTTTGCGACGGACACAACGTATTCGTCGCGGGAATTATGGAGCTTGTTGAAAGAACCGGCATTCACTCCGGTGACTCAATCAGCGTTTACCCCTCATTCTCGATCTCACCGAAAGTCAAAGGCAAGATCCTGACCTATGCGAAAAAGCTCGGATTGGGTATAGGCATAGTAGGTCTTTACAATATTCAATTTATCGTTGACGAAAACGATGATGTTTACGTCATCGAAGTCAATCCGCGTTCATCGAGAACGGTTCCTTTCCTCTCGAAATCGACAGGATACAGCCTTGCCGACATCGCAACGGATGTTATTCTCGGTAAAAGTCTCAAAGAACAGGGATTCTTCGACCTTTACCCCGAAGAAAAGAAGCGTTGGTACGTTAAGGTTCCCGTATTCAGTTTCTCAAAGATTCGCGGACTTGACGCATACCTCTCTCCCGAAATGAAGTCAACCGGCGAAGCCATCGGATATGACGACAAGCTCAATCGCGCGCTCTACAAAGCACTTCAGGCATCCGGCATGAAGCTTCAAAATTACGGCACGGTATTCGTAACGGTTGCCGACAAGGATAAGCCCGAAGCGCTTGAGCTTATCAGACGCTTCTACAATCTCGGCTTTAACATTGAAGCAACGGAAGGTACCGCCCGTTTCCTCCGTGAGCACGGAGTACGCACACGTGCGCTCGCAAAAATAAGTTCCGACAGCACCGAGATCACAGACGCACTTCGTCAGGGTCACATCGCTTACGTCATCAATACAAGCGATATCGACTCCGTCGGAAATTCCGACGGTCACGAAATCCGCAGAATTGCAACGGAAAACAATATTACAATGTTTACCGCGCTCGACACCGTTCGCGTTCTGCTTGACGTACTTGAAGAAACGACGATCTGCGTTTCAACAATAAATTCCTAAGGTTCTCAGCACGAAAAATTAATATGAAAGAAACAATTTTCACTGTAAAAGAAAATATTCGTCTCGCCGGAAGCGTCTATAAAATGACGCTTTCCGGAGAAACGGACGAAATAACCAATCCGGGACAGTTCGTTAACATTAAAATGGACGAACTTTATCTGCGCCGTCCCATATCCGTTTGCGATGTTGACGATAACACGCTCACGCTCGTGTATCGCGCGGTCGGAAAAGGCACGGAGGCAATGGCACAGATGAGTCAGGGCGACAGCTTTGACGCACTCACGGGTCTCGGCAACGGTTTTAACCTCGACAAATGCGGCAACTCTCCCCTTTTGGTGGGCGGCGGCGTCGGAATTCCTCCGCTTTACCTGCTCGCGAAGCGTCTTATCAAAAAGGGCGTTACGCCTAAGGTGATCCTCGGATTTAACAATGCGGACGAAATCTTCCTTGCGGACGATTTCTCCGCGCTCGGCGTCGAACTTTATATCGCAACCGCCGACGGCTCCGTCGGTACAAAAGGCTTTGTCACCGATGTAATGAAAAAGCTCAGCTATTCGTACTTTTATTCCTGCGGCCCGATGCCTATGTACCGCGCAATGGAAAAGGTTGCCGTCACTGACGGTGAGTACAGTCTCGAAGAACGAATGGGATGCGGTTTCGGCGCTTGTATGGGATGCTCTTGCAAGACAACTCTCGGAAACAAGCGCATCTGCGCCGACGGGCCCGTGTTCGGAAGGAGTGAGATAATATGGCAGACACAAGAGTAACGCTTTCCGGATGGGAGTTGGACAATCCCGTAATTCCCGCGTCCGGCACGTTCGGTTTCGGCAAGGAATTTTCAAAAATCTACGACATAAACTGCCTTGGCAGCTTTTCTTTCAAGGGAACAACGCTTATGCCGCGTTCCGGTAACGCAACACCGCGAATTGCGGAATGCCATTCCGGTATGCTCAACTCGGTCGGACTTGAAAACCCCGGAGTTGACGCGGTTATTTCACGCGAGCTTCGCGAGCTGAAACAGTTTTATCATAAGAAAGTAGTCGCGAACGTCAGCGGATTTTCAATTTCGGACTACGCAGAGACGGTCGCAAAGCTCGATTCCGAGGACATAATCGGTATTTTCGAAGTCAACATAAGCTGTCCGAACGTAAAGCACGGCGGAATGAGCTTCGGTACGTCGCCGGAAGCTGCCGCTTCCGTCACCGAGGCTGTCAAAAAAGTCACAAACAAGCCCGTTTACATCAAGCTGACACCGAACGTCACCGATATAACCGCTATCGCAAAAGCTTGCGAAGCCGCCGGTGCGGACGGAATCAGCATGATCAACACGATGCTCGGCATGAGGATCGACCTAAAATCGAAAAAGCCCATACTTGCAAACACCTTCGGCGGAATGTCCGGTCCTGCCGTGTTCCCCGTTGCGCTTCGTATGGTATATCAAGTATATGAAGCCGTAAACATCCCCATAATCGGAATGGGCGGAGTCAGCACTGCGGAGGATGTAATCGAAATGATGCTTGCCGGCGCGACGGCTGTTGAAGTCGGTGCGGCAAATCTCGTCGATCCGTTCGCGTCAAAGAAAATAGTCGATACACTTCCCGAAACAATGAAAAAATACGGAATCGAAAAACTTTCGGACATAATAGGAGGAGCACATAATGGGTAAGGATGTAATTATCGCCTGCGATTTTGCCGGCGCAAAAGAAGTAACAAGCTTTCTTGAGCTTTTCGGCAACGAAAAGCCGTTTATAAAAATAGGAATGGAGCTTTTTTATGCGGAGGGCCCCGAAATGGTTCGCGAGCTGAAGCGCAGAGGTCACAAAATATTCCTCGACCTCAAGCTTCACGACATTCCCAACACCGTAAAAAAATCAATGCGTGTGCTCTCTAAGCTTGACATTGATATGTGCAACGTACACGCCGCAGGCACGACGGCAATGATGCAGGGTGCGCTTGAAGGCTTGACACGCGAGGACGGCTCGCGTCCGCTTCTCATCGCTGTCACTCAGCTCACCTCGACAGATCAGGAATCCATGGAGCGCGATCTGCTCATCCACGAGCCTATCGACAAGGTAGTTATGCATTACGCAGAGACAGCGAAAAACGCCGGTCTCGACGGTGTCGTCTGCTCTCCCCTTGAAGCCGGCAAGGTACACGAACATTGCGGTTCAAACTTCATTACAGTCACCCCCGGAGTCAGATTCGCGGACGGTGATGTCGGAGATCAGAAGCGCGTTATGACACCGGCAGAGGCTAAAAAAATCGGCTCGGACTATATCGTCGTCGGCAGACCGATCACAGCCGCATCGGATCCCGTAGCGGCTTATCACCGTTGCGTATCGGAATTCTGCGACTGAACCAAGGAGGATTTTGAAGATGGAAAGCTACAAAAGAGAGTTTATTGAGTTTTTGATGGACGCGAAAGTCCTCAAATTCGGTGATTTTATCGCCAAAAGCGGACGCCGAATCCCCTATTTTGTAAACGCTGGCGAGATCAAAACGGGAGATCGCATCTCCAAGCTCGGAGAATTTTACGCAAAAGCATATTTCGAAAAGCTCGGCAAAAAGGAAGCCGTACTTTACGGTCCCGCATATAAAGGAATCCCGATCGCGGTTGCGGCAGCTTCCGCTCTTGCTCGTCAGGGGCTTGACCTGCCCTTTTTCTTCAACAGAAAAGAAGCTAAGGATCACGGCGAAGGCGGAATCTTCGTCGGATACAAGCCTCAGCCGGGTGACGAAATCGTAATCGTCGAGGACGTTATCACCGCAGGCACCGCGATTCGTGAGAGCATGGAGAATCTCTCCTCGCTTGAGGGCGTTAAGGTTGCCGCTTGCTTTGTAATGGTAGACCGCAAGGAAAAAGGTCAGA
>CAZPJU010000031.1:0-3035 GCA_964586965.1 uncultured Lachnospiraceae bacterium | reverse complement strand
GGCGTTAAGGTTGCCGCTTGCTTTGTAATGGTAGACCGCAAGGAAAAAGGTCAGACCGAACTCGCCGCAACAACCGAAGTCACAAACACATTCGGCTTCCCCGTATATTCCGTCATCGACGTATACGACATCATCGAGTACCTCGAAGAAGACGAAGCAAACAAGGAAAACGTCGAACGCATCAAAAATTATCTCAACGTAAACGGCGCGAAAGCGTAAATTTCATTGGAGAAATCTGTTATGAGAAATATAATCAACATTTCCGATCTTTCCGTTGAGGAAATAGATCAGCTTTTGGACGTTGCGGACGATATCATTGCGGATAAAGAAAAGTACGCGGAAGTATGCCGTCACAAAACGCTTGCGACGCTCTTTTTCGAGCCGTCCACAAGAACAAGACTGAGCTTTGAATCCGCCATGCTCCAGCTCGGCGGTAACGTGATCGGCTTTTCCGACGCAAACTCCTCGTCCGCTACAAAAGGCGAAAGCGTCGCGGACACGGTATCGGTAGTCAGCGGTTACGCGGATATCATCGCGATGCGTCACTCGAAAGAGGGTGCACCGCTCGTTGCATCCATGCATTCGCTCGTGCCGGTCATTAACGCCGGCGACGGCGGTCACCATCACCCCACGCAGACGCTAACCGACCTTTGCACAATCAGACGCGAAAAAGGACACCTTGACAATTTAACGATCGGTTTTTGCGGTGACCTCAAGTTCGGACGCACCGTACATTCACTGATTGAAGCGATGTCTCGCTACGAGGGCATAAAATTTGTGCTGATCTCCCCGGATGAGCTCAAGCTTCCCTCGTTCGTTAAGGACACCTACATCAAGAAAAAAGGCATCGAATATAAGCAGGTCACATCTCTTGATGAGGTCATAGGCGAACTTGACATACTCTACATGACTCGCGTTCAGCAGGAGCGCTTCTTCAACGAAGAAGATTATCTCCGTTTGCGTGACACGTATATTTTGACAAAAGAAAAGCTTGCCGCCGCTCGCGACGACATGATAGTTATGCATCCGCTGCCGCGCGTAAATGAAATCTCTACCGCAATAGACAGCGATCCGAGAGCGTGCTATTTCAAGCAGGCACATAACGGAAAATTCGTGCGCATGGCGCTCATTATGAAACTGCTTAACGTTACTGTTTGATAAGTGAGGTAGGTCATGAATATAGACAGCATCAAAAACGGAATAGTTATAGATCATATCCACGCCGGAAAGGCGATGCAGCTTTACGATATGCTCAAGCTTGGTGAGCTCGATTGCTCTGTAGCGGTCATCAAGAACGCCCCCAGCAACAAAACCGGCAAGAAAGACATCATCAAGATCGACGAAAGCATTGATTTTGATATGGATCTTATCGGCTTTGTTTCACCGAATGCTACAGTTAACATAATCAAAGACGGAAAAACCGTAGAAAAGCGCTATCTCGGACTGCCCAAAAAGCTTACGGGAATAGTAAAATGTAAAAATCCCCGTTGTATCACAACGACCGAGCAGGGGATCGAGCACATTTTCGTTCTTTCTTCCGAGGAAAAGACTGAATATCGTTGCATCTACTGCGACACCAAAGCAGAATAAAGAAAAAATCAAAGCCTCGCCGCCGAATTTTCGGAAGCGAGGTCTTTTTTGCGCGCGTTTCGGGCATATGTCAATTATATTATTGACATATGCCCGAAATGATGTTATAATGTAGAAAAGCCAAGGGGAGGTTTCGTATTTATGTCAAGACCGGTAAAATGCCGTCGGATCTGTCATTTTCCGCAAACGCAAATGTTTTATCCCGTTGACGCCGCCTCCGAAAGCGAGCCTGTCATTCTGACTGTGGACGAATACGAGGCCGTCCGTCTGATCGACAAGGAAGGCTACGGTCAGGAAGAATGTGCAAACTTTATGCAGATTGCAAGGACGACGGTTCAGCGCATCTACGAAAGCGCAAGAAAGAAATTAGCCGATTGCATCGTTGACGGTCGTCCGCTTCGAATCGAAGGCGGAGATTTTCATCTCTGTAACGGTCAAACCACAGACTGCGGACAGAACGGCTGCTACAAACAAGCTTACCATAAACAATATAAAATTACCAAAGGAGATCAAATTATGAGAATTGCGGTTACCTATGAAAACGGAGAAATTTTCCAGCATTTCGGTCACACGGCACAGTTCAAGATTTACGACACAGAGGACGGCAAGGTTGTTTCGTCCGAGATTGTGGACACAAACGGAAGCGGTCACGGTGCCCTGGCAGGCGTTTTGAACGCGCTTAACGTGGACGTTCTTATCTGCGGAGGCATCGGCGGAGGCGCTCAGGCGGCTTTGGCTGCCGCTGACATCAAGCTTTACGGCGGCGTATCCGGCAATGCGGACGAGGCTGTTGCGGCTTTCCTCGCAGGCAAGCTTGACTACAACCCCGACGTAAAATGCAATCATCACGATGAAAACCACGGTGAAGGTCACACCTGCGGCGACCACGGCTGCGGCGGACATCATTGCGGCGAGCATCACTGCAATCACTAAAAGAAAAAGCAATAAAAAAGCTCCGTGTTTACAAAAACACGGAGCTTTTTTCTGGGATAACAGGATTCGAACCTGTAACGAAAGAGTCAAAGTCTTTTGTGTTGCCATTACACTATATCCCAGCGCGCCACATATTATATCACAGCTTGTGGGAAAAGTCAATTGTTTTTCGACTCTTACTCGTCAACTTTACGGATTTTGGGCAAGCTCCAACGGAACACGGTAGCGAGCATACGGATCACAAAAACAAGCGTCATTGCGGACAAGGTTGAGATAAGCGGATGCAGTTCGAGTCTCGAAAGCTCAAGGTAAAGAACGCAACCTGCGATCGAGGCAAGCGCATATATATGCTTTTTCAAAACGTACGGCGTTGAATTTGTCATCACGTCGCGAAGCATACCTCCGCCGATGCAGGTTACGGTGCCGAGCGAAACGCAAAACAGCGCATTTTCGATATATCCGGCGGTTATGGCGCTTTCGGTGCCGATAACGGCAAACGACGCCAATCCAAG
>CAZPJU010000030.1:2588-14909 GCA_964586965.1 uncultured Lachnospiraceae bacterium | reverse complement strand
GTCCGTTTCGTCCGGTGTCACCGACTTAAAAACGGAAAGGACATACTTGCAGAAATCTTCTTTATTTGCTGTTTTTTTAACTGTTTGCTTATCGTTCGAAGTTTTGTTACTGCCTATATATGCAACATAATTGGTTTTAACAGCATCGGAACGGAATATGGCGTTGTACTTTTCCGGAACATATTTTTTGATAAAATGTTTAAGCAAAGCCAGATCTTTCTTGTGCTGCTCGTAAACCTCAACTTTCGCTTCGGATACGGTTTGCTTACCTTTCAGCATATCGACAAGCACAGACCAATCGTAAACCGCTTTCAGTACAGAAATAAACGCGGCATCATCTCCTATGCTTTGCATGATGCCGGCAAGCTTTTCATCATCCATATTCAACGCTACGGATTTTTCTTCAAGCTCCGCATATTCTTCCTTGTCAAAAAGCTCTTTAAGTCCAACCTTACCACCGCAAAGCAGTTTTATGACCAGCTCGTAATTGTATTCGTATTGTTCGTTTACACTCTTGGGCGCTTTTCCGGACTCAAACAGTGCTTCTGTTACCGCTTTTGCCTTTTTCGTAATCCCCGTTTTACTCTTTAATGCGCTTTCAACAGCATTCAGATCTACTGTTTCTTTCCAAGGAATTTTGTAATCACCGTCTCGCTCGATAAATTTTCCAAGTTCGTTATATACGGTTTTGAAATCCGTAACCGCATCAATATTATGCTTATCAACCTCATTAAGGAAATGTCCTCTGTGTGCAACAAGCCAAGAGCACGCAATATATACAAGTCTGACATCATGAGGCTCGGCGCTGTACATCAGCTCAACGATAAGATGGTGAATCGTCGGATATTTTTCGTTATACTCTTTTTGTTCTTCGTATGTATCAAACAAACGTACCTTATCTTCAGCTGTTTCGGGATAAAGATAGCTTTCTTTTATTCTTTTGAAAAAATTCTCATCAATCTTTGAAATTTCTTTCGCGAAAATATCTCCGATCAATCCGACTCGCCACTGCTTGCGATCGAGCCTTCTTCGTGTACTTCTGAAACTTCTGCGATTTGCCGACGTCTCAGCTTCATCAAAAAGCGTAACGCCCCACATCGGCTCACCCTTGAATTTACAAAGCTCATAAGCTTCGTTTGTTACCGCATATCCTACGGAATCAGTTCCTATATCAAGTCCTACATAGTATTTTTCGTTTTTCATATTGACAAAGGCTCCTTTCAATGGTACACTTATATTGTAATTTGTATCCTTTATAAAATTACACTGCGAGTTCAAATAAAAGAATTCTCAAATCGTCGGCTATGCCGATCGCACAGCGTGTGCACAGCAGAAACAGACCTCCTTTCGGGGGTCTTTTTTGTTTGTGTTTTACCTTCGCAATTTTTTATATCCGCTGTCCATCGAATTCCTCGATTTATCACAAATCACAGTTCATGAGAACCAAAGGTAAATTTACACAATTATTGTATCACAAACCACACTTTTGTTCAATATTTTTACAAATTTATTTCACGTTTTTTTCATCAGTATATAAAATTTAGAGCTGTTCGGATATCAAAAAATGCTGTAAAACAATTGTTTTACAGCATTTTTTGATATCTTATCGACTTTTACGATGTTCTTTCTATCATAAACACATATTTTCCGTACTTCGTATAAAACTCGAAATAATTTTCTCCGCTTTTAAGTGTCACATCAAGCACAAAACTTCCGTCCTTCAAACGTGATACTTTATTTCCGTTATAAGTCACCGTTACAGTCGGATCGCTTCTGCAATATAGCGATATTTGGGCTTTATCTGTTTTGCTTCCATACTCGGGACTGACAACGGCAACAGAACCACCGGTGCCTATCGGATCCGCATACAGGACATTTTCTCCGTAAACAGACGAAAGCTCATCTGAAACACCGTCAACATTTCGCTTCAACTCATCATAGCCGTACATCAAGCTTCCTTTATAAGTAAGCAAGCGACGTGCATAACGAAGTTGAGCGGTAATCTCATCAACAACGCCCGCCTCACTCCATGAATCAGTACCGTACCTATACGCAGCATGACTTATATAAAGGTCTACGCCGGTACCGTCAAGTCTGGAATTCCAAAAATCCGCGATAACATCGTATTCCGCATTCGACTGCGAAAAACTCCAATATATCTGCGGCGCGAGATAATCGACATAACCGCCCTCAGCCCATGCCAACGCGTCACAATATATTGTGGAATACGCCTCCATTCCGAGCGTATCCGAACCGCCGTTTTCACCATCGTTGTTTTGCCAAATCCCAAACGGTGCAACACCGAATTTGCAATCCGGATCTGCCGCTTTAACAGCCTCATAGCAGGACTTTATCATACTGTTTATATTGCTTCTGCGCCAATCGTCAAGCTCAAGGCTTCCACCGTATGCCGCAAAAGCTTCGGCATCATCAAACTCTATCGTCTCACCATCGCCTCCCTTTTCGGGATACGGATAAAAATAATCATCAAAAAGTATTCCGTCAACATCGTATCCGTTTACTATTTCCGAAACGCCTGCTGAAACAAGCGCCCTAACTTCAGGAAGTCCCGGATTATAATAAAGCGATCCGGCATATTCGACAACCATTGACGGATTAAGTCTTGCCGGATGCTTCAATGCAAGCGATTCGATGTCGGTTTTGGGATTTGAAATGCTTCCCCTTGTCGCACGCAAAGGGTTTACCCAAGCGTGCACCTCTATGTTTTTTTCATGCGCCTTTTTAACGAGATATTCCAGCGGATCAAAACCGTCCGGCAACTCAGCGTCTGTCTCTCCCGTTAAATACGATGAAACCGGAAAGAGTTTTGATGCATAAAAAGCGTCCGAATTCGGTCTGACCTGAAAATATATCGCATTTCCGCCGACAGAAAGAACCGTTTCGATTATATCGTCAAGCTCCGATGCAAGTGTTTCCGCGTCAAGTCCCGCTTTGCTCGGATAATCTATATTATACGCCGTCGCGATATACACGCCACGGTGTTCATCACGTATATTGGTATATCCGCCCGAATAAATAGCATTTGCGTCTGTATCCATCGGAACAAGCGACATATTTGCATCTTTTATATCGGCAGAGCAAGCCGAAAAAAGCATCGCTGCCGCCGTAAGAAGTGCTGTTAATATAAAAACTTTACTTTTCACGCATTCTCCTTTCGTTAGGACAAGTCATTTACACCATATATACTCAGTTCACAATAATTATATAACTGTATCAATCTTGACTTTATATTATAATATACACCGAAATACGACATTTTTCAACAGCTTTTATTTTCCGACGAAAAAAGGACCTGCAAAAAGCACCAAGCTTTTTACAGATCCTTTTTGATTTTCGGGTTAGATAAGTTCCTTAACCTTGGAGCTCTTACCTACTCTGTCGCGGAGATAGTAGAGCTTTGCACGGCGAACCTTACCGCGTCTGATAACTTCAACCTTCTCAACATTGGGAGAATGAAGCGGGAATGTTTTTTCGACACCGCAGCCGTAAGCTACGCGGCGAACCTTGAAAGTTTCGGAGATACCGCCGCCATGACGTGCGATAACTGTACCTTCAAACATCTGAGTACGAACTCTCTGTCCCTCTTTGATTCTGTTGTGAACTCTTACGGTATCACCGATCTTGAATTCGGGAATCTGTTCCTTAAGCTGCTCATTAACAAGAGCGTCAATTTTTCTGTCCATCTTAATAAGACCAACCTTTTCTTGAATTTCAAAGCATTCATGCAGAGCGGCAGCGGACTGCTTCGGTGTGCATTAACCTGACACACAAAGAGGATTATACCACAGCTTTTCTGTTTTTGCAATATGTTTTTCGATGTTTTTTATATTTTTTCGCAAGAATCACTTCGGTGTTCATATCTAAACGAGATATGATAAAAATATTGTAAAATCATCTCATTTGTGATATACTTTAAGTTGAATTATTGTTTTATTAAAATTTCGGTCATACGGAAGGCTTTATATGGAACATCAAAAATTAAATGATGAACTCGCGGCGGATGAAATTTCCGAGACAGAGATATCCGACAAAGAAACATCCGCAAACGAAGTAAATATTCCGTCAATATCAGACGAATCGGAACAGTCAAAAGATGATTGTGCCGTCTCACGCTTTATTTACGACATTGTGGAAATATTTGCTCTTACGACCTGCATTGTGCTTCTCGTATTTACCTTCATAGGAAGAATCGCCGTTGTTGACGGTTCGTCAATGAACAACACCCTTTCAAACGGTGATGTTCTTATCATTTCCGATTTCGAATATACGCCTAAATGCGGCGATATAGTCGTGTTTTCTCTGAGAAATGACGCGGGCGAATCGAAAAAATATGTCAAACGCGTTATCGCAACGGGAGGTCAAGTCATTGATATTGATTTTGACACTTGGACTGTCACCGTTGACGGAAAGGTGCTTGATGAATCATCGTATGCACACTTTGACGCAAGATATCTTGTTTTATCCGATCACGAATACCCTTTGACCGTCCCCGAAGGATACGTTTTCGTCATGGGTGACAACAGAAACCTCTCTTTGGACAGTCGTTCCGACGAAATAGGGTTCGTGGACGAACGTGTAATATTCGGACGCGTGCTTGCGCGTATGTTTCCGATAGACAGCATAAGCATATACAAAAGATTTCCAGTTACGGAGTAAGCAAAAATGAAAGAACAAGAAAATTCACAAAAAAAAATTGATAAAAAGAGCGAAAAGGTAACTTTCACTTCCGCTTTTTACGATATTGTCGAAACACTTTTGATATCAACCGCTGCCGTCATACTGATATTTACGCTCGTTATACGTCTGTCAGTAGTCAACGGCCCGTCAATGATGAACACTCTTTTTCACGAAGATGTGCTTATTATTTCCGATATTGCATTTGAGCCGAGATACGGTGACATCATCGTAGCGCAAAAAATAAATTCATATTGGAAAACGCCGATAGTAAAACGCGTTATCGCAACGGAGGGGCAGGTCGTTGACATTGATTTTGAGACTTGGACCGTTACCGTTGACGGCGAGGTAATAGATGAATCTGATTATATCTATCTCGCAAAAGACGCTGTCCTCACTTCAAACATCTCATTTCCCGTAACAGTGCCGGACGGTCAGCTTTTTGTTATGGGGGATAACAGAAATCATTCATCCGACAGCCGAGATTACAGAATCGGTTTTATTGACGAAAGGTGCGTATTCGGACGTGTACTTTGTCGTATCGCACCGCTAAACACTTTTGAAATTTTTGAAAGGTTAAAGTAATGCCCAGCGTAAACATTCAATGGTTCCCCGGACACATGGCGAAAACTCGCCGTCTTATAGGAGAAAGTCTCAAACTTGTAGATGCCGTTATCGAGCTTCTCGACGCGCGCGTGCCGCTTTCGTCACGCAATCCCGAAATAATTAAGCTTTTGGAAGGCAAACCGACAATAACCTTGCTTAACAAAGCAGGTCTTGCGGATTCGGAAATAAGCCGCCAATGGCTCGATTATTTCCGCAGCCGCGGAGAAACCGTTCCGATCCTTGTTGATTGCACAACGGGAGAGGGACTTTCTCAAATCGCTCCTGCATTAAATGAGCTCCTTGCGGATAAAATTTCCCGCTGGAAAGAGCGCGGCATGACGGGCAGACACGTCAAAGCGATGATCGTCGGCGTTCCGAACGTCGGAAAATCAACGCTTATCAACCGCCTTTCCGCGGAAAAGAAAGCAAAAGCTGAAAATCGCCCCGGCGTAACGCGCACAGGTCAATGGGTCGTTACAAAATCCGGCTTTAATCTCTACGACACCCCCGGCGTTCTTTGGCCCAAGTTTGACGATCAAATCATAGGTCAAAATCTCGCATTTACAGGCGCGATCAAAGAAGAAATTCTTGATATTGAGGAGCTTGCCTCCGCACTGACGGGCAGACTTCGCACACTTTATCCGGAAAAGCTCGCTGAGCGTTACAAGCTTGGTGAGATGTCGCAGTATGACGAGCTGACGGACTACGAGCTGCTTACAGAGATCGGACGCAAGCGCGGATTCCTCATTTCAGGAGGCGAGGTCAACACGGAACGTGCGTCCTCCACTTTGCTTGATGAATTCCGCGCCGCAAAGATCGGCAGAATAACTCTCGAAATGCCTCCTGTGGATTAAAAAATATGCTTCTTTATACTCTTGAAAACGAATACCGGGAAAAAGGCTTTGATATTGTAGCCGGCACAGACGAAGCGGGGCGCGGATGCCTCGCCGGTCCCGTAGTTGCTGCGGCGTGCATACTTCCGGACGGTCTCATCATCGACGGTCTCAACGATTCAAAAAAACTATCCGCAAAAAAACGAGAAAAGCTTTACGATGTCATAATCGAAAACGCCGTTTCCTATGCGATTGCGGAAGCTTCCGTTGAAGAAATAGACACTCTTAATATTTTGAATGCCGCACAGCTTGCAATGCGTCGCGCCGTTGCAAAGCTTTCGCCTCAACCGTCACTTGTGCTTGTTGACGGTAATATCGCCCGTGGCTTTCCGATGAACACCGTTACCGTTATCCACGGAGATGCCATTTCCCCCTCCATCGCTGCCGCGTCGATACTTGCAAAGGTATATCGTGACAGGCTTCTCATCGAAATGGACGCAAAATATCCCGAATACGGCTTTGCACAAAATAAATCATATTCAACCAAGGCTCACATGGACGCTCTACGTATGTACGGCCCGAAGGAATGCCATAGAAAAACATTTTTGAAATTTTTGAGCGAAGATAAAAAATGAAAATCGGTAAAACAACACGCGAAACCGGCGACGTCGGTGAAAACATTGCAGTTGAATTTCTGAAATCTCACGAATACGGTATAATAGCAAGAAATTATTACGCAAGCCACGCCGAGCTTGATATCATCGCGCTCTCACCGGACGGCGAAGCGGTTGTTTTTTGCGAAGTGAAATCTCGCTCCGAAAAGGTTGCCGAAAAATACGGACGACCTGCCTCAGCCATCGGCTATGCAAAGCAACGCAATCTGATTTACGCCGCAAATCAGTACATAAAGAAAAACCCCGATGTTTGCGCGTCAAGGCGCGTCCGAATAGATGTTATCGAGGTTTATCTCCCCGTTAGCGGACTTCCAAAAGTCCGTCATCTTAAAAACGCAGTTTCAGTTCCCTCGGAGTATTAAAAAATCAACCGCATACAAAAACGGAGAACAGCCATGAAATACGTATCCACTCGCGACACAAACAGCATAAAGCACGAAATTTCCGCGGCAGAAGCGGTTTGTCGCGGTCTTGCTCCGGACGGTGGACTTTACGTTCCGGAAAGACTTCCTTCTATTACCTGTGACGAGATTAAAAATCTCGCAACATTTTCCTATAACGAACGTGCTGCATACATTCTTTCTCTTTTCTTTGATGATTTTTCTATTGATGAGCTTGGTGAAATATGCCGTTCCGCGTATTCGTCCGCGTCATTTCCGGACGGTGCGGCGCCTGTAGTTCCCGTATACGGCAATCTCAATGCACTTGAGCTTTGGCACGGCCCGACCTGCGCTTTCAAAGATATGGCGCTTCAGCTTATGCCGCATTTGTTCAGCGCTTGCCTTAAAAAAACAGGTGAATCACGTCGTGCGCTTATTCTTGTCGCTACTTCGGGAGATACCGGAAAAGCCGCACTCGAAGGCTACCGTGACGTGCCGAACATATCCATAACGGTTTTCTACCCGGAAACGGGCGTCAGCCGTGTGCAAAAGCTTCAGATGATGACTCAGGAGGGCGAAAACGTCTCCGTTTGCGCAATCAAAGGCAATTTTGACGACGCACAGAGCGGAGTCAAGCGCATCTTCTCCGACGAAATCATAAAAGCTTCGCTTGGCAAAAACGGCATTTTCCTTTCAAGCGCAAATTCGATCAACTGGGGGCGTCTTGCGCCGCAGATCGTTTATTATTTTTCCGCATACTGCGAGCTTTTGAAAGCCGGAAAAATCTCACTCGGAGATAAACTTGACGTAACGGTACCAACCGGCAACTTCGGCAACATTTTAGCCGCCTACATCGCAAAAAAGATGGGACTTCCGATCGGCACGCTTGTTTGTGCGTCAAACGCAAACAATGTATTGACCGATTTTCTTTCCACCGGAGTGTACGATAAAAACAGAGAGTTCTTCCCTACCATGTCACCGTCCATGGATATTTTGATATCAAGCAATCTTGAACGTCTGCTTTATTTCACGGCAGGCACCGATGTTACTTCAAAACTCATGTCAGACCTCTCTGAAAGCGGGCGTTATAAAGTCTCATCCGACCTTATCAATACAATAAAAAATGACTTTTGCGGATATTTTACAGATGAAGCTCAAACATCAGAAACAATCAAGCGACTTTATCACGATCACGGATATCTTTCCGATACACATACCGCAGTTGCGGTAAATGCCGCAGAACGTTTTATTTCGGAGCGCAAGTCAAACAACGTTATGCTCGTGTGCAGCACGGCAAGTCCGTATAAGTTTGCTGCTGATGTTTATCGTTCGGTATCCGGAAAAACTTCGGCGGATTCGGTTTCCGCGCTCGGAGATCTTTCGAAATACACAAAAACTAAAATCCCTACTCCGCTAAAAAAAACGCTGAACGCCGAAATTAGATTTAATCGCACGATTGAAGTCTCCGAAATGGAAGGCGAACTGCCGCTTTAACAAAACATCGGAGGAGAAGCTAACGCTTATCCTCCGATATTTTTTCAAAGATTCTTTTCCTTAAAGGTTATACAAGCTGTATCAGCCGAATGTGATGCGTAACCGGGACCGACCTTGATCTTGTTTGCGGTACAAAAGCTGTCTCCGTCATGGTACATACAGTTTTTAACATCACAAGCAACACCCTTGATATGCTTAGGTAAGCTTCCGTTTTGCTCGCTCACATTGAAATATTCGTTTCTTCCGAAAATCGCCACTTAATATCTGTCCTTTCTTCGGTCTTGCGGCGTTTGCCGCTTTATTATTTTTATCAGTTTTTCGTTTTTTATGCTTGAAGCGTAACGCATTTAATTTGTTTTTCAAAGGAGTCGGCATGGCTGTATTTGCTGTTTCAGATCTGCATTTACCGGGCGGCGAGCCCGAATCAAAATCAATGACTGTTTTCGGCGCACGTTGGCACGACTACATCGCGCGGCTCGAACGAAATTGGCGCGCCGTCGTAGGAGAAAACGACACGGTGATCGTCCCCGGAGACATTTCGTGGGCATCAAAGCTTGAAGATGCGCTTGTCGATCTCTCATTTATAGATTCACTTCCCGGAAAAAAAATAATCGGTAAAGGAAATCACGATTTTTGGTGGTCAACACTATCGAAAATGCGAGTTTTCTTAAACAATAACAACATTTTTTCAATAGATTTTCTTCAAAACAATGCATACTCCGTTGAAAACTTCGTGATTTGCGGAACAAGAGGTTGGTTTTTTGATAAATCAAGCCAAGCGGATATTTACACCGCAGATTACGAAAAACTCGCCGCACGCGAGGCATCTCGTCTTGAGTTTTCGATAAAAGAGGGGCTCAAGCTTTCCAGCGGAAACGTTGACGTTTTGCGCGTTTTTCTTCATTTTCCCGCTTTTTTCGGCAATGATGAAGCTGCCTCGATCATTGATATTTTGGAGCGCTATCGCATTTCCGACGTTTGGTACGGTCATGTTCATTCTTCTGCTCCGGTTCCGTCCGTCATGCTTCATCGCGGCATTAAATTTCACATTGTCTCATCAGATGCCGTCAATTTTACACCTGTTCTTATAAGATAACCTTATTTTGCGAGATTTTTGAGTAGTTTTTGCTTTTTTTCGCCATTTATCTGCATTTACGAGGTTGACAATACTGAAAAATCGTAATATAATATTATGGTTAATGTTCATCGTATAAATTTGGAGGACTATATATAATGGAACTTATTAAAAATGAACGCATCGAATCCAACAAGCAGGAGCTTAACATAAAGATAGACTCCGCTGAATTCGAAGCAGCTTGCACAAAAATTTTCCGCCGCGATGCAGCGAAGATCAACGTACCCGGATTCCGCCGCGGTAAGGCTCCCCGTGCTATCATCGAAAAAATGTACGGCAAGGGCGTTTTCTATGAAGATGCCATCAACGAGCTCATCCCCGCCAACTACGACGCCGCTATCAAAGAATCAGGCATCGAGCCCATCGGTCAGCCCGAATTCGACGTTCTTTCCATCGACGAAGAAGGCGTTGTTCTCAAGGCAGTTGTTTATGTTATGCCCGAAGTTTCCATCGAAGGCTATCGCGGAATCGAAGTAACAAAAACTCCCTACACAGTAACCGATGAAGAAGTTAATCACGAAATCGAGCACGTTCGCGAACACAACGCACGCGAAATCGAAATTACCGATCGCGCAGCTGAGCTCGGTGACATCGCAAACATCGACTACGAAGGCTTCGCAGACGGCGTTCCTTTCGAAGGCGGCAAGGACGAAGGTCATGACCTCAAGCTCGGATCCGGCTCCTTTATTCCCGGCTTTGAAGAACAGGTCGCAGGTCACACGATCGGTGAAGAATTCGACGTTAACGTAACTTTCCCGGAACAGTATCACGCTCCCGAACTTGCAGGCAAGGCTGTTGTCTTCAAGTGCAAGCTCAATGCAATCAAGGCTGAAGAACTTCCCGAACTCGATGATGAGTTCGCAAAGGATGTTTCCGAATTCGATACACTTGACGAATATAAGGCAGACGTAAAGGTTAAGATCGAAAAACGCAAGGCAAATGCTGCTGACGCGGAAATTGAAGAACAGCTCATCGACGTTCTCGTTGAAAAGCTCGTTTGCGACGTTCCTCAGCCGCTTTACGATGCTGAAGCTGAAAACATCGTTCGCGACTATGACATGAGACTTCGCAGTCAGGGACTCGACCTTGCAACATATATGAAGTATACAGGTCAGACACTTGACGGCCTCAGAGAGCAGATGAAGCCCGCTGCTGAACGTCAGGTTAAAACACGTCTTGCTCTCCAGAAGATCGTTGAACTCGAATCCATCGACGTTACCGACGAAGCTGTTGAGGAAGAATATAATCGCATGGCTGAAATGTATCAGATGGAAGCCGAAAAGATTAAGGAAGCTATCGCTGCGGAAGACATCAAGGGAGATCTCAAGCTTAAGGCAGCTGTTGAACTCGTTAAGGGCGCTGCAATCGTTACAGAAAAAGCTCCCGAAGAAGAAGCTAAGGCTGAAGAAGCTGCAGAATAAGTATATTCGACTTAAATTGACCGCCGTTTTTTGCGTCGGTCAATTTTAAGTTTTCAAAATTGACATATAATTCAGCGGATTTATGGTATATAATAGTATAAATTCGAAATATTAAATTGGAGGTCTATTATGCCGCTTGTACCAACAGTAATCGAACAAACAGGCAGAGGCGAACGCGCTTACGATATATATTCGCGTCTTCTTAACGATCGTATCGTCTTTCTTGCCGATGAAGTAAACGACACTACCGCTTCCCTTGTAGTTGCTCAGCTTCTCTATCTTGAGTCGCTTGATCCCGATAAGGATATTCATCTTTATATTAATTCTCCCGGCGGCTCCGTTTCCGCAGGATTTGCTATATATGACACAATGAACTTCATCAAGTGTGACGTTTCTACAATTTGTATCGGTATGGCTGCAAGCATGGGCGCTTTCCTTCTCTCCGCCGGCGCTAAAGGCAAGCGCATCGCACTGCCCAATTCGGAGATCATGATCCATCAGCCTCTCGGCGGTATGCAGGGTCAGGCTTCAGATATCAAGATCCACGCAGATCATATAATTCGCACACGCGAAAGACTGAACACCATTCTCGCAAATAACACAGGTAAATCCTATGAGGAAATCGCACTTGCAACAGAGCGCGATAACTTTCTCTCCGCTGAAGAAGCAAGAGAATTCGGTCTCATTGATAAAGTGTTCGAGCATCGCATTTGACGTAATTTTTATCATTCGGAGGAGCTATGCCCAATAACCAAACAAATCGCAAGGAGCGGCAATGCGCTTTTTGCGGACGTACAGAGCATCAGGTGCTTTATCTCATCCCGTCACCCACGGGTCTTTACATCTGCGACAGTTGTATAGACGTTTGTAACGAAATTATCGACGAGCACCTTACCGCACATCCCGAAGGAGCCGGACTTTCATTTGACACACTTCCCAAGCCTCACGAGATCAAGGCTTCGCTTGACGAATACGTTATAGGTCAGGACGCGGCGAAACGCGCGCTTTCCGTTGCTGTTTATAATCACTATAAGCGAATTCTGCACAAAGAAGCGAAAAAGCACGATGACGATGATCACGTTG
>CAZPJU010000030.1:0-2488 GCA_964586965.1 uncultured Lachnospiraceae bacterium | reverse complement strand
TATAAGCGAATTCTGCACAAAGAAGCGAAAAAGCACGATGACGATGATCACGTTGACATTCAAAAGTCGAACGTACTGCTTCTCGGTCCCACCGGAGTAGGCAAAACTTATCTTGCACAAACTCTTGCAAAAACTTTGGAAGTCCCTTTCGCAATTGCTGACGCAACAACACTCACCGAGGCGGGATACGTAGGCGAAGATGTTGAAAACATCTTGCTTCGCTTAATTCAAGCCGCAGATTATGACATTGAGCGTGCAGAACACGGTATTATTTACATTGATGAGCTTGACAAAATCTCCCGCAGAAGCGAAAACCGTTCGATCACGAGAGATGTTTCGGGCGAAGGCGTTCAACAGGCGCTCTTGAAAATTCTCGAAGGAACTGTTGCAAACGTGCCTCCGCAAGGCGGACGCAAGCATCCCGGTCAGGAATTTATTCAAATCAACACCGAAAATATCCTTTTCATTTGCGGAGGTGCTTTTGACGGACTTTCCGACATCATCGAAAAGCGTAACGGCAATCAATCGATCGGATTTGAAAGCACGATCAAAAGTAAAAAAGAGAAAACGGACACCGGGATTTATCGTGAGGTTACCCCTCACGACATAGTAAAGTACGGTCTTATTCCAGAACTCGTGGGAAGAATCCCCGTACTCGTTGCGTTGGACGATCTTGACGAGCAGGCACTCGTGCGAATCCTTTCCGAGCCTAAAAACTGTCTTATCAAGCAGTACAAAAAGCTACTCGAATTTGATGGAATCGAGCTTGAATTCACGAACGATGCTTTAAGCGCGGCAGCCAAACTTGCTATCGAACGTAACATAGGCGCACGCGGACTCAGAAGCATCCTTGAAAATGTTATGGAACCGATAATGTATGAGGCTCCGTCCAAAACGGGAATTCACAAAATAATCATCTCAGCCGGCGTGATAAACGGCGAAAGCGAGCCCGTATACAAATAACAAAAAGCACTTTCAACATAGTTGAAAGTGCTTTTTTATAACTTAGAAACGATCATTTATCGAAAATGTCGTTTTCGATTTCGTCGCTGACATCACAACTGTCAGCAAAAATATGAGAATTCGAAGCCATTTTTATAACAATGCCGCTGTCCTTGCCGATTACAATACCGCTTTCGTTAAGCTCAACCTCACCCGTCGAAAACATCAACTCAAAGCCGTTCGCAGAAATTATGACATCACTGTTTCCGCGATTTACAGCGGTATACAGCACTTGCTCCTCATTTTTGCGACCATATAAAAGGAGTCCTTCAATCGGGAAACGACATAACACAAGCTCACCGTCTTTATAGACATCATTTTCGCGTCTTAACTTACCGACACATCGATAATGCTCCAACAGCGACTTATTTTCGCGCCCCCAAGGAAACGGCATTCTGTTAAACGGATCGCTGTACCCTTCCATACCAACTTCATCGCCGTAGTAAATAGACGGTATACCGGGAATTGTCGCATTTATTAGATACGCAAGCTTAACGAGACGTTCGCCGTTTACATACTGTTCGGGCGTCATTCGTTTTTTCAGAAGCTCTGCATTCGTGTATCCGTCAGCGGGGTCGCCCGCAAGCGCGGTTATTATTCGCATCGTATCGTGAGTACCGAGAAGGTTCATAAGCGTATGGACAACTTCAACGGGATAATGCTCCCAAATGGTATAAAGCGCCAATGTCATCAGCTCTGCGTCGCCACTGCGAATATACTCAATAAGAGCTGAACGGACAGGATAATTCATCACTGAATCAAGCTGCTGTCCTTGAAAATATCTGCGTCTTTGACCGTATGCTATCTTGCAGGATGCATCCTCCCAAACCTCACCGATAACGATAGGGGTGCGACCTTCGCCATTAAAGCTTTTATGAACTCTTTCCGCAAGCGAATCCACAAATTTGTCTGCAAGTTCATCAACGACATCAAGCCGCCAACCTGCAACACCAAGCTCCGTATATCTGTCTACTATACCCTTTTCACCATTGATATAATTGATATAATCGGAATCGTTGCTGTTCACCCTTGGCAAAATCTTTATTCCCCACCAACTCGCATAGTTCTCTCTGTCGTCACCAAATGAAAACCACTTGTAATATCTCGATTTTTCCGACTGGTACGCGCCGAGATTTTTATATGTACCGTGCTTATTGAAATATTTGCTGTCCGAGCCGGTATGATTAAATACGCCGTCCAAAATAACTGAGATCCCACGTTTTTTCGCCGCATTAACAAGAGACGTCAACGCGCGTTTTCCGCCAAACATCGAATCCACTTTTTCAAAATCGCCCGTATCATATTTATGATTTGAATGAGCGTCGAATATCGGTGACAAATAAATCACCGTAACTCCGAGCGATTCCAAATAATCAAGCTTTTCCTTTACGCCCCAAAGATCTCCTCCGAAAAACATATCGTTTGCGACGTATGCTCCGGGGTATTCCGGATATTGCGGCTCTCCCCCGTACCAATCATCGTTCAT
>CAZPJU010000029.1:0-15883 GCA_964586965.1 uncultured Lachnospiraceae bacterium | reverse complement strand
TTTTTGTAGGTAGGATCGTAAGGTGTATCAACCTTTGTGATTACACCTGTGAGAGTTGCATCGTATTTAAGAGAAGTACCGGATTCGAGTGCATAAGCTTCATCAACGATCTGCTTAGGATCTTCGGGAGCTGTAACGGGAGTTTCGGGTTCAACTGTGGGCTTTGTGTAAGAATTAAGTGTAGGGGAAGCAAATTCAAATGTGCCACCGTAATTCTTAAGTGAACCAGTAACGGTAATGGTATCGCCTTCGGCAATAGCATCAGCACCGTCACCCTTCATGCGGAAGCAAACGATCGGCTTATCTTCCTTGCCTGCAACAACGATAGTAACTGTTACATTTTTGTAGGAAGAATCATAAGGAGTATTAACCTTTGTGATTTTGCCCATAAGTGTTGCTTCGTAAGGGAGAGATTCTCCGTCTTTAAGAGCATAAAGTGCATCGACGATTTCCTTAGGATCTTCGGGAGCAACGGGAGCAGCTGCGCCGCCCTTAACAATCTCATCAATAACACATCCGTTATCAAATTCTATTGTTCCGTTATAATTCTTTATAGTACCGGTTACGGTAATTGTATCACCGACTGCAAGAGTCTCGGCGCCTTCGCCTTTGAGACGGAAGCATTTAATGGGTTTGTCTTCCTTACCGGAAACAGCGATAGTAACGGTAATATTTTTATATTGACTGCTATATGCACTGTCAATCGAAACGATTTTACCTTTAAGTGTCTGTGATCCCGTAAGAAAATCACCGTTTTTAAGCGCGTATGCGGCATCAACTATGCTTGCATAGTCGGAAGAACCTGCTGCCATTGCAGCGGTTGTCAAGCTACCGAATGAAATTGCGGCTGTATCTGTTGCTTTGACAAACGTGCAACCGGAATTGAATTCGATTGTTCCCGCATAGTTCATAAGAGAACCTGTTACAGTGATAACATCACCGACTGCAAGAGTATCGGCACCTTCACCCTTAAGACGGAAGCAGATAATCGGCTTATCTTCTTTGCCTGCAACCGTGATGGTAACTGTGATGTTATTATATGAAGCGTCATAAGGAGTACCGATCTCGGTGATGGTACCAGTGAGAACTGCGATATAGGGGAGCTGGGAATCTGTTTCGAGCGCGTATGCAGCGTCAACGATTTCCTTGGGATCTTCGGGAGCAACGGGAGTTTCACCCTCGTTCTTAACAACATTCTGGAGAGCGCATCCGGAATTGAACTCGATTGTACCGTTATAGTTCTTGAATGTACCTTCAACAGTGATTGTATCGCCTATTGCAAGATCCTTGGCGCCGTCGCCTTTGAGACGGAAGCACTGAATGGGTTTGTCTTCCTTGCCATCTACCTTGATCGTAACGGTAATGTTCTGATAATCCTCAGACCATGCGGTGTCGATCTTAGAGATAACACCTGTGAGAGTATAACTATCCGTTGTTTCCGTGCCGGATTCAAGCGCATATGCGAGATCAACTATCTGAGCGTCTGTAAGCTTAGAAATATCTACATAAGCGGGGATTACGTGATTCCAAGTAAGAGTTTTTGTTTCTTTGCCGTCTGTGAGGGATGCGGTAAGAACATATTTCACTTCTTCGGGAGTTGTTTCATTGACGTCGATTGTTACCATGCCGTCTTCACCAACAACGATCTTAACGAGATCTTCGGCAACGTCAACTGTCCATGTAACAGTGAACTTTTCGCCGTTTACGGGAACAGTACCGATAACCTGATAGTCGGCACCTGTTGTTTCGGCGGCATCCTTATAGACTGTTTTTACGTAAGCAACAGCGGAATCAAGAGCGCTTGTTTCGTTTACGTTGTTTTCTGTATCCTTGTTGTCTGTTGAATCGCCTGTGTCAGCAGGATCATCACCCTGGCATCCCGCGAACATAGCTATACACATAGTAAGGACAAGTAACCAAGCAATAATCTTTTTCATTGTTAGCTCCTTTAATTAATAATTGTAATGTTATCGGGGGAAAAGACTTTGATCTGATATGTTCCGGAGAAATAATCTATAATTCCCTTCACGTCAATCGTCTTGCCCGCATAAGCATCTTCTGTTATAAGCTGACCGTTTTCATCATAAAGGACTGCGGTACGTACATCTACAGTATATCCGTCAACCTCACAGGTCAACGTCATAGCGCCGTTTGATGCGCTGTCCTCTTTTGTTGTGGTAAAAATATTAACGACCTTAAGTCCCTTCATTTCGATTGTCGAGCCCATTGCAAGCTCCGCATAATCAAACGTTGCGGGTGCATCGTTAACATCAACCGTCACTTTTCCCGAAGTAAACACTTCGGCAGAAGTTGTTACATAAGCGGCGTCGTTGCCGTCGCTTAGTTTTTGAATGTTACCGGGATCATCAGGTTTCATGAGACGGTATGTTAGATCAGCAACCTGCCATGTTCCGCCTGTTTCATAATATTGGAGACTTCCGACTATTCTGACCTCGTTACCGACCGACAAAATTTCAAGTCCTGCACCGGAAATATTATATCCGTAATAGATATACATTCCGTAATACATACCGGTTTCGGGGTCATAATCCTCAACATAAACGCCTTGATTGCCGCTGTTGGAAGTAACGATTCCGTTAAAAGCGACCTTAAAGCCGTTATATGCATCAATATTTGTACGAAGCTCTTTGAGTGTGAGCTCAATTGCATCTCCGTAATAAAAATCCGGATCGGGCTCTCCTGAGTAAATATTAAGCTTTTGAGCCTTTGCCTGATTAATTGCATTGGTACAAGCCAATCCATATCTGCTTGAAGAAGAATTGTTTGCTTTTGCAAGACCTTCCTGAAGCAACTCGATATTCAGATTTCTGTATTCGGTCATATCATCCGTTTTGTACCAAATCCACGAAAGATATCGTGAACCTGTAGAATCCGGATTCCACGTTTCGTTATCAGATTCAATAATTATAGATGTTGCGGAAGAAAGCTTTTCTTTAGTAAAATTAGAAGCTTTTTTTCCGAATTCTTCGATTTTCCCCGTGGATTCGGGTGTATCGACAGCAAGAAACCTTGCTTTAAGAACGCCTGTGCTTATTGTATCGGTTGAAACATAGAAATGAACAGTATCACCGTCTACAAAAGTTTTGACTGTTACTTCCTCTTTAGCCGTAGCCGAACCCATGTTAAGGCTTACAGATGCAGCATAGTCAACGATTTTCTCAGGAACATTGGACGAATCGCCCATACTTTCCGTTTCGGAAGAATCGGACTGTGCAGGGGAATCATCTCCCCCGCACGCCGAAAGAATCAAGCAAAAAACTATCAGTAAAACTAAAAGCTTTTTATGTTTATTCATTTTTATCTCAGCTGTTGTATTCGCACTCTTCTACTGCTTCTTCGAATGCCTTTTTGATCAAGGAATCAACATCGCTGCCTGTGAATGCAAGGCACTTGCTGAGAAGGGCACCAACCTGTTCACGAGCAACAGAAGAACCATTGAATGCGGGAGATGTGTAGTATGCATCTGCCTGTTCAAGACAAACCTTAGCTGCAAGTGCGGAAATGTAGTTGCCGCCGTCAGCCTGAGCGATGAAGTTTGCATAAATTTCATTTTCGGATACGGACTTGATTACGGGAACATATCCAGATGTCATAGCAAATTCAGCCTGGAATTCAACACAAGTTGTAAGATACTTAACAAAGAGCCAAGAAGCTACAACTTCCTGAGGATTGTCCTTCTGGAAAATGCAGAGAGAAGGTCCCTGAGAAATAACCTTTTTGTTGGAAGGATCTGCCTGAGGAATCGTTGCGATGCCTACAGAGAAAGGATATGTTCCATCCTCGTTTGCAGAGGGACGCTGATATGTAGCACCTGCGGAAGATCCAATTGAAATATAGCTCTTAACCTCGTCTGTGGAGGTAAAAAGACCGGATGTATATGCACCGTAGAGAGTCTGAGTTGTCAGATATCCCTTCTGGTACCAATCATTGAATCTCTTAATGAAATTACGGTTTTCTTCGTTATCAAAGAGGTAGTGATCGCCTGTTGAGCTTGTATAGGGGCTCTTGAGCTGTTCGCACATGGTGATAAACCAGTTGGATTCTGAGTCATATCCGAGAGGAATAGACTTAGGATCGATCTCTTTGATCTGCTTACATACATCTTCAAGCTCATCCCAAGTTGTGGGAACCTTAAGATTATGTTCGTTAAAGAAAGTTTCGTTGTAATAAAGAACTTCTGTGGACTTAGAGAGCGGGAGCGTGTACATAAGACCGTCACCGAATTGCTTACCTTCGTTATAGTAGCCTTCAATAAAGTCAGCCTTCTGCTCATCGGTAAAACCGATAGTCTCGGTTGTACCGTCAGCGCGCTTAACCTCGATCTTGCTGTCGATAAGATCATCAAGAGTTGTAACAACTCCGGCAAGGTTGTAAAGAGCAACATGGTCGGGATAGCAGTATGCGATATTCGGCTGGTTACCTACGGAAATTTCCGTGCTGATTCTCTCGCGAACATCATCATATCCACCAACGCTTTCATAAACGACGGTGATATTGGGGTAAAGCTTGTTGAATTCTGCAATATAGGTATCAAGAACCGCAGTAAGGTTCTTGCCCATAGTATTGTAGAACGTGATTGTAACTTCACTTCCGTCGTATCCGGTTTCTGGAACGGTGAAATTAACTTCTCCCTTTGTTCCGGAATTGCCCTGATCACCATCAGGATCGTTAGGATCAGAAGCTACGCAGGCAGTGAAAGTGCTCATCAGCATAACGACAAGCATAAGAGCTGCTAAAATTCGTTTCATCATAAAAATGAATCCCTTTCTTGTAAGATATTTTGTATGTTAAAGGCAAAACTGCCGATTAACCTTTGATTCCGCTGCGGCTTACTCCCGCCATAATATATTTTCTCAGGAATACGAACACAAGGAACAACGGAGCAGAAACAATAGCAACCGCCGCCATCTGAACAGGATAATTTGTTTGTCCCGCTTCGTCTAAGAACGAAGCTCCTCGCAAACCGTTCGTTATCAGCTTGTGTACATCATCATTCGCAACAAGACGCGGCCAAATATATGAGTTCCATGCGCCCATCATTTTAAGGATAGTAATCGAGATGAGCGTCGGGAGAGAAAGCGGTATCATAACCTTCCACAGATACTTAATATCGGATGTACCGTCAACCTTTGCGGCAAGATAAAGTTCATTCGGTATCTGAAGAAAATTCTGTCTCAAAAGATAAATATAGAAAACGCTTACGAGGAACGGCACTATTAGTACGGTATACGTATTTTTCCAGTTACCGATAGTCATAAGGAATTCGGAATTCAATTCTTTTCCGAGCGAATAAAGACCGAGGAAATCATTAATTGTCTGATAATTCGTAATTGTGAAAAGCTCACCGGGAATCATCATTGTAGCAAGAAGGAGCGTAAAGAGTGTTTCTCTGCCCTTAAATTCAAGACGCGCAAACGCAAAAGCCGAAAGCACCGTAATGATAAGGCTGAGAATCGTCGAAACGAGACCTACTATTACAGTATTTTTGAAAAGTATACCGAGATTTCCCGTTGTAAATGCTTCGACATAGTTTGAAAACATAATATCTTTCGGCCAAAACGTAGGAACATTCAATCTGTATTCCGTATACGATTTAAGCGAAGAAATTATCATCCAATAAAAAGGAAACAGAACTATAATCGCCATGAAAAGGAGGAACACATAAGTAAAAAACGTGACCATCGGCTTGACGATCTTTTGCTTTGCGGAAACCTCCTGCATATTTTGTTCTTTCATAATTTTTACATCCATTTACGACACCTCCATCAGAAATGAACTTTCTTCTTGATGAAATGATTGTTAATCAGGGTTACGACAAGAATGATCGCAAAGAGAATAAGTGCTGCGGCGCTTGCTCTTCCCTGACTGTTGGTTTCGAGAGAATCGTAAATAAATCCTACCATGGTATTAAGACGTTTAGCATCATCCGGCGGTCCCATAGTTTCTCCGAATATACCTACAATTGAAGAATATTCCTTAAAGCCTCCGATAAAGCCGGTAATGATAACATACGCAAGCATGGGCGAAAGAAGCGGTATTGTTATCTTAGTAAAGACACGTCTGCGAGGGGTTCCGTCCACTTTTGCAGCATCGTAATACTGTTTGTTTATGCTTTGGAGTCCGCCCAAAAGTATAAGTATTTTAAACGGAAGTGCATTCCAAACGATATAAACTATCATAACAATCATATTGGAGGCATAAGTCGATCCCGTATTGATCCAACTTATGGGTTCAACACCGAAAAGTCCTATAATATTGTTGATGATACCTGCGGTAACGATGATAGGGTTGTCGCCGCCGATGCCCTGACCGACAATATTAAACATAGCTGCAAACACCATGCCTATTGCGATCGAATTCGTCACATAAGGAAGGAAGAATATCGTTTGAAGGGCATTCTGCAAAAATTTTATTGAATTAAGCGCAACCGCGATAAGGAGTGCCAAAAGTGTAGATATCGGCACTGTCGTAACACAAAGAAGAATTGTATTATTGAGACATTTAGTGAATTTCTGATATTGTACAACCTTAACGAAGTTACCGATTCCGAAATTAAATTTAACACCCGAAACGGCTTTCAGTCCGCTGTATCCCTCAAGAAACGCCATACGGACAGTATTAAATATCGGCCATACCGTAAAGATCAAAAGGAGAATGATCGCAGGAGACAGGTAAAGCCACGCTTTCCATTGCTTTTTACTGTCTACCATTTCATTTCACCTCAAAGCGGATACGTTCTTCCGTTTCCTTATCGAAAAGGAATATCTTATGCGGCTTTACATTGTAAGAAACGATTTTGTTTGATACATCAACCTTTATATCGGAAGGAATTATAGATCTGATCTGTTCACTTATCGCTGCGGGATTCTTAGAAATAATGCTCATATCTCTGCCCATTACTTCAACATTGACGAGTTCACAATGAAGTCTTCCGTTGGGGTCAAGCTCGAAGCCTTCGGGACGTATACCGATAAATACTTCCCTGTCATCAACACCGTCTACGTCGAGAACCGCATCCTCACCGATATAAACCTTATTATTTTCGACACGTCCTTTAAGAACATTGATCGGAGGCGTACCGAGGAATTTTGCAACAAAGAGATTTGTGGGATCATCATAGACTTCCTGCGGCTTACCGATCTGCTGTATAACGCCGAGCTTCATAACGACAATTCTGTCGGAAATAGACATTGCTTCCTCTTGGTCATGCGTTACGAAAACTGTTGTGATTCCGGTTTCCTTTTGGATGCGACGGATTTCCTCACGAGTTTGGAGACGAAGTCTCGCATCAAGGTTGGAGAGCGGCTCGTCCAAAAGCAAAACGCGCGGCATTTTTACAAGCGCACGTGCAATAGCAACACGCTGCTGCTGACCGCCTGAAAGCTCGCTCGGTTTGCGATCCATAAGATCATCTATCTGAACAAGTTTAGCCGCATCGTATGCACGGTCAAGCATTTGCTGCTTTGTAAGCTTGTCGGCGCCTTTGAGATTTTCGAGCGGGAACATAATATTCTGTTTAACCGTCATGTGCGGATAAAGAGCATAGTTCTGGAACACAAGACCTATACCGCGATTTTCGGTTGAAAGCTCGGTAACATCGTCCTCACCGAATATAATTCGTCCGGATGTTGGCTTTTGCAGTCCGCTTATCATATAAAGCGTCGTGCTTTTTCCGCAGCCGGAGGGACCGAGCAATCCGATAAGCTCTCCGTCCGGGATCTCGAATGTAAAATCATTAACGGCGACAACCTCTTTTCCCGCCTTTTTGTCTCTGCTGGGAAAAATTTTTGTCAGATTTTGCAGTACAACTTTCATACAAATTTCCTTTTCCGAATAAATAATATCTAATAATAAATATTAAGCTTTAATATACTTGCTTTTCCGCACGTTCAGCGGCAATCTTTTTTTGATATTCGATTTTTTCATCTGCCGATTCAAAAATCATTTGGCTGCCCATATCTACCGTAACCGTAACTGCGAGCATATCGTGAATAAGCGAATTGTTATTTGTCACGGTAATCATAATAAGTTCGGTAAGCAACAATGCAATCACAACGATAGCCCCTGCCAAATCCATCATACCCCAAAACAGCATCATGAGAATAAAAACAGGGATCATCGTTTCTATCGTATATTTTCCGAGAATTGTTCTAACAAAAAGCTGGAACGAAGAAAGCTTTACACCATCCGTCCTGATAACGCCTATGCTGAATATTTTTTTACCGAGAGTTTGACCGTTTCCAAATAAGGCCGGCACCGCAAGCTCAAGTGCGATATACGAAATCAAGACAGACAAAGTCGTGATAAGAATAGAAAGATTAACCACCATTTCGTATTCATAAAGCACGGTTTCATCGTTTACAAAAGCTTTGTAAGCTTCATCGTAATTGAGTTTTTCTTCATTCGAAAGTGCATCATAGGCTTCGCTTGAAATATCGAAATCTACTCCGTAACTTTTCTCGTATTTATCATAACAAGCTTCAAAAGTTTGATTATGACCATCATAGTCAAATGCGGCGGACAGCAAAAATGCAACCCCGACACACAGAGTAACAAGAATTATTGCATCAAAAATTCCGGCAGCAGCACGTTTCCATACGCTCGCCTTTTGCAGATCATAGATCATGAATCTGATCACACCTCCATTACAGTGAGGTCCCTATAACCTCAATTTATAATATCACAATATCAGACGAATTTCAACATTTTCGAAACATTTTAGATAAAATCTTTTCATTTCGTGTTCAAAACGCTTAAAATAATATCATCTGCAGCCTTTTCCGAGTCATCCGCGTTAACGATATAGTCGCAAATTTCGGAATTTTTCTGTTCATATTCAAGCGAAAGAATACGTTTTACACGTTCATCGAGTGTAAGTTGCTTTGTTAAAAGATCTTCAAGCAAGCTTTGTTTTGTCTTTTTTATATAAACAGTTGAAACATTTGTAAAATGCGTTTTCAGCGACATTGCACCGCAAATATCCATTATCGTCAAAACGTGTTTTCCGCTTTTCAGTATTTTTTTGACGTCCTCCTTGCGCGATCCGTAATAATTTCCCGCATACATTGTGACCTCAAACATTCTTCCCTCATCACTCATACGTCTGAAATCCTCAACGGTTACATAATGATAACGGCTGTCCGACATTTCCGCTGCTGACGGATCTGTCGTATAACTTATAAGTTTGTCGAAATCTTTCGATTTATTTAAAATATGCTTTGCAATGTCATTTTTTCCGCTGCCGGACGGGCCGACAAGCACAAAAATTCCCGGCTGATGCGACGAATGCGAATTGTATTTCGGATTATAACTATCCTCGATAACTTCCACAAGCTTCAAAAATTCATCATAATTATTAACAGCAAGCATTCCGGTAGCATCGCTGTTCCACGGGCGACGCATCAAAATCGGATACGCTGCGTTTGAACGAAAGACATTATGCATTCCGTCGTCAAGCAAAATATCCACATCTATTTTATCCTTGCGCGACCCCATATAGATATGGTCCTGCGGAATTTCAGGAAATTCCTCCATTATGCGCTGCGCTCTGATACTCATAAACTCCGGATAAACAGACGTTGAAACAAAAACCTCGGCAGTTTTCGAAAGCTTTCTGACAAGCTCCTTTGCACCTTGAATTACCGGTTGAGTTCTGAAAAATTCCGGGTCGTGAAAAAATTCAAAAATAACATCGGCACGTGTATTAAGTTTTCCCCAACGATCAACCTCGTATATTGAAAGCGGCGGATCAAAATTATATTTTTCATTTGCGAGCTTTATCGCATACGGAACGCACTCCATTAAAACATCATCAATATCGAGCGCAACCGAAAGTCTGAAATTCTTTTTCATTTAATTATCTCACTTCTATTTTTCTTACGCACAATTATACCTATACATAATACAAAATAATTCGACAAAAATCAATATGTTTTATTTACCGAAAAATTCATTTTAATGTCATCTGTTCTTTTATTGATATCGGGTATTGAAACTTTTATCAAACTGTGTTAAAATTAGTCGTTAACCTGTTATAAGGAGAATAAGAGAAAATGAAATTAGGTATCGTGGGGCTTCCGAACGTCGGTAAAAGTACCCTCTTTAACGCTTTGACTTCAGCCGGTGCGGAATCGGCAAATTACCCGTTTTGTACAATTGAGCCGAACGTAGGCGTTGTTGCCGTCCCGGATTCAAGACTCGAATGGCTCAGAGAGCTTTATAATCCGACGCTCTTTACCCCGGCAGTCATCGAATTTGTAGATATTGCAGGTCTTGTCCGCGGAGCATCTCGCGGTGAAGGTCTCGGAAACAAGTTTCTTTCTCACATTCGCGAATGTGACGCAATAATCCACGTTGTAAGATGTTTTGACAATGATGATATAATTCATGTTGACGGATCAGTCGATCCGCTCAGAGATCTTGAAACAATCAACCTTGAGCTCATTTTTGCCGATATCGAAACTTTAGAACATAAGATCGACAGAACCAAAAAGCTTATGAAGGGAGACAAGTCTCTTGCATCCGCGGTTGAATTTTACGAAAGGGCGCTTTCTCATCTTTCGGACGGAAAAACCATGCGTTCAATGGAAATGACCGACGACGAGCGTCTGCTCATATCTGAGGTTTCTCTGCTCACGCTCAAGCCTGTTATTTACGCGGCAAATATTGATGAAGCGTCTATCGGAGGTGCATACGAAAAGAACACAGGCTACATTGCACTTTCAGAATATGCAAAATCGGAAGGATCCGAAATCATTCCGGTTTGCGCCGAAATCGAAGCGGAAATCGCAGGTCTTGACAAGGATGACAGAGAGATGTTTTTGGACGATCTCGGAATAACAGAAAGCGGACTTGACCGTTTAATCAAGAAAAGCTATTCCCTTCTCGGACTTATAAGCTATCTCACAGCAGGACCTAAGGAAGTGCGTGCATGGACGATCAAAAAAGGAACAAAAGCTCCCGCGGCGGCAGGAAAGATTCATTCGGATTTTGAGCGTGGTTTCATTCGCGCCGAAATAGTTTCGTTTGACGCGCTCAAGGAATGCGGCTCCATGACGGCGGCAAAAGAACGCGGTCTTGTACGCAGCGAAGGCAAGGAGTATGTTGTCGAGGACGGAGACGTAGTTCTTTTCAGATTTAACGTATAATTTTTCACACAAAAACCTCTTTTGTCGATACAGACAAAAGAGGTTTTCGTTTTTATTGCTTCGAAAAATTTTAATTTAGACAAAATTTATCCGAATATACACGTAATCATTTCATCGATTGTGCTTTGCACTCCGTCAAAATTCATCGCACATCCGTATATTTGCTCAGTTTTTGAATGAAATTTTCCTGCTTCCGCAAGAGAAACAAGTACCTCATCAAGCAAAATTGAATTCATTTTTTCGCTCATTCTCTCCTTTACACGATTAAGAGAAAGATTGTTTTTGTCAACAAATCTTTTCATATTTATAATGTCTGCATCGAGATCTGTTACCGTTTCAGACGAAACATAAAGTCCGTTATCTTCGAAAAAAATCCCGTTTGTGTATTCCGGAGCAACCGGATTCGGCACAACTGTCATTTTCAGTCCTCGTTTCTTGGCTTCACTTTTCAAAAGATCAAGAAAAAGCATCTGTGCGCCGTACATTTCATTGACAAAGCATATTTTTTCCGCTTTTCTTTCAAGTGTATCAAGATAACATTTTCCGGATGTTGAAATAGCCCCGACGAACTTACGTTTAATCAAACCGTTACTGTCACTTGACGTTAACTTGTATTTATCAAGCAGGCGTTTTACAGCTTTTTCCGCCTTTTCACGACAAAAGAACATCTCCGCACCGCGAACAACATCTTCGTATGCTTCGCCGGCGGCGGAAAGATATCTGTACGCACGCTGATATGCCGCAGCTTTTGATAATATAAGTCCCGTCACTTCTTCGCGTGACAAACGCAATTTGTCGCTGTCCCAAAACCTACTTAAGTCAACGATTTTCCCACATATACCGGGATAGATCGGGTCACGTGTATGCGGCGCTGTTCCGTCAAGAACTGCAACTCCAAGCTCGTTTATTATTATTCCGTCGATAGAATCCGGCGCCGATGAACAAAGATATATCTCAGTGTGCATTTTTTCGCAAGCTGCCCTCTCGGCAATTCTATCCATCATTGTGCTTTTACCTGTTCCGGGACCGCCTTTGATTATAAAAACTTGCTCAAGTTCGCGCTCCGAATAGATTTCGTCATATAGAGAATAAAATCCGCGTCGTGTGTTTGACGCGGCAAAATAACCTTCCGCTCCGTTTCGCACGATCGCACCGTTTATTTTCACAAAAAGCTCCGCCTTTCACAAATCAGTCTGTACTGACATTGTATGCAAGCAAAGCTTAAGTTGATATAATCAAATATTGATTAAACTTTTTTTGCAAAAAGGCTTTACAAACGCAAGGTTTATGTAGTATAATATTAAAGTACTTGACTGTAAAAGCACTGTTTTATATGCGGGTATGGCGGAATTGGCAGACGCGCTAGATTCAGGTTCTAGTGGGGGCGACTTCGTGCAGGTTCAAGTCCTGTTACCCGCATTTTCAATAAAAACTCCGCGGCTTGTAAAAAACAAGTCGCGGAGTTTTTCATTACACTATTATAATTTAAGTTCGATGCATAAACCGTCATTCGGACAGCTGTTTATATGTTTTAACAATAAATATCAAAGCTATCGCAAAAGTCAACGTATCAGCCACGGGAAAAGACCACAATAAACCGTCCAATCCCATAAAAATCGGCATGATGATAGGCAGGAATACGCCGAAAATGATCTCGCGTGTAAGAGATACGATCGTAGATGCAACTGCCTTTCCCAACGCCTGCAAATAAATAAAAGTTCCCTTATTGACAGTTGCAAGGACCATCATACAAAGATACGTTCGGAAGCACTTGATGGCAAAATCCGTGTAATAAACGCTTTCATTAGCCGCTCCGAAAAGATTGGCGATTTGCAGAGGAAAGCACTCTACAATAATAGTAGCAACAGCGCCAACCGCAGCTTCGGCAATAAGCAGATAAGTAAATAACGTTTTTGCACGATCTTTTCGATCGGCTCCGATATTATAACCAACAATGGGAATACATCCGGCAGCCAAACCGATCGCTACCGATATGGCTATCTGGAAGAATTTCATGACAATACCGAGCACCGCAAGGGGGATTTGTGCATATTCCTTTTGACCGAAAACAGGGTCAAGCGCACCGTACTTCATGCAGGTATTCTGTACAGCTGCCATAGATATAACAAGTGAAATCTGTGCTAAAAAGCTGGTTAAACCCAAAACAAGGAACCTGAAAATCAATGTTCCGTTCAATTTGAAGCTACTCTTTTTAAGCTTTACGGCTTTCATCCTGCAAAGATAGCAAATCGAAAGTATCGCCGTCAACACCTGACCGATCACAGTAGCCACGGCAGCGCCCATCATGCCCCACTTAAACACAAAGATAAAAACCGGATCAAGAATAATATTTGCGGCAGCACCGGAAAGCGTAGCAACCATTGCAAACTTAGGACTTCCGTCGCTGCGAATTATCGGATTCATAGCCTGACCGAACATATAAAACGGCACACCCAACGTAATATAAAAGAAGTATTCCTGCGAAAGTTCATAAGTTTCGGGATTAACCTTGCCTCCGAACAGCGTCAAAATCGGTTCGCTGAACAGCAAATACACGGCAGTCAAAACAATACTGCAGACAATGCAAAGTACAACCGCATTTCCGACACTGCGATGTGCTTCGTCTTTATCGTTTTTACCGAGCGCAATGCTTACAAAAGCACAACATCCGTCGCCTATCATAACCGCAATCGCAAGCGCGACAACGGTAAGCGGAAAAACGACAGTATTTGCGGCATTTCCGTATGATCCGAGATATTCCGCATTAGCTATAAATACCTGATCAGCAATATTGTACAACGCTCCCACCAAAAGAGAAACTATGCACGGTATTGCATAACGTTTCATAAGCTTCCCTATTTTTTCAGTACCCAAAAATTGATTTGAATTTTCCATAAATCCACCTTTCCTAATTTGCATAATAAAAAACGTGTAGCCCATGCTGGAATTACGCCTTAGGCTACACGCTTTTGTTTTTCATTCAGTCCAGATAACTGCCGACCGGACTCATATTATATTGCTTGATGATCTTGATCATGACGGATCCGTCCGTCTGCTGAGTTTCTTCCACGATCTTATACTGAGTATGCTTGCGGTCCAAAGTCTTTTTGTACTGTGCAACTTCGTCAGTTACAAGTTTTACAGCGTAATCGTGTTCGACACCATCCTTCAGCATAAAATGAAGAGTCTGACAGATACAAGCCGCCTTTACCCGTTTCATAACTTTTCCCCCACCATCAAAAAAAATAAACGTGTGCCTCAATTTACGCAACCGGAATTACGCTCAACAAGCCACACGTTGTATTTATATTATAACATTGATTTTTCGTTTTTTCAAGTATCTGTTTTTATCAAAACTTCCCTGCCGAAACGAGAATTTTTTCGTGTTTTTTACTTCAAATGTTGCTTTTTCGTTTTAAGAATGCTAAAATCATCTAAACCATTAGTTTAATCACACATTTTCAACCGACGGTTTATTTACTTCGGCGCATATTCGTGGTATCGTTTTAGCAAGTAAGGATGCACGGCTCGAAAAAATAACTCTGCGGAGGATGATATGAGAATCATAATTTCAAACATAATCAAAGAGCAACGCCAACGTCTCGGTGTTAACCAGGAAACACTTGCGAACAAGTTCGGAGTATCGGTTCAAGCTGTTTCAAAATGGGAAAACGGAGCATCCTGCCCCGATATAACTTTATTACCGGAGATCGCTGATTATTTCGGCATCACGATAGACTATTTACTGACCGGACGTGTAACCGCAGCCGTAACCGATGACACATCGGACGCTTCCAACGTATATACTGTTGCGGGAAACAGCGAAATAACAGACAAATGCCCTTCGGCGGATACAATTTACTTCGTTGAAGTCCTCAACGGACATATTGTATCAACCGAAAAACTGTTATCGGATACAGTACATCTCTGCATTCCGGAGGAGTTGACTCACGGTGCATGGAACATATCAATTCATGCTCCCGTAAGCTTCGAAAGCGTTAGAGGAAGCATTACCGTTTCCGAAAACGGATTGGCTGCATTCAACGGCGACGTTTTCGGACCTGTCGGCATAAAAGATTCGTCGGATAACATCGGCTTCAACTCAAAGATCAACGGTGACGTAACTATCACGAATGTTCCAAGCGTTTCTTTGAGCGATGTTTCGGGAGACGTTTACATCACGGGCGGAAACGCGGTTTTGAACGGACAGATAAATGTCTGTGGAGATTTCACCGGCAATATTTCATCCGAAAACAGTAGCATAAATGTCGAAGGAGATGGCACAGGTGAAATCTCCGGTCAAAGCAATGACATAAATGTAGAAGGAGATTGCACAGGTAGTGTTGCGACGGAAAACGTCAACATAAGTGTCGAAGGCGACTTCACCGGCAGTATTGCTACAGAAAGCGGTAACATAGCTGTCAAAGGCGATTTAACCTGCGAAGGAGCTGCAACAACAAGCGGAAACTTTAACGTTAACGGCGATGTTAACGGCAACATATCCACCGAAAGCGGTGACATAAACGTTGGCGGCGACGTTGACGGAAACATTTATTCTTATGGTGGCGATATACACATTGAAGGTGATGTTGACGGCAGCGCAACCAATATCGACGGACAAGAAAACGATTAAACAAAAAAGCTCGGCGGAAAAGGCACCCACCCATAAGGAAGTAATTTAATTTGCGAAGCGGCATAGTCGAAAAGGCTATGCC
>CAZPJU010000028.1:0-16025 GCA_964586965.1 uncultured Lachnospiraceae bacterium | reverse complement strand
CCGCCGAGCAAAATATCGGTACCGCGTCCTGCCATATTCGTGGAAATCGTGACAGCTCCGAGCTTACCTGCCTGAGCGACGATTTCGGCTTCTTTATCGTGATATTTTGCATTCAAAACCGTATGCTTTATGCCTGCGCCCTTAAGCTTTTTGGAAAGAGCTTCGGACTTTTCGATCGAAACCGTACCGACAAGCACGGGCTGTCCTTTTGCATGACATTCTTTTATATTTTGAATGACGGCTTCTTCCTTTGCCTTAGCCGATTTATAAACAACGTCATTATAATCGACGCGTATCATAGGTTTGTTTGTCGGCACCTCAACAACATCGAGATTATAAATTTCTCTGAATTCGTTTTCCTCGGAGAGGGCGGTTCCCGTCATTCCGGAAAGCTTATTATACATACGGAAGTAATTTTGGAATGTGATCGTTGCAAGCGTTTTGTTCTCGCGCTGAATTTCCACGCCTTCCTTAGCCTCGATTGCTTGGTGCAGTCCGTCCGAATAACGTCTGCCCGGCATCATACGACCGGTAAAAGAGTCGATTATCATGATTCCGCCCTGATGAACAACGTAATCAATGTCACGGCGCATAATTCCGTGGGCACGAAGTGCCTGATAAACATAATGTGCGAGCTCTGAGTTTTCGGCATCGCCGAAATTTTCAATAGCGAAGAATTTTTCGGCTTTTTCTATTCCGCGTTCTGTAAGCGTTGTTGTTCGTTTCTTTTCGTCAACGATATAATCCGCATTTACGCCTGCATTTTTGATGATCTCCTCGGCGTCGTCCTTTGCATCAAGCTCCTTGATAACAAACGGGCGCATACGAGAAACAAGCTCATCCGCACGAGCGTACATATCTGTTGATTCGTCACCTGCGCCGGAAATTATAAGCGGAGTTCTTGCTTCGTCAATAAAAATTGAGTCTACTTCGTCAACGATGGCGAAATTATGACCTCTTTGAGCAAGCCGTTCTTTATAAACGACCATATTGTCACGCAAATAATCAAAACCGAATTCATTGTTTGTACCGTAAGTTATATCTGCGGCATAAGCGGCGCGTTTTTCATCCGATGTTTGACCGTGAACGACGAGTCCTGTAGAAAGACCGAGAAATTCATGAACTCTGCCCATTTCTTCAGCACCTAAACGCGCAAGATATTCGTTAACCGTTACAACATGAACCCCTTTTCCGGTCAGTGCGTTGAGATACGACGGCATTGTTGCAACGATTGTCTTTCCTTCACCCGTTTTCATTTCCGCTATTCTTCCCTGATGCAAAAGAACGCCGCAAAGAAGCTGGCAATTGAACGGACGTTTTCCGAGAACGCGGTCGCAAGCTTCGCGAACGAGCGCAAAAGCTTCGGGAAGAATATCATCAAGGGTTTCGCCGTTCGAAAGACGGGACTTGAATTCGCTCGTCATATTAAGCATTTCCGAATCGGACATAGCTGAAAAACGAGGCGCAAGAGCTTCGATTTTATCAACTATCGGAATTATTTTTTTGATCTGACGGTCGCTGTATGTGCCGAAAATCTTATCTAATATTTTCATTAAAGCATTCCTTTTCGAATGTACTGAATTTTTGTATACAAATACATCATAATATTATATACCATAACATTTCAAATCGCAATCATTATTTTGTAAACAAAGCGTCAAAAAAGGACAGCGATAGAGAAAACACTGTCCTTTTTTATTATTCAATAATTTTCTTTTACAAGAGCAAACTTTTTTTCGCATTCTTCAGGTGAAGCTTCATCGTTTGAAAACAACTTCCCCTCGGAATATAGTTTATAAAGTTCGTTATAAGCCTCACTGACAGCACCGCCGTCAAACTTCGCAAGATCATAGCGCAAAGCGGTCGGAAGATCTTCGGTGAGAGGCGGCGCAACATATGAAAGCATTTTATACTGAAGCGCACTTAATGAAGAAACCGCTCCGCTTCCGGAATCGTAAACGAAACGTTCTTTTGATTTTTTGAACTGAAATATCATACTTCCTCCGTTTTTCCGCAATCACGGATCATTTATGTTTTATTTTGGGCACACGAGGTGCGGAATACTTTTTTCTCTGCCACGTTGACGCGAAAAACGCTCCCGCAGCGGAAAAGAGCAACTCCACCGCATAGCTTACAAGCGAATACGGCATTTTCGAATAAGGAACAACTCCCTCATTCCCGTCAAAAAAGAGCGACAAAAGGAAAAATATGCAAAAAAGCATGAGTCCGGAAAAGCATCCGATCCAAAAACCGTTTCCTTTAACCGCTCCGATTACCCCGGCGGAGACGAATGCAACTGCCGAAATGATAACTGCCGTTGCAGTAATAAGCTTGCCTGGATCGTCTGTCCTATAAACGACCAAACCGAGTAAAAACAGCATGACAGCGGCAATTCCGACCGAAATAAGAGCCGAAACGCCCGCATCGACACAGCATTTTCCGAAATTGCCCAAGCTTTCGTTTTTCATTGTAAGTTCACCCCGAATACTTTTTGTTTAATAGTATTCGGGGTGATACCGTTTTATGACGGAATTACTGATCTGCGTCCTCCGCTTTTACGTCAACACATCTTACCGCAGAACGAAGAATTCTGATTTTTGTTTTTTCTTTGCCTGTTTCGATCATAACAGTTTCTTCTTTAATGCTTACGATCTTACCGATGATTCCACCGATAGTTGTGATCTCATCACCGACCTGAAGACCGTTTCTCATTTCGTTTGTTTCTTTTTCCTGCTTTTTCTGAGGTCTGATAAGAAAGAAATAGAAAACAACGAGCATTATAACAAGCATAATGATCGAACCCCATGCTGAGGATGTGTTAGTATTTGTAGCGGCTGAATCGAGAAATGCCATTGATTTTGTCTCCTTAGATTTTTTACTTACGAAAAAGTATTATAAAACATTAATTTTGCTTTTTCAATAGAAAATTTGTAAATATTGATCTTTTGTATTGACATAACTAAAAACACGTGATATTATACCAGTGTACTATTACACGTAGTACAGATAGTTGAAAGGAGCGTTCAAGAATAAAATGAGCTTTGTATACATTGATGTTAAAAACAGAATGCCGATTTACGAGCAACTTGTAGAGAATATCAGTAAAATGGTTTTGAGCGGAGTTTTCATGCCTAATGATCCGATTCCAAGCGTTCGTCAACTTGCATCCGAGCTTGGAATAAACCCCAATACGATACAAAAGGCTTATTCTGAGCTTGAACGGCGCGGAATTATTTATTCCGTAAAAGGACGCGGAAGTTTTGTTTCGGACAGCATCGGAGATGCATTAGAACGTCAAAAGGAAGCTGTAATTGCCGATCTTGTATCGGCAATGAACGAAGCAAAAGCACTCGGACTTAACAAAAACGACATTGCATCAATAGCGGATATTGTTTGGTATCAATAACGATCGGAAGGAGAATTTTATGATTACTATTAAAGAGATATCAAAAAGCTTTTCTGATGTAAAAGCGCTTGACGGAGTTTCGCTTTCCGTTGGCGGCGGCTCCATTCTCGGACTTATCGGTTCCAACGGAAGCGGTAAATCGACGCTTTTGCGTATCATGTGCGGAATTTACAAAGCGGATTCCGGAGAGGCGCTTTATAAAGGCGAATCGGTTTTTGAAAATTATGAATTAAAGCAAAAAATCGTTTACCTTTCCGACGAACAGTATTTTGCACCCGCTTCAAGCCTTGATGACATGAGAATCCTTTATAAGAGCGTATATAATACTTTTGATGACGAAAGATACATAAAAATGACGGAGCTGTTCGGACTCGACAGATCCAGAAAAATAAGTACATTTTCAAAGGGAATGCAAAAGCAGTCCGCTCTGCTTCTCGGTATGTCGCTTCGCCCCGAATACCTGCTCTGCGACGAAACATTTGACGGAATTGACCCTGTTATGCGTCAGCTTGTCAGACGTATGATAGCAGAGGACGTTGCCGACAACGGAATTACCGCTGTTATATCGACTCATAATCTGCGTGAGCTTGAAGATATATGCGATCATATTTGTCTTTTGCATAAGGGAAAGCTCATTTTGGAACGAGATTTGGACAACATGAAAGTCTCAATACATAAAGTACAGTTTGCAATTAACTCGGATGATACCGATCTTTCCGGATTGAATATCATCTCACACGAAAAACGCGGCAGACTGCATTCCGTTATATGTCGCGGAGAGGCAAAGGAAATCGAAAACAGGATCCTGTCATTTAATCCGATTTATTATGATATGATTCCGCTTACTCTCGAAGAAATATTCATTTCGGAAATGGAGGATATAGGCTATGACAGCAAAAAAGTCATCTCGTAAGACTAACATAGTTACAGCACGTTATATCGGTTACAAGCTAAAGCATTCGTGGACTGTAATGCTTATGTGCTTTATCACGTTGTTTTTTATCATGAACGTTCCGTTTTTGATTTCATCTGAAGAACTTGAACTTGCCAAAGCACGTGACATTCTCTTAGGAACTGACAATTTCGCAGCAAAAGCGGAGGGATTTTTCGTCGGTGATACAGTCGCTCTGATTTTTGTCGGTTGTTGTCTTGCTGTTGCAATAGGTTGCTATTCCCTTTCATACATGAACAATAAAACAGCTGCCGGATTTTTTCATTCGCTTCCCGAAAAAAGATCAGGTCATTTTATTGCCTCGCTTATAACGGCAATAGCGGACTTTGTTATTCCATTTACCGCAAACATACTTATTCTTACGGTGATAACAGCCGCCAAAGGGATGCTTTACAAGTTCATCGGCATATTGATATTAAAAATGCTGTTTATTGTCATTTTGTCATATCTGAGTATTCTTGCCGTATGTTATGTTGCGGGTATGCTGACAGGCACAACTGCCATCCATGTGATTTTCACGCTTTATTTAATCTTCATCTTGCCCGCCTTGGAGTTTTTCTGCCTTAATTGGATCGAAACAGACTTCTTTCTTGTGAATGCATGGAATATATTAGCAAATCACGGTAATTTAATTTCCCCCGCATTCAGAATCGTCGGCGTTGGCAATTTGCTCTTTACCGAAAGCTCCTATTTTGCTGTTTCATCTCTTGTTATTGAACTGATTTTAATACCGGCGGAGCTGATCATCGCATTTGTGCTCTACAAAAAGCGTAGTATAGAAGTTGTCGGAACACCTATCATTTACCGTAAGCTTTCTGATATTGTTAAATATTCGGCAATATTTTTAATGTCATTGATCGGTGCACTGTTCTTTCGTTCAATCGGAGACGGAATATCATGGACTATATTCGGATTCTGCTCCGGAGCTGTCCTCACCTTTATGATCATGAACACGATTTTGAACAGAACCTCGAAATTAATGTTCAAAGGATTAAAAGGTCTTTGCGTTTGTGCTGTTGTTACAGCGGCGTTGATTGCTGTTGCTCAAACTGGATTTTTCGGAATACTCGATTATGTTGTTCCGACGGCGGAAAATATCCATATAAGAATAGACGGAAACAACTACGAACTCACAGATAAAGATGAAATCAATGAATTCCGTAATATCATGAAGGAATTCAACTCAGCCCTTCAAAACGATCGTGATTCTGTAATTCTCGACAGAAGCACTGTGATTTCCGAATCATCTTCTGAAGATTACTATGAAGTCTACGAAAAAATGGAATGGGAGCTTGCTTATTCTGTTCGTTGCGAAAATTTCGAGATTGAATATACTGATAAATTCGAAAATACGACAACCTACACATATAACAACGTATATGTAACATCACTTACCGACATAGTAAAGTTTCTGAACAAAGGCTCAATAAGCAATGCGCTGAGTAAAGAAAACATTTATGATATGTCTGTAAATCTCAGCCTATCTGTTTTGAAAGATGATATTCTCTCGCTTGTTGAATCAAACGATGAATTAACTGAAGAAATGGCATTTATAGCCGGGAATTTTTCCTCATGTGACATGGAATACTGCACTGTTGACATAGATTTGTCGTGTAATTTAAGTTCATTTCCGAAGGAAAATCAAGACACAGTCAAGGAGCAAGGTTATAAGATTTATAAGTACATTGAAGAAAACGGATTTAACGTCGAAAACAAGCAATCCATCGGTCGTATTTATATGTACAATTACGATTATATATCAACAAACAGTGTAAGCTTAAATGCACCTATTTATTTGGAAGATGTAAAAATACTTAGAGATCTGCTTTTCGAAAACGAAATTTTCGACGGAACAGACATTAGTATTCAAATCGGAAACAAATATGCAAACTTTAATGATTCCAAACTTGTTTACTACCTGTTTGATTGTTTTTCCGCCGACTATATTCAGCAGGTATCGGAATCGGTAGATTACATATTGCTTTATGACAGCACAACCGGCAAAATTCAAAAAATCATCAATAGAAATAAGATTGAATCTCTTATGAACGACTCAGCTCAGATACTGTCCGTAAGTACACTTTCATTCTTTACACAAACCAACAACAGATATGTTATGTACGTTGCCACAAACGACGAGTATACTAACGGTTACATAACGTATTTGCTGAAAAAATGACAGATTAATAACAAATCGGAATAAAGCGTCCTTCCAAAGCTAAAACTATGAAAAATGCTATTGGGAGGACGCTTTGTTTTGCTTCAAATAACAAACGACTACAGAAAAACAGCTGCATCGTTTGAAGAAACTCTGCGCATCAAAGAAAATTTCGATGTAGTAAGTCGAAAGATAACGGTAAATTCAAGTCAAGCAACGCTTTACTTCATTGACGGGCTTGTTAAAGGCGGAGATTTTCAAAAGCTATTGATATATCTTGTCGGGCTCGGCGATTTCGGTGACGGTAATGACGGCGCGGCGGAGCGTTTCAAAGCGTCAAATCTGCCCGACGTTGAGGTTGACGTAACAAACGATCCCGAAATAGTGCTGACTTCCCTTTTGGGCGGATGTGTCGTCATGATATCGGACGGATTTGACGGAAATGTGTTAATAATAGATTTGCGTACTTATCCGTCGAGAGACACACAGGATCCCGAAAATGACAGAGTCATGCGAGGAGCGCGTGACGGATTTGTAGAGACGCTTATATTCAATACAGCTCTCATACGACGACGCATCAGAGATGTTAATCTGACGATGAAATACTGCACGGTGGGAGAAAGATCTCGCACGGATGTTGTTATCGCTTACATTGACGGCGTTGCAGATGACAAGTACGTAAAGAAACTGATTTCATCCGTTGAAGCGATTAAAACAGACGCGCTACCGTTAGGACATCAATCGTTGATAGAAGCTTTGGTTAAGAAACAATGGTACAATCCTTTCCCGAAAATTCGCATGACGGAGCGTCCTGACGCGGCATCGGCTCACATTCTTGAAGGCGGGGTAGCTGTTTTATGTGACACGTCACCGGAAGCGCTTCTTTTGCCTACATCAATATTTGATTTTATGCAGGAAACGAATGACTTTTATTTTCCGCCTGTAACAGGGTCATATTTGAGAGTTATGCGAACGCTCATTTTTGTTTCAACTATATTTATCACTCCGATATGGTATCTTGCAATGATGTATTCGGATGTTCTTCCGGAGTCATTATCGTTTCTTATACCGATACGAACGGGAGAGCTTCCCATCATCGTACAGTTATTCCTTACGGAGCTCGCACTCGACGCACTGAAACTCGCTTCTCTTACAACACCGTCCACAATGTCAAATTCACTTTCAATAATAGGCGGACTTTTGCTCGGTGATTTTGCCGTACAATCAGGCTGGGTGATACCGGAAGTGATATTTTATATGGCATTTACATCTATCGCAAATTTCACACAGTCAAATTATGAGCTCGGTTACGCTTTCAAATATTTTCGTATGTTAATACTTTTACTGACAGCAATTTTAGGTATTTGGGGATTTGTTATCGGAACGTCCGTTATCATTATCCTTGTTTGTATGCTTAGAGGCGTATGCGGCGAAAGCTATTTGTATCCTCTTATTCCATATAACAGACAAGCATTGAAACGACTTTTGCTGAGAATGAAAAAGCAATAACTCTTTATAAAAACACACCGCAGACACACATTTTTATGTGAATCTGCGGTGATTTTCTTTATCTTTCTTTTCTTTTTGCTTCTTTGTCTTTTCTTTTAAAAAATTGATAATAATAGCACGGAATCATACCGTTATACAATTTTTTCACCTTATCGGGACGTGCGCCGTAAAAACGCGAAAATTGTTCATGCGATGTAATAATATATATCTGCCACGAATCGAGCGTTTGAAAATGCTCTCCCATTTTACGGTAAAGCTCCTCTGCCTCGGAAGCCGTCATCATTCGTTCTCCGTACGGAGGATTGCAAACGACTGTACCACGTCTGCCGTTTGTTTGTATTTCAAGCGCATTACGTCTAAATACTTTTATATTATCTGAAACTCCGGCTCTGAATGCATTCGCTTTTGTCAATTCAACTGCATTTTCATCAATATCTGAAGCATAAACCTCAAATGAAGTTTTTACTATTTTATCATTAGCCTCATCACGTGCATTATGCCAAACCTTTTTTTCAATAAAGGGGAATCTTTCTGCGGCAAATCGTCTTTTTAATCCGGGTGCTCTGTTTTGCATACGCATAGCCGCCTCAATAGCAATTGTTCCCGATCCGCACATCGGATCCCAAAAAAGGACGTCCTCACGCAGGCGAGAAATATTTACGAGTTCTGCCGCAAGAGTCTCGCGAAGCGGAGCATCATTGGATTCCGGACGATAGCCGCGTTTATGAAGTGTTGCTCCCGACGTATCTATCATAAGGTCGGCTTTGTTTTTGAAAATAAAAAATTCAACTTGATAAAGCGTACCCGTTTCGGGGAGAACAGTAACGTGATGTGCGTACATAAGCCTGTCCGCAACTGCTTTGTTTATGATTTTTTGACAATCCGGGACAGAAAAAAGCGTACTTTTTATACTATGACCTTTAACGGGAAAACGATCGTTTTTTCCGATAAATCGCTCCCACGCAAGCGATTTTGTTCCATCAAAAAGATCCGTAAATGTATATGCGGAAAAAGATCCCAAGTGAAAAAGAACTCTTTCGGCATATCTTGAATTAATGTTAACTCTTGCGACAGCAGTTTCGTCACCTTCGAAATAAACTCTGCCGTCTATCGTTTCGGTACGCTTATATCCGAGAGCGTCGATCTCCGCGCCGAGCGAATGTTCAAGTCCGAAAAGGCAGGTTGCGACATATTTATATCTCATAAAACCTCTTATACAAAAAAAATATGCGGGATAAACCCGCATATAAGTATACTATATTTTTATTTTTATTTCAATCGTTAAAACACAAATTATTGATTTCGGCAGGCATAAGCGCTATAATTAAATAAACTTATTTGCCCGACAGTCCGAGAATAAAGCCGTTTACATCCGATGAGCAAATATCCCCGGCAACCACTCTGTTTTTATAAATAAGCAGATTTGCATAGACGGTGCCATCGTAATCGGGATAGTTTGTTATGCGGTACGTATAACGTGTCATATCTCGATTTTTGTATTTCGAAAGATCGAATCCCTGCGACTTTTGAAGCGCATTGTAGCTTTCCATAACTCTGTCGAATTCAGCCGGTATCGTTACATTTGCTTCGTCAACGGCAGTTTCTTCGACCTCCCAGCCGTAACTTTCCAGAAGCGCTATACGTTGCTCGTTTGTTTTTACTTTTTCGAAATTAAACGAAAGCGCCTCCTCCGCTTGTTCATTTTTCTCGGCAACTGTATTATTGACTGTATTATTGATATTATCCTCGGCTTTTATATCCTTCGGAATCAAAGTAATCAGCAGCACGAGCGTAAGCACTGCGATTCCGATTATACCGAAAAATTTTACGGTATTTCCGTGCACGGCATACACAAACATAATTATTCCCCCTCGTCGTGGTTTCTTACTGTTCAATTTTATTTGCGGGGATGATGATATATGACTGAAAAAAGTTAAAATTTCTTTATAACGGAGAATTTTATGAAAGATTATCGATGCATTGCGAAAAAATGTACCTGCGGAGGTACGCACAAACTTTTGACGGAGCTTATCGTTTCGAAAGTCGGAGCTACCGAAAAACTTATTGAATACGTTTCTTCGTATTCGTCGACTCCATCCGAAATTTTGATAATTTGCGACGAAAACACAAAAAAATATGCACTTCCGATCAAAGATTCATTAAGGTGCGAACTGTATGTTTTCCCGAAAAACGCGCACGCCAACGAAATATTTACCGCCACACTCGGAGATTATATTGATTCTTTGACGTTTACTCCGCCGCTTATGATCGCTTGCGGATCCGGATCAATACATGATATTACCCGTTTTTGTGCATATAAAGTAAAAATTCCTTTTGTTTCATATCCGACCGCCGCAAGTGTTGACGGATTTGTTTCTGCCGTTGCCGCAATGACGATGTACGGTCAAAAGCTTACTTACCCGTCGGCGGCACCGATTGCATTGTTTGCTGACCCGGACGTATATTCAACAGCTCCCGTAAGATTGACTGCGTCAGGCGCCGGAGATGTTATCGGCAAAATTACCGCGCTTTACGATTGGAAAGCGGCTGAACTTCTTTGCGGAGAGCCGCTTTGTCCGGAAATTTACGAAATCATGAAAGAGGCGCTCGATGCTGTTATAGATGCTGCCAAGCATCATGCAGATTCACGGGATTTTGCCGAAAAAGTAATGAACGGGCTTATTCTTTCCGGAATAGCTATGCAACTTCAGGGAAGTTCACGTCCCGCATCTGGATCGGAACATCATATGTCTCATTTTTGGGAAATGCACGTCATAAATAACGAGATAAGCGCCCTGCACGGTGAAAAAGTCGGAGTCGGCACGGTACTTGCACTTGACTTTATAAAAAATAATATTGATTTGCTTGACCGTGTCAACAATATTGATCTTTCGGCCGTGTTTGACAAATGTATGCTAAGCAAAGTATACGGAAACCTTTTTGACGGAATAATCAAAGAAAATATTCCCTCACAAGATCCGGAATTATCGGCAATTGCAAAATTAGTCAGATGTAAAACAGAATCCGTTGAAACACTGAAGAGTCTAAGTCGCCAACTTCCCGATGCCGAAGAAATTCGTAATCTTCTCGCTTCTTTTGGCGCACCTTCAACATTGTCAGATATTTTATTGCCCGACAATGACGAATTTATCAAAAAATCAACACTGTTTTCACCTTACGTCAGAAACAGACTTACTGTTGCAAAAATTATATCCGCGATAATCGTATCAGAACGAAATTCAGGCGGTAAAAGCTAATGTATCCACGTATAATTATTACGGCGACATCTGAAAAAGAAGCTTTCAAACTCAACAAAAGTCTGCGTATGCGAGGTATCTTCACAGAAATTATGACATTTGACCAAGCATTGAATCTGAAAGAATCACCGACTGTTATTGTTGTAATGTCGAAAAAATATTCTTCAAAAGCTTATGCAATACTTTGGAATGCTAAAGCGAAGCTTTCGGGGACGCGAACGATCTCCGTCGGAGACGCAGACGATTACGAAGGAGCAGACATAGACTATCGTCTGTTTTTCACAGTAGGAAACAAAGGCAATCGCATAAGTGATTCTATTTCGAAACTTGTCGAACGCAATTTTGCATTTGCAGAACGTAACGCTGTCACTACCGATTTTTCCGGCACTCCTTTTGTTTATTTTCGCGGCACACGAATTCTTCTTTCCGATAACGAATCTCAGATCGTACATATTCTTGCATCATTTGAAGATGAATTTATTGCTCCGGCTGTAATTGCAAGCTATGTTCATCTCAGTTTCAAATCAATTTCGGCATACGTTTCCACAATCAATAAAACCGCTCGTCATTTGACAGGTCATAATATGATATTTTCAAGCAGGATAAAGAAAGGATATTCCCTTTTTGATCCGCGTGATACGGTAGATGAACGTTTGAACGGCAGAGCTGATAGCGAAGTTTGAGTCGATGCATTGTTTCCGCGAGTTATTGTACTGATAACAAAAAATCCGACCTATGATTGGAAACATAGGTCGGATTTGCTTTTTTAATATGCCATTTTGGGAGAAGCAAAATCAAAGTCTTTCGCAAAGAAGCTTTACAATCCCGTAAACTCTGCCGAATGAATCGAGATCCAGAGCCTCCTTTGTTGTGTGCTCACCAATTGTAATCGCTCCCGTAGCGATAATATCCATTTCCGGAACGGCGCGTTTTATGATTCCGCATTCAAGTCCGGCGTGTATACCCATAACGGGGATATCCTTCCCTGTTACATCCTTGTATGCGCGAACGTATTCGTCTCTGATGGTTGAATTTTCATCGTATGCCCAACCTTCATAGCGTGAATCTGTCACTGGTTTAAATCCGCACTCTTTCGCGTTACAAGCCAAAATTTCGGTCATTTCGTCAAGTTCGGATGATTCCGACGACCGAGATGAAAGATGAAGTTCGAATTGGTCATTTTTTACGTTTATTATTGCATAATTAAGAGATGTAGCGACCATACCTATATCATCATTGTATTTTATTACGCCTTTGGGAAGCTTTTCCGTGAGGACTAACAAGCGTGATGTGAAATCAGAGTTAGGACCTAAAAATTCAGTATCACACACGTGATATATGTTCAACCTAAAATTCGCATCATCGCTTATAAGAGCAGATTTTACTTCATTTGCCCATTCGGTAGCAATTTTTTTCGCAATTTTTAAGTCACCGACAGAAACAGTTGCCTGTGTCCTTGACGGAATAGCGTTATCCTTGCTTCCGCCGGACATATCAACTATATGCGTCGGTGTATGTTTTCTGATTTCGGAAACGAGATTGAGCATAAGCAGATTTGAATTTGCGCGTCCGAGATGAATATCGACTCCCGAATGGCCGCCTGCAAGTCCTGTTATTTCAAGTTTCAGAAAATTTCCTTTGGTAGTTTCAGGCTCATACGAGCTTAAAATTCTTGTTCTCATTCCACCGGCACAGGAAACGATCACGACTTCTCCGCCTGTATCAAGATTTATCATTCTGTGCGCGGTGATTTTCGAATAATCAAAGGTTGTAGCGCCGGTAAGCCCCGTTTCCTCCTCGGTTGTAAAAAGGCACTCGATTTGAGGAGCTTTCAATTCGGGATCCGTCAACAACGCCATCATTATCGCAACGGCGACACCGTCGTCGGCGCCGAGAGTTGTTCCGTCCGCAGTGAGGAATTTGCCGTCATATTTCAATTTGAGCGGATCTTTTGCAAAATCAATATTGCAGTCATCATCGGCTTCGCACACCATATCGGTATGTCCTTGGATCATGACAGCCGGATGATCTTCATAGCCCCGCGATGCGGGACGTACTATAAGAACATTATTATTTGCATCACGGTTGCAGTAAAGTCCGTTTTTACTTGCAAAGTCCTCAAGCATTGCGGCGATTGCACTTTCATTTCCGGAACCATGCGGGATTCTGCAAATATCCTCAAAATATTCATAAAGTGCTTTCGGTTTTCTGTCTTTAATTATGTAATTCATATTTATTCTCCGATCACAATATTTATCTAAAGCAATTTTATCACAATTTACGGCTTTTGTCACCATAAAGAAATATTTTTGTTGCGTGCGACTTGATGAACCCGAATCACTATGCTATAATGTATATGGATTATCGGCTATTTGCCGATTATCACCGTTTTTATGATAAATATTCTTGGAACGGACGGTAATTAATTTGAAAATCGAATTCAAAAACTTCAATAATCTTTTTAAGATAAAGCAAGGCAGTGTTTCCGCAATCATTCTCGGTGCAGGTTCATCCGAACGATTCGGCGGCAACAAAGTTGCGTACAAGCTTGACGGGATTCCTGTATTTATTCGAACCTTAAAGGTGTTTGATGCATCGCCGCTGATTGATGAGATCGTTCTTGTGGTAAAAGCCGAAGAACGAGATGCAATAGCATCCGATATTGTAAAATACGGGCCAATAACTAAATTAAAACGAATCGTTTCCGGTGGAGATACACGGCAAAAATCCGCATTAAAGGGATTTGAAGCGATTAATCCCTCCGCTAAATATGTTGCCATCCATGATGCTGCAAGATGTCTTATAACAGAAAAGACAATCGAACTTGTTTGTCGTGAAGCTTTTGCGGAAAGAGCAGCAACAGCGGCACACAAGCTCACCGATACAGTCAAATTTGCGGACAAACAGGGGTTTATAGACTGTACGCTCGACAGAAATTTTGTTTATGCTGTGTCAACTCCGCAGGTTTTTCTTGCAGATCTTTACCGTGCTGCCGCGTATACCGCACGTGACGACGGATTCGAAGCCACCGACGACTGTATGCTTGCCGAAAGACTCGGATTTAAGGTAAAACTCGTTGAGGTGGGCGCCGATAACATTAAGCTGACGTTCAAGGACGATGTTGAACGTGCTGAATTTATATTACAGAAGCGTATCGACGATTCTGTCTGAGAAAGGATTTTACTATGCGCATAGGTCACGGTTATGACGTTCATCGTTACGATGAATCGCGCCCTTTTATTCTCGGAGGTGTTAATATTCCCTCTTTTGCCGGTCTTGCCGGTCATTCTGATGCCGACGTGCTTTTACACGCAATCATGGATGCACTTCTCGGCGCTGCCGGTCTTCGCGACATCGGTTATTATTTTCCGCCGTCGGACGATACTTTCCTTAACGCAAACAGTGCCGTGCTCGCTCGAAAGGTACTTAGCTTAGTTAAAGAAAAGGGATATCGAATAATCAACATTGATTCTACAGTAATCGCTCAAAAGCCGAAGCTTTCGCCGTATATCGACGAGATAAAAAACAGTCTTTCAGAAATATTTGAGCTTCCAAGAGACGATGTTAATGTCAAAGCAACTACTGAAGAAGGACTCGGTTTTACCGGAGAACTTCGCGGAATTTCCGCGCACGCAGTTTGTCTTATCGAATTTATATAAAGTACGCAGACGAACGATTATTTGGTTCACTTCCGATTTTTTAACGTCCCTTCGTTCGCCTGCATACGAATTTTTATCGGGATGAGCTCACGCTATATAATATGGCAAAAATCACGCTCATGTCACCCGTACAGTCCCGTGCCGGGACAAAGCTTTTTCACTGTTTCGCAAAAAACGAAAACAAAACCTCCCGACAAAACGCTTATATTAACCTAAAAAGACAAGTGAGGTAATTTATGGTCTATATCTCGCCATCAATTCTTGCGTGTGACTTTGCTATCCTTGGAGAACAGGTAGCAGCAGCACGCGCAGGCGGCGCCGATTTCATTCATGTTGATGTTATGGACGGTATATTCGTTCCGAACATAAGTTTCGGCTTTCCGGTTATAAAATCTCTCAGTTCTCATTTCAGCACACCGCTTGATGTACATCTGATGATAGAGCATCCCGAAGCATACATTGAAGAAGCTTGCAGTTGCGGCGCGGATATGCTGACGGTTCATTTTGAAAAAATGAACGATCCTAAAGCCGTGCTCGGAAAGATTAGGGCTTTGGGAGCGCATCCCGCCATCGCAATAAAGCCTTCAACACCCATCGAAGATGTTTTTCCGTATATAAATGACTGCGATATGATTCTTATCATGACGGTCGAACCCGGATTCGGAGGACAGAAAATTCTTCCCGAAACGATAGAAAAGGTTCGTCGTTTACGTGCAGAAACCGATAGGCTCGGACTGACTGATTACAGAATCGAAGTGGACGGCGGAATCAGAGCCGAAAACATCCGCACTCTTGCCGACGCCGGTGCAAATGTAATTGTTATGGGCAGCGCGGTTTTCGGAGCACATGACATCACAGGTACCTTGAAAGATCTGAAAAGATCCGTCAACGGTTCATCCGATTCGGACAACGACAAAGAAACCGAGATTGAATACGCTGACAAAAGCAAATAAAATTAAACCACCGAGTGAAATTCGGAAATTAATCTTCCCGATTCACTCGGTGGTTTTTTATTTAGACTGTGCAAGCTCAAGCGTAAATTCAAACTTACAGAATTTTTCATGTTCGCTTGATACTTTTATCT
>CAZPJU010000027.1:14680-16602 GCA_964586965.1 uncultured Lachnospiraceae bacterium | reverse complement strand
GAAAAAATAATGACATCTTTGAAACAAAATCCGTGCTTTTCTCAAAATGCGACACCAAATCATCTTTATTGCCCGATTTTGACAGAAATATTTATAAAAAATGTTGACGAAACGAACTATTCGTGATATACTTAATAAGTTGTGAGGGAGTAGCAAGCGTTCCTAAGCGTAGCAAGTCAACATACTGACCTTGTTTTGGGTCTGGCTTGTTTTAATTTGCGAGACTCATGTATGAGCTATGGTTTGGCTATACATGGAGTCTTTCTTTTTGCCCTGACATCCAAGTATGGTTGCGCCATGCTTGGATTTTTTATTTTTGGAGGAAAAATAATGCTTATCAATGTTCTGCTGTTCGCAGTCGGACTGGTTTTGCTTATCAAAGGCGGTGACTGGTTCGTGGACGGTGCAACCGGTGTTGCACGTCGTTTTCACTTGCCCGATATTATTGTCGGAGCAACTGTTGTATCTATCGGAACGACCTTGCCTGAGGTCATGGTTTCGACCACCGGTGCATTACAAGGTCAAGGGGCGATGGCTTACGGAAATGCAATCGGATCCATTATTTGCAATACTGCTTTGATTGCCGCTATTTCCGTTGCATGGAATCCCGGCCCGATTAACACAAAAACAATGAAAATGCCCGTGATTTTCTTTTTTGCATCGTCTGCAATTTATTGTTTTGCGGCGTATGTATTAGGTGAATTCCCGCAGTGGCTTGGATTTGTGATGCTCGGTCTTTTTGTTCTGTATATGATTTTGAATGTGCGACACGGTATTAAAAATCCCGATGAAATCGAATCCGAAGAAGATGAGGGCAAGCCTCGTGCTTTTTGGTTGGAACTTGTGCTGTTGATAGTAGGTGCCGCCGTAATTGCCGTCGGAGCGGATCTCCTTGTTGAACACGGAACCGCTATCGCACAAAAACTCGGCGTTCCCGAAACCGTTATTGCATTGACTTTTGTTGCGCTTGGAACATCATTGCCCGAACTGATTACCACTGTTACATCACTGAAAAAAGGACACGCCTCGCTCGGTATAGGAAATGTGATCGGTGCGAATGTTTTTAATTTGGTGCTTGTGTCGGGTGTTTCGGTTTCTCTTGCGCCATTTGAAGTTCCTGTCGGAAAGACTCTTTTAGGTCATAATGCTTCTCTCGTGCTGGATATACCCTTGATGCTGATCGTCATGATTTTGCTGACTATTCCCGCACTCACCAAGAAAAAGCTCAGCCGTTGGCAAGGCGTTTCTTTGCTTGTGATCTATGCTGCGTTCTGTTTGTTCCAGTTTGCGGCATAATATTCGGAGGCTGATATGAACTTGGGATTTACGTTCTTTTTTAACAGCATACTGCTCGGAGTCGGACTTGCTATGGATGCTTTTTCGGTTTCTCTGGCAAACGGACTCGGTGAGCCGAATATGAAGAAAAGCAGGATGTGCGGCATTGCCGGAGTTTTTGCCGGTTTCCAAATTGCCATGCCGCTTATCGGATGGATTTGTGTTTCAACGATTGCACAGTATTTCGAAATATTTGAAAGGTTTATTCCGTGGATCGCGCTGATTTTGCTTGGATATATCGGCGGTAAAATGCTTTATGAAGGAATAAAACACAAAGATTCGGATGAAGAAAAAACGGCGGTGGGCTTGAAAGCTTTGTTGGTTCAGGGCGTTGCAACCTCGATTGATGCGTTATCCGTCGGATTTACAATTGCGGATTATCAGTGTATAGAAGCTTTGCTTTCGTGCCTGTTGATCGGTGCGGTGACGTTTTTGATTTGCTTTGTCGGATTGATTCTCGGCAAAAAAGCAGGAACAAAACTTGCCGGAAAGGCTGATATTCTGGGCGGTGTTATTCTGATTTTTATCGGTTTGGAAATTTTCATAACCAACATGATTTAATACATAACAAAATTATCCTCTGTCGG